>CAMBHS010000137.1 GCA_945867235.1 Akkermansia muciniphila
AACAGCTCCCGTGGTTACAAAAGCCCCGCCGACTTACTAGCCCTCAAAGCACCCCACCTTTCACCAAAAATATTCTTGCTCCACCCCATCCCTTTAGAGTCTCTTCTTCCTCATCAAGGGGGTCACGATGTACCAAGGTTGCCCGATGAGAAAGATATTTCCGGTTGAATGCGATGGTTTTTTGGGGTAAAGACTTGGGACAATGCCTCTCATTACCAACTCCAAAACACGAACCGAGTATGATGTGATCGTGGTCGGCTCCGGTGCAGCCGGCGGCATGACCGCTTATGCCCTAGCCCAAGAAGGAGTGAAAGTCCTGATGCTGGAGGCCGGCAGGAATTACGATCCTGTCACCGAAACCCCGATGTTCCAGTTGCCGAAGGATGCGCCCCTGCGCGGAGCACCCACGCCGGACAAGCCCTTCGGTTTTTATGACGCCACGATCGACGGCGGGTGGCAGGTTCCCGGAGAGCCCTACACGAACGCAGCGGGAGGCAATTTTATGTGGTGGCGGACTCGCATGCTGGGAGGTCGCACGAATCACTGGGGACGCATCTCGCTCAGGATGGGACCGTATGATTTCAAACCCCGCAGCCGAGACGGGCTTGGTCTTGACTGGCCGATGAACTACGAGGATGTCGCTCCGTATTACGACCGGGTGGAAAGTTTGATCGGTGTTTACGGCACCAATGAAGGGTTGGAGAACACTCCCGATTCTTCACCCGGGGTTTTGCAGCCACCTCCCAAACCCAGGGGTTATGAACTGCTGGTCAAGAAGGGGTGCTCCCCCCTTAAAGTTCCCGTGATACCGGCACACATCGCCATACTGACCCGGAAACAAGATTACCTCACCCTCCCCGGACGATTACATCCGAATAATCCGAAAGCAGCGGCGACTCTGGCAGCGGAGATGAAAAAGCGTATGGCCTGTTTTTGGGCGACGGCGTGCGGACGCGGTTGCTCGATCAAGGCCAATTTTCAATCCACCACGGTTCTACTTCCGCCCGCGATCGCCACGGGCAACCTTGACATCATCACGGATGCGATGGTGCGCGAGGTCACGATCGACAAATCAGGCAAAGCCACCGGGGTGCATTATATCGACAAGGAGACCCGACGGGATCGACATGTCAAAGCGAAGATCGTGGTCTTGGCCGCCAGTGGTTGCGAGTCCGCCCGCATCCTGCTCAATTCAAAAAGCACACTTTTTTCGAACGGACTTGGGAATAGCAGCGGCAAGGTGGGGCGGTATTTGATGGACACAGTCGGGGCGAAAGTTATTGGACAAATTCCAGCTCTCGAGAATTGCCCACCGAACAATGATGACGGAGCTTCCTCGATCCACATGTATACTCCATGGTGGAAATATAAAGAGCAGGCTGCGGGAAAATTGAATTTTGCACGCGGTTACCATATCGAATTCAGCGGGGGGCGTCGGATGCCTGCCCCAGGGATTTTTGACGGATTGGAGGCTCAAACGGGTGGGGCTTATGGCAGGAAACTCAAGGAGGAGGCTCGACGTTATTTCGGGAGTTTCATCACTTTTGCAGGCCGCGGCGAAATGATCCCCAATGATGATTGTTATTGCGAGATCGATCCCAATGTCGTGGACCAATGGGGAATTCCTGTTCTTCGATTTCATTGGAAATGGTCGGATCAGGAGACGAATCAAGCGGCGCATATGCACAAAACGTTCGCCGAAATAATTGAGTCGATGGGCGGAAAAACGACCTCGCCTGTTGAAACAGATGGACGTAAAGCCATTTACCGACCGGGGGAGATTATTCATGAGGTGGGAACGACCTGCATCGGAGCCGATCCGAAAACCTCTGTGCTGAACCAGTGGAGCCAGAGTTGGGATGTGAAGAATCTTTTCGTCACCGACGGCGGGCCCTTTGTTTCCAACGCAGACAAAAACCCCACTCTCTCGATTATGGCTCTCGCCTGGCGGAGCGCCGATCACATCATGGCTTCCATGAAAAAAGGAGACCTATAAAATGAGCACCCCTGAAAATAAAATGGGAAGGCGCGAAGCCCTGAAATGGATGGCGGGTGCGGGTGCAGCCGGCGCATTTGCTCCAGCCACGTTGGCTCAGAAAGTTGAGAATGCAGGAACGCCAACACGCTCGGCAACCGATCCTAATCTTGTGAAAGCGGTTCTGGATTGGAAAGGTGTCCTCGCCGAATCGGAACTTAAGATACTCACCGCCTTGTGTGACCTGATCCTCCCCAAGGACGACAAATCTCCCTCGGCATCGCAGGCAGGCGTCCCTGCCTTTATCAATGAGTGGGTCAGTGCGATCTACCCCATCCAACAGGCTGACAAGTTGGTGGTTAGAGGAGGGCTCGCCTGGCTCAACACCGAAAGCTTAAGGCGAAACGGGAAAGATTTTGTGGACCTTACCGAAGCTGAAAAAACCGGGATATGCGATGACATCGCCTATCTACCCAAAGCCAAACCGGAATTTGCGTTCGGCGCCCTCTTTTTTGCCAAGGTCAGGGATCTCACTTCTACGGGATTCTATACCTCAGAAATCGGCATGAAAGACATTGGATACATTGGAAATGTGCCACTGCCGAAATTTGATGGGCCTTCCCCCGAAGTCCTGAAGCACATGGGTCTTGCCTAGCAGGGTTTCCGGGGGACAAAGCCGAGCCCTAATCGAACCTCAATGCTTCGATGGGGTCCAGTTGTGCGGCTTTTCGTGCGGGATAAAATCCGAAGAAAATACCGATCCCGGCACTGGTTAAAAAGGAGAGCACCACAGAACTCGTGGAGACCAAGGTTGCCCAATTCTGTGTTTTTGCGACCGCATAGGCACCGCCAATACCAAAGATAACCCCTACCCCTCCCCCCACCACGCTGAGGACGACAGCCTCGATCAGGAATTGGAGGAGAATATCCTGACCTCGGGCACCGATCGCCATGCGAACCCCGATTTCGCGCGTTCGTTCCGTGACACTCACCAACATGATATTCATGATACCGATGCCACCCACGAGCAACGACACGCCCGCGATGGACCCCAATAACACCGTCATCACCTTGGTGCTGGCGGTGGCGAAATCGGCTATTTCCTGCTGCGATCGAATTGTAAAATCATCCTCCTTGCCATCCTGAATCCGGTGCCTTTGGCGGAGAAGTTCGTTCAGGTCACTCTGCACCTGCGGCGAGGATGCCGCATCCATCGCCTGAACCGAAATGCTACGGAACGTGGTGCCGCCCGTGATGCGTTTCATGGCTGAGGTGTATGGAATGATGATGATATCATCTTGGTCAAAGCCGCGTGCGTCAGAGCCTTTCGCCCCGAGAACCCCCACCACGACAAACGGTGCGTTTTTAATCCGAATCACCTGTCCCACTGCCTCACCGTCGCCGAACAGAGTGCCTGCTGTCGTTTTACCTAGCAGCGCGACCTTGTTGGCACTCCGCACGTCCTGATCAATAAAATTAGATCCCGAAGTGATGGTCCACGATCGGATAACGGCGTATTCCTCCGAGCCTCCGATGATCGATGTGTTCACGTTTTGGTTGCCAGCCGCGACTTGTGCATTACCACGAACCTCAGGGCTCGCACCCGAGACGCCGATGACTTCACGGGTCATTGCCTCAAAATCCTCTTTAGTCAGTGTGCCCGCGCTACCGAATCCCATTCCGATACCGCCCCGAGAAAAATTTCCCGACATCACCAGAATTACGTTTTGTCCAAGGCTGGCGATTTGCGATTCGATCTGGGCACGCGCGCCGTTTCCGATGCTGATCATGGCAATGACCGCACCCACGCCGATGATGATACCCAGCATGGTCAGGAGCGTGCGCAGGGTGTTCCTTTGCAAGGCTCGAATCGCCATTCGGATGGTGGCTATGATAATCATGTCGCCAATTGTACTGCTTGGTGTTCCAAGCGAAGTTTCTGAAGTTCTTCCACTGCGTCGAGGCGGTTGGTCACCGCTGTATCTCCCACAATCCGACCATCCCTCATCACGACGTTCCGTTTGCAATAGCGGGCGATATCTAATTCATGCGTCACCATGATCACCGTCATCCCCTTGCGGTTGAGGTCCTGAAACACCCCCATGATTTCGATGCTCGTCTGGGTATCCAGATTCCCTGTGGGTTCGTCGGCGAGGAGTAATTTGGGATGGTTGACCAACGCACGTGCGATCGCAACGCGCTGTTGTTGTCCGCCTGAAAGTTGACTGGGTCGGTGATCACCTCGATCCGCCAGACCCACCATACTCAAGGCCTGATTGGCACGCTCGACCTGTTCACGAGCCGGAATGCTGGGGCGCAAGTAAAGCATGGGAAGCTCGATGTTTTCTAAAGCCGTCGAGCGTGCCAACAAGTTGAAGCCTTGAAAAATGAAGCCGATTTTTTTATTGCGAAGATCCGCCAGTTGATCGCGCCCCAGACTCCCCACATCCACTCCGTCCAACCAGAACTTCCCAGAGGTTGGTCGGTCAAGACAGCCCACCGAATTCATCATCGTGGATTTGCCCGAACCGCTGGCACCCATGATGGCAATGAATTCGCCTGCCTGAATCTCCAACGACACGGAGCGCACGGCGTGGACTTCCATTTCACCGCTGTTATAAGTTTTGCTGAAATTCTCCAGCTTGATCAATGCAGCCATGATCTTTAGGTGTTAACGAGGACGCATTCCGCCGCCGCCGAATGGACTTCCCATGGGGGTAGTTGGTCCCCGACCAGCGGTTGTTAAGCCCGCAGCACCTGCGGCTGCCACGGCACCGATGATTACGGTATCGCCTTCGTTCAACCCCTCGAGAACTTCCGTGGATGAGTTGTCCGTGATTCCCACTTTGACCTTAACAGCCTTGGCCAACTGTTTTCCCGGAGCGGCGGATGGGTCTGCGAGAATATAAACAGTGCGTGTGACAGGACCTTCCGCCCGAGGTTCCTCGCTGCGTCCGCCCGGGCGTCCGCCACCGAAACGGGCTCGCATGGTTTCGCGTTCCTCTGGCGTCATACTTTCAAAACGTTTTCGCATTTCATCGCGGTTTGGTCGCCCTTCGCCGGATTCGCCCGCTGCCTTGGCACCAGCCAATTGGTTGGTTTTACCCGGAGCCGAAGGGGAGTTGGTATCGATCAGCATTGAAGATTCCGGCGGCCGATACCGCAGTGCGGCATTGGGAATTTTGAGCACCCCGATTTTTTCGGCGGTGATGATCGATGCGTCGGCGGTCATCCCAGGTCGTAATTTCAGATCGGGATTACTCACTTCAACAATCGTTGTGTAAGTCACGACGTTTTGATTGGTTGTTGGCGCAAACCTGACCTGCTGCACCTTGCCCTTGAAGGTTCGCCCTTGAAAAGCATCGACCAAAAACGTGACCGCTTGCCCTTCTTCTACGCCACCCACATCGGCTTCGGACACCGCTGCCTCGATTCGCATCTTCGTCAAATCCTGGGCGATCTGGAAGAGCGTCGGCGCATTCATGCTCGCCGCCACCGTTTGCCCCACATCGACAGCGCGGATGATGACGAGACCGCTGATCGGGGCGTAAATCTTTGTGCGATCAAGATCAACATTCGCCTTTTTAACCGCGGCCTCCCTGATTTTGAAACCTGCCTGGGCCTGATGCAGATCAGCGAGGGCTTTGTCATGCTCCGAAACGGGGATAAGGTTGGCTTCGCGCAACTCATTCGCTCGTTTGAAATTCACCTGGGCCAATTCCAGACCCGCTTTGGAATTCGCTAATTCAGCCTCGGCCTGACCCACGTTCTGTTCAAAGGTGGAAGGGTCAATTTGCGCAATCAAGTCTCCTTGGGTGACCCGGGAATTAAAATCCGCTTTCAGATCCTTGATAATGCCGGAAACTTGGCTGCCCACGATGACGGTTTTTACGGGCACAATCGCTCCATTGGCTTTGACCAACTGAGTGATATCGCCCCGAGAAACGGAGTTTGTGCGGAAGATCACCTCTTCAGGACTGCCTTGGGATAGTTTCCAATTCCATGCGCCCCAACCCGTGCCTCCCAGCACGATGAGGATTATCACCCATTTCAACCACCCTGAACTCTTTGCATTGGCCATATCGTTCAAATTTACACTTTTAATTAACTAATGTCGAACCTACAGACCCTGATCATCCCCCATTGGTTACACACAAACACCACGCGACACCCCGAGCATCCCGAAGTTGTTGGTGAGAAGGCTGGACTACCGGATCAAATCGGTTCAATGTTCTGGGATGGAAGTAAAACAACGATTGCAAGGACGGCTGATTGGATCCGAAGATATCGAGTGGTTGC
>CAMBHS010000138.1 GCA_945867235.1 Akkermansia muciniphila
AATGTGATCGTCTGGGCTGCCTTGGCGATCACAAGGTTCCCCGTGGCACTTCCCTCGTAATTAACATCATCCACTGTCGCCACCACTCCGTAGCTCCCCGCATTGAGCGGTGCTGCTGACGACCCATCGTAGGTCAGGTTCACCGTCAAACCCGCCACATCTGTCGTCGCCGTCGCTAACTTCACGCTTCCGTCATACACTTGTGCCAACCCTGCCAACGTCACCACCGCCGTCGCTTTACCCACGGTGAACGTATTAGTCACGGATGTCGCCGCACCATATTCGGGGGAACCTTTTAGACTGGCGACTACCTCCACGGTTCCTGCACCCGTGAGTGTCAGCAGGTTGCCATTCACTGTGGCCGATCCGCGCGTCACTGTGAACGTAACCGGCAAAATAGCTCGAGCCTCCAACTCGATCACCTTATCGGAAAAAATCGTGTCAGGTATCAATGCAAAATCAATCGATTGAGCTCCCGCAAAAATACGACCATCAAATCCAAAATAAAAGGAAACCTCACCTTTTTCCAACGAACTTTTACCGCCCCAATCGCCAACGGTTTGTGCGACGGAATAGATGGATCCACCCGCACTGACAGTCCCCGGCATAAAAGAGGAATCCAAAAGTTGATACGAAGTGCTCGAAGCTCGTTCTGCCTGCCCTGTAAATAAGAAAAGCCAAGCGAGGACAATGATCCACATACCCGCAGAACGTCGAGCACTCGGCTCAGACTTCAGCGGTCTCTGCAGATTATGTTGTAACTTTTTGTCCACGGATTGGTTCTATTTTGAGGGAATGGGCTCGGATCCCTTGAGTTCCCCATCTTTCCATAGCACCTGACTCGACAAATCGCCCGCTGTGATGCGGGCAAAAGATTTTCGGTAACCACTTGGATAATAACTGAATGCTTCCCCGTCTGCTTTCCCCTTATTCATTTTGAGCACCTCCGACAGTTGGCCATTGGTGTGCCAACGAGAAAAATCACCATGGAACTCCCCCGCGACGATCATCCCCCTCATCTGAAGTTTTCCGTCCGGATACCACTTCTCCCGCAATCCATCGGAGACTCCCCCTACGAAATGCTCCTGAATCTGCAAAACCGCGTTCGTATAATATCCTCTAGAGACTCCTTGAAGTTTCCCTTTTTTAATTTCTGATCGCGATAAAATTTTTCCGTCTGGATAAAGATCCAGTAGATCTCCTGTAAACGGTTTCGTATCACCCATCTTCCAAATTATTCCATTTGTTTTGAAAATATTGGTTATGACAACCTCGACGACGGTTCCGGGAATTGTTTGTTTGGGATAAAAAAGAAGAGCAGTCAGGCCTCCCAGAGCCAATAATCCCCCCAGCCAAACAAACCATCGAACCTTTTGCATAGAGTTCAGGCTCAATGTGACGAACCTTGGTTAAGTTTATCATTCCACCAGCAGCTGAAAGAACTGAGCCATGGGCTCAGACCCTGTCGCCGCTGGTATTTCAATTTTTATCAATGAAGTGTTGGTTGCCATCAACGATTGCACCAACGCACTTCGATCCCCATTGCGATTGATTTGAAAGGCCACCGGCTCCAAATGGTCAATCACGGCTCCTGCGTGAACTTTGTAAGTATGACCTTTGACCCCCGTGAACGTGAATTTAGAGTTTCGACCTTCCACACCGTCAATTTTCAACGTGAACCCATTGGTGGGTGCCACATTGTAAGTATCTGCACTATAGACCTGACCGTAAGTCAATCCGGTGCCAGGGACAAAATCACCAGGGTGAATTTGAGTCGGATTCAAATCCAAACCCAAGCCATTGATCATCTGCAGTTTCCAAGCGTCCGGGAGGCCGTCATTATTGCTAGAAATCCCCAAGGTTAAATCGAGACGTGTGCGAGAGCCCGGAGTGCCCAGAACCGCCAGATTCCCCTGCATTTCGAGCGGCACATATTCCACTGTGCCGATCTTGATTTTCAGTCGGAAGGGTGCCGCTGGGAGCAACGCCGTTGCACGAGTCAAATCACGCGTGATTCCCGAATCCATCGTCACCAATAATGAATAGTTCTGGTCAGGAGCTAGTTGAGCCTTTACATCGCCCACCAAGAAACGACCATTTCCTGGGTCGAAAATGACTTTCGCCACCCCCGGTTTCAGTGGGTTGCCTGCCTCATCGCGCACCGTCCCGTAAACCTCCGCAGGTGGCGCAGGGGGGAAGGCATTCACGGACGCCAACCCCGCGATGAAACCAATCACCATCCAAGGATACACCCGAGTTGTAATCAGTTTATTCATGCTAATCATCTTGGTTCCTCCTAGTTTCCGGAATAGGAATATGTGACAAAATACACTTTGACATCTCTCACGGATTGAATGAGTCGCTTCATTCCCTCTTCAGGGTTGCTCAACAACGCTGACCCGGGAATAACGAGCTTCCATTGGCTATTCCACACCGATCGACCAATAAGCCGACTATTTGTAAATTGCGACCGTTGCAACCCGTTATTTCCACCGTAAATAGCGTTCCCGAAATAACTCGCTGACGGGACAGGACGAAACGCCTGATGTTTCCGCACGGCGAACAAAGCCTCCTGAAGCGAGTCGCTCGATTGCCAGAGCGCCTTGGTGGAGAACCCTGACGCCCCGATATTAAAGGGCATCGGGATCGCCAAGTCAGCGACTTCCCAACTCCGGATCGTGGAGACATCTCCCAACGGCGGCGAGCGCATGGAATCTACCCCCACCGGGATCAAATACACGTAAGGCGTTGCCGATAAGGCATTAGGATCCGTGAATGTGGCGGATGGATCCGTGGGGGTCTGTCCCCCCGACGCGATAACCCCACCCACGTTTCCGGCAGGAACATCCATCCCCAAATACCCATCCAATGCCACCCCAACAGAAAAGATTTTGGTGGCAAATGAACTGTCGCTGAAATTGTGATCTCCTGGGGCGAGCGATTTTCCGAATAAATTGTATCCATTCGCGATCGTGGTGGAAAATGGGATTACAATTCCAGGCACTGGGAGACTATCCCCCTTGTCTAACCCCAAACAATTGACGCGCACATCCGGATCCGCCAAGAGGTTCGCCATTTTGCTGCGGTTCAGCAGGTCTTCCCATGACGATTGTCCGCTCGTGTCGGGAAGGATTCGAAAATTCTCACTTCTCA
Organism: Akkermansia muciniphila; assembly: GCA_945867235.1. GTDB lineage: Bacteria > Verrucomicrobiota > Verrucomicrobiia > Limisphaerales > SXQI01 > SXQI01. The sequence continues at coordinate 3,154 of CAMBHS010000138.1, forward strand.
ACGAAGCAACCGTTCCGTATCCGTCGGGATTATTAAACCCAAGTCGCCCTTTGAGCACGCCCCAATCGGCCCAGAGCGCAGCCAAAACAGAGGACAACCCAGCATCCCCAGCACCTTCGCCCACGAATTGAGGATTGCCCGAACTATCGACAACACCGAGTGATCTCGATCCTACGATCTGGGTGATGACTCCCTTTCCGGCGGTAGTTCCCAACAATCCTGTTTCGTAATCATAGGCGGCAGCCGCGAGCATGGAGTAGCGTTGAGCCAAGTTAAATAGGGTATTATAGCGTTCCAGCTTTTCGTTTTGGAACAATCGATAACTCGCATCACGGGTTCTGAATCCGTGAATTATGGCCGCTTCCCGGACACGGAACGAATGGCGCGTTGCCAACAGTTGATACCCTTGCTGCACGGCCGTCTGCACAGCTACTTCCGCCTCATTCAGCCTTCTTGCCGCCAAATTTACGTCCACAACTCGATCCGTGAATTCTGCCGTCGTCACAATCATCTCCTCAATTTGATCTGCCAGTTCACGATCCAAATCTAAATCCCTGATTTCGTTTTCAATATCTGCAATTTTGAGGGTTAAGTCATTCATGGCAGAGATGGTGCCAATACTGACGGCCATCGCCACCACGGATACAGCTATTTTAGAGGAGAATTTAGAAGCAGTTACAATTGATGCGATCGGGGATGTAAGATCGCCACCATTCGCCAAACCAAAGATCATCATATCAGGGACCGCCTCTTCCATGGCTCCCCCTATCCCATCGATTATTGACTCAGCCGCATCAGCATTTTCACTAAATATTTTATTAACAGTGTCTATTTGTGTGAATACACGATTGAGTTTATCTATTCGTTCTAGTTTTGTTTCTTTTTCAAGTAGATATTTTCGGATATATCTATATCGAGCCACTCTTTGGTTAAATTCCTGAACTGTACCAACCGAACCATTGCAGGCCACCACGTATTCCCACCATACCGCCTTGTAATTCAATATGGCCTGTTGGATTGTGCCGCTGTAGGTTCGTTTGCCCGTCCATTCATTAGGTTTAGATATATACCCCTGAGTGTCCACCGTGATATACAAATAATCATTTTCCTCTACGTTAGGTGAATCGGGTGGATGATAATAATTAGCTAAGTCATATAATCGAGAGGATGAATTGCGATCCAGTAATGTGTAATCAACAAGGTAAGGGTCGGTCAACCATGAGTAAATTTCTTGATTAAAAAATGGCACCTGCATTTGTCCGGTCGTATGTGGAGTCGCATCTTCCCCGGTTATTGGATCAGCAAAACCTAAGACCCCACCCGTATTCTCCAAATCTGTTTGGTCAATATAAGCGAAATGGACGACATCAGGACCTGCATACCCTTGAGGATAAGTGGCTCCAGGTCCAACATCATCGCTATAAGGAGTGCCGAAAATTTCGATCAATTGATTCGTAAACGATTGTTCTTGGATTTTGATGGAACTGACCAATTCCGATACCTTATCCTGCTGTCCGCGCAATGCTTCGGTGACATCCTGTGCCTGTCCGAATGCGTAGGCCGCATTTGCCAAGGCTTTTGTGGCGCGTTCATACACTTGTTCAAAGTGAGTCTTTGGCTCAATTCCCGTGAGGAGATTGGGGTTGAGATCAAAGGTCACCGTGTTTTCCGGCAACCCAAGGGGATTGAGATGAGCCTCGGCATTATCCATGCCGTTTTGGAGGGTTTCGGATAAAGTGGGAAGTTCTGTAAGTTCGGCGACCGTCTGGCGGTCAACCTTTTGAATACCAAAATGAAGCGGATCAGGATCCACATCCGGGAGCAAGGAATTCCCGACAACCCAGTTCAAATAAGTGCCTTGACCGACGCGAGCAGCCCAATGATCGGCACCCCAGAAACGCTTGGTAAAATTGGTTTGTGACCCCGCCTGCACATTGATATTCTGGACGCTTGGTTGCAGGAAAGCCCATCCATTGGACGCCCCTGGGATGTAGCTTTCGCGCCACGCAAGATCATAAACCAATTGTCCTGTTCGCGCCAATGTCGCCGCCGTTGCCGCGAACTTGCGTTCGTGAAAATAATTGACCGCCACAGGGGTATCAAGAATCGTCACCGCTTCGGATTTCGGAACCCAACTGAAGCTGGGGTTCATCAGAAGTTTGTAATAATTAAAGAGCGCGGTGAGATAATGCCCATAAGCATCGCCGTGACCTTGCGGGAACATGTAAGCTGCATCCGATGCCCCGACATTCCCAGTGTTGTTATTCGGTGCTGCTTTGATGTTGAAGTGGAGGGCATAAATAATTTCGCCTGCATTGATCCCTCGAGTATAATTCCAATAAAGTCTGTTATACACCGGTGATCGGCGCGTTCCAGGGGTTAAAAAGTCATCTCGCCCCCGCAATAACGCTTGTTGCTGCTCCATTAACGAGGCTGTTTCACCGAGGAATGGGAATAACGATGTGGCGATGCTGCTTAAATTGGCATTGTCACCAACACTTACCGTTGGGTTGTTAGCTTCCACCCAAGCTTCGTTTCCTAATATCGTGTAGAGATCCGCAATGTAGCCTGCAGCCAACAACAAGGCGTCATTCGCCGGTCCATAATTGATCCCCGACTCAATGCTCATGTTGCGCCCCATGTTCAGAACTGATTCGTAAATTGGAATCAGTCCGAAATTATTCAAACTATCCTGGTTCAAGGGCACATTGCCTTCCCACCGGGTGCCCGCCTGTGACAACATGCTGACTTGGTCGCTGACCGGATTATTGATTAAGTCCGATACCCGTTGTGAAAATGGATTGACACCCGCCAAGACCCTTTTGATCCATCCTTCGGCCAACTGGGGTTCGGTCCATGCCGACCATGTTCCGAAAGCTGGATTTTTGGTATCCGTGGTGCGATACCGGACAATCAAGTAGTTGTCGCTCAATGCCTGGACGTCTGCTGTGCCACCCAGAGTCACCCGCACCTTATCGGGGTATTTGGTCGAATCCACCAAGAGCCACTGGTCGCCCGGGCTCTTATCAGAATTTACACTTTGGGGCTCCTTATTTTTCACCGGAACAGGGCTCCCATCC
>CAMBHS010000139.1 GCA_945867235.1 Akkermansia muciniphila
AAGTGTCACTCCAGCGCGAGGTGGATTTCCTACGCCGCTATCTAGAAATTGAAGGCATTCGTTTTGGAGAGCGACTGCAATTCAGATTTCAACTGGACCAACAGGCATTAGGCTGTTTTGTCCCCAACTTGATCCTGCAACCGTTGGTCGAAAACGCCCTCCGCCATGGAATCGAACCTCATGCGAGACCGGGTTTGATCGAAATATCCGCGAGTGTGGAGGGATCGAATCTGCGACTTCGTGTCTCCGATAATGGAGATGGTCTCAAGCCGAGTGGTTCTAAAAGTAAGGGGATTGGATTGGCAAATACCCGACAACGTCTGGAACAACTTTACGGCTCTCGCCAGCAACTGGAACTCGTATCTAATTTCGGATCCGGCACTGTAGTTCAATTGATTATCCCCAAACTCCTTCATCCATTCCTTAACCCAAGCGAATCTAATAAATGAAATACCGATGCCTGATCATCGATGATGAATCTCTAGCCCGTCAACGCTTGGGGTCCCTCCTTCGGAATCACCCGCAGATTGAGGTGGCGGGCGAATGCTCTGATGGAAAAGCCGCTGTGGAATCCATTGAACTGCTCAAACCAGATTTTGTTTTTCTCGATGTACAGATGCCCGAATTGGATGGATTTGGAGTGGTGGAAACCGTGGGGGCGCCTGACATGCCCTTGGTTGTATTTGTCACCGCCCATGATCAATTTGCCCTGAAAGCTTTTGAAGTGAATGCGATTGATTACCTACTCAAACCATTCGATCGCCAGCGATTTGACCTCGCCTTGTCTCGCGTCATTGAGAAACTTCAACACCGCGATCCGAAGGCATTGGAAGAACGGATGAAAAGTCTTTTGTCCCAACTCGAATCTCGCGAAAGGCCAATCGACCGGTTGGTTATAAAAAAAGACGGCAAGGTTCGTTTCGTGCGATTTGAGGAGATTGATTGGTGTGAGGCCGATGATAATTACGTGGTGATTCACTCAGGGAGCGAGGCTCATATGGTTCGAGATACCCTGCAGGCACTGGAGAATAAATTACCGCGATCTCAATTTCTGCGCGTAAGCCGTTCGTCCATCATCAACAGGGAGCGCATCAAAGAAATGCAACCCTTGTTTCACGGCGAATATGTGATTCTCCTTAAATCAGGTGCCAAGGTCACGCTCAGCAGAAGTTATCGAGATCAACTCCGATCCCTACTCGGTGACCCTGGTTAATTTTTTTTGAATTACTTCCTTTTTAAGCCTGACAATTCTTAACCTAACCTGTTGATTGTCAGTGCAGAATCGGGGGAATTAAAAAAATCAAAATGATCTTGTCACCACAATACCTAGTGGTAGCCTGTGAAGCACATACTACCGCATGGGGTCGAATCCGTTCTTTGGAAAACGCCTGAACCCCACGGCATTGTAACGAAACTAAGTATTTTTGATCTCTTGTTTACCCGCTCTGCACGACCACCCATCACCCATTAACGCCATGATAGATGCACGCGACTCCATGTCACCCACCAAGGTGCCCTCTCCCGCCCGTCGACCCAAATCTCCTTTATCAAGTTCACGAAAATTGAACTCCTCAGAAACAACGAAACGGTTGTCTATACGTCGCATTTTTAGCGATGCAAAACAGAAGCCATTTGATTCGGTCAAATGGGAACGCCGAATCGCTGAAATCACCGATGACAGTAACAAGGTGATTTTCAAGCAGGAGAATGTGGAGGTTCCCCAGTCATGGTCACAACTCGCGACGAAGGTGGTAGTCTCCAAATATTTCTACGGAGAGCAAAACACACCAGAACGTGAAACTTCTGTCCGGCAGTTGATTCACCGAGTTTGCCGTACGATTGCCAACTGGGGGGTCGCGGATGCGTATTTTTCACAAAAGGATGGAGAAGTTTTCTATGATGAACTGGTTTGGTTATGTCTTCATCAATACGGGGCCTTCAATTCTCCGGTCTGGTTCAATGTTGGACTTTACCACGAATATGGAGTCGGCAAGAACTCCGCACTAGGCAACTGGTATTACAATCGGAAAAAAGAAGAAGCAGAACGAGCTCCAACCCAGTATCAATACCCGCAAGGGAGCGCATGCTTTATCCAATCGGTGGATGACAACATGGAAAGCATCATGCATCTCGCCTACAGCGAAGCGATGCTTTTTAAATACGGATCTGGCACCGGAACGGATCTGTCGCCAATTCGTTCCAGTAAAGAGAAGTTGAGCGGTGGAGGTCGTCCCAGCGGTCCCATGTCGTTCCTCAAAGTGTATGACCAAGTGGCGAATGTGGTGAAGTCTGGTGGGAAGACTCGACGAGCCGCCAAAATGAATACTCTCAAGGATTGGCATGGCGATATTGAAGAGTTCATCGACGCCAAACAGCGCGAAGAAAAGAAAGCTTGGGCATTGATCGAGCAGGGCTACAACGGATCCTATAATGGCGATGCTTATGGGAGCGTGATGTATCAAAACGAGAACCTTTCGGTTCGTGCCTCTGATGATTTCATGCAGGCTGCGTTGGACAATCGCGAATGGTGGACGCGAACGGTCATTACCAAACAACCCCTCGAAAAGAAGGATGCGAACACTTTACTCCTGAAAATTTCCGAAGGCACTTGGATCTGCGGAGATCCGGGGATGCAATATGATGGAGCGATTCAGAAATGGCATACCTGCAAAGGCACGGACGCGATTCATTCTACCAATCCGTGCTCGGAATATGTGTTCCTAAACAATACAGCCTGCAATTTGGCTTCACTCAATTTGATGAAGTTCAAGCGGGATGACTCCACCTTTGATGTCGAACGTTACAAGGCAGCCATCCGAATCTACATCACCGCCCAAGAAATTTTAGTGGATAATGCCAGCTATCCCACCAAGATCATTGCCGAAAATTCTCATATCTTTCGCACGCTCGGTTTGGGTTTTGCCAACCTGGGCTCGTTGATCATGAGTTATGGACATTCTTACGATTCTGACGAGGGTCGTGCTTTGGCAGGTTCATTAAGTTCGATCCTGACGGGACATTCTTACGAACAATCAGCGTCGATTGCCGGTATCTTAGGGGCATTCAAAGGATACCGAGACGCCCGTTGCTCAGGTGTTCCGCAGACGTTGTTGAAGGATAACGTTGCATCAATGCTTGGAGTGATAAAACAGCATCGTGATGCCGTGGAGGTTATTCAACCGAGCCATGAGTTTGACGAACTCAAAACCGAGGCTCGTTTCTGCTGGGATCGTGCGTTGACTCTCGGTCGCAAGCACGGATATCGAAACGCTCAGGTTACCGTACTAGCACCCACCGGCACCATTGCCTTTTTGATGGATTGCGACACCACCGGCATCGAACCGGATATTGCACTTGTTAAATACAAACTCCTCGCAGGAGGAGGCATGTTAAAAATCGTCAACCGCACCGTCCCTGAAGCCTTGGAGCGGTTAGGTTATACTCCTGCGGAATCATCCGCGATTATTGCCCACATCGAGAAATATGACACCATCGAGGACGTCACCGATGGCGGAAATACTTACAAAAGTGGACTAAAGAACGAACATCTTTCTGTTTTTGATTGTGCGTTTAAGGCGCACCATGGCCGGCGTAGCATCCATTACATGGCTCATTTGAAGATGATGGGAGCGGCACAACCCTTTATCAGCGGGGCCATTTCCAAAACCGTAAACTTGCCCCATGAATGCACTGTCACCGACATTAAGGATGCTTACATCCAAGCATGGAAAATGGGTTTGAAATGCGTGGCGATTTATCGCGATGGTTCAAAACGTTCACAACCCCTGAATACAAAACGGACGAATGAAGGGGCGAACGCGAAAACCGACAAATGTGTTTCTTCGGATTCATTAAAGAATTTGGAGGCTGAGGTCGCAAAGCTTCGTGAGGAATCTGGAAAACCATTGCGTCGTCGATTACCTGAAACACGGACAGCGATCACCCATAAATTCGATATCGCGGGTCATGAAGGTTATCTCACCGTCGGCGTATTTCAAGATCACCAACCCGGTGAGTTATTTATCACCATGGCAAAGGAAGGTTCCACTATCGGGGGACTGATGGATGGCATTGGAACGCTGACAAGCCTCGCGTTGCAATATGGGGTGCCGCTGGAAGCGTTGGTTAAAAAATTCGCTCATCAACGCTTTGAACCCTCCGGATTTACAAAAAACCCAGAAATTCGAAGCGCATCCTCGATAATTGACTACGTATTTCGTTGGATGGCGATTCAGTTTATTCCAGGATACCGCGAGAGCAACTCGCCAAATCGTGCCCAGCAGGAACTCAACATGCCAGGGTTGGTGGAGGAATTAAAAAAAAACTTGAATCGACCAGTTCCTGAGTTGTTGCCGTTGACGGAAGAAGCGGAAAATTTGATTCGCTCCACACCGACTAGGTCGCCATCCATAAAGTCGGTGGCTTCGTTTGCTGACGCGATTTCCCATTTCCAACTAGATGCACCAACCTGTCCGAGTTGTGGGCACATCACCGTGCGAAATGGAGCCTGTTACAAATGCCTGAATTGCGGTGAGAGCCTCGGTTGCAGTTGATCTTCCCCACTATTGCACAAAAAGCGCGATCTTCGGATCGCGCTTTTTTATTTCATGTCCCTAAGCCAAAGGTTCGAGGAGCCCGAACTATATTTTCCCCTGCATTTGGAATATCCATTTGAGCGTTGTATCCATCAACTGCTCGCCCGCTCCCACTTCCGCTGGAGCCACTCGATTGTCGGCCCCATAGCCACCTTCCGCCACAGCCTCAATGGTTGGAAAGTACTGGTGGTAGCCGTTGCAATAACCGAAGAAAAAAAGTTGTTTAACACGAGCCCGATCACGCAATCGATTGGAATGCTGGCAGAAAAATTCTCCTGAAGCTCCGACGAGAGCAATGTCCCCGTTCAAAAGAGCCACGGTGAGACGCGGACGGACTCCATTGGTATATTCCGTTGTAAAATTCGCGACCAATTCGGGAAAGAAAGCGTAAGAATAAACAGCACGGATGATGGGATTATTTAAGTCACTTCGTGTTTCAAAACGGAAGCGATCCTCGCGGACATTCAAGGAAGGTTTTTCAATGATCTTTGGTTGCAGTGATGATGCAAGTTTGATGACCTCTCGTCCCAAAGCCTGACCGAAGCCTACGTGATCCGCGTTTGTGCCTTTGTTAATGGAGATGTCGCCAGAGGCTCCCTGCATAAACAGGGCGGTGCCACCCCATTCTTTTTCGACAAAGTTTTTCATGGCACCCACGTAATCCGCCGAAAATTTCAAGATTTGAGCTGGAATTGAAGTGGGATGCCCCGTGAAATTAACAACGACTGCAAGGGGTTTATCCGTGGCCTCCGCATCGAAACGCAAAACGGATAGCGTTCGATCCACCGCTTTCGGTTCGATTTTAGTTTGTCGGTTGCGATTGTAGCCTTCGAGTTGAACGGCACCAGCGGCCATTTTCGCGGGGACACTTTTTTTGTCCGCCTCGACGATGGCACTGACAATAGCATCTTCCATTTGTTTGTAATAACGCAATGCTGGATCAAAGCGTCCTTTACCTTTTCCATCTTCGTCGCTGAGTTCCATTACAGGACCATGATGGGTATGAGAACCGGCAATAAAGGAATGCCCGATACCAGCGTCATTTTTAATCCGGTTACGAATGTTTTGGAGCGATTGTTCCGAGGGTGAACGACCGAGATCCAATCCAACGATTGCCAGCTTATCATTCCCCGTTTGGATCACGACAACGGAGGCAAGCAGAGGATCCAGAGTGCCCGTGGAGAGCACGTCGTGCCTTGCTCCGTAGCCCCACATCGGAACCGGCTCTTGCGGTGTAATATCGCGCTTGGAAGCTCCGACTTTTAATACGGCCTCGGCTGTAAAACTTTCAGTGATGAAAAACGCTCCCAATCCAAGGGCAATGATTGATGTAATAATTTGGCGGGAATTCATTTGCATTATTGTTACCTTGAAACGAACTCACCGCCAAGCGCAGAGTCACGGATCAATCAAGGTTCAAACCGGAACAGCCCCGGTACATCGTGACCCCCCTGATGGGATTTACCGACTCAGGAAAATACAATGTATCTCTATGAAAACGTGGAACATTCTGCACCACTGGCTCCGAACGGTTTCCGGCCCCTTGGCCGCCCGGGGGGGGGAGGGCGGCC
>CAMBHS010000140.1 GCA_945867235.1 Akkermansia muciniphila
TGAATTCCAGTGCATGCTCCAAAGAATGGAGATCGCTAGGCACTTTGCAAACGAGAATAATTTATCCAACTTGCGGAGATGCCACTTCAGAGTAAGTTGATGACGTGGAGCTGGTAGCAACATTGCTAATCGCAGGGGTGATTTTACTCGTCTTGGAAACCGTCCTACCCGGCATGATTGCCGGAGTGGTGGGAGCGTGTTGCCTACTCGCAGGTGTGGTGGTGGCTTATGACCGGTTCGGTCTCAGAACAGGGCACGGTGTGCTGGTTTGTGTGCTTTTCATATTACTCGTGGGAACGATCCTTTACCTGAAATATTTTCCCACCAGCCGATTCGCAAACAAATTTATTTCCCATCAGTCTATCGGTGCCATTGGTGGAGAGCGGTTGGATCTGCTCAACCGCAAAGGGGTGGCCTATACAGTGCTTCGACCGAGCGGCACCGCTCTGATTGAGGGTCACCGTGTGGACGTGGTTACCGAGGGAGAATTTGTCGAGAAAGGCTCCGCTTTGGAAGTGGTCGCTATTGAAGGGATGCGCGTCGTTGTGCGTCCTATAACTTGAATTTTTAATCAACACTACAATCATGAATACAATCGCTAATCCCCCTGCCCTCATGGCAGCAATCCCGTCCTTCACTCCGATCCTGTTGGGTGCTCTCGGGCTCGGACTGCTGGTGGCTTTTATCGTGCTCGGGAATTTTTTGAGCATCTGGGTGCGTGCTCTTTTTTCTGGTGCCTCAGTTTCGTTTCCCAATCTTATCGCCCTGCGTTTGCGGAATCTTCCTGTGGGGCAGGTGGTGGATACGCGCATCACCGCCGTAAAATCTGGGTTGCCGATCACGATTGATGATCTCTCCACGCATCACTTGGCGGGCGGCAATATCAGCATGGTAGTTCTGGCATTGATCGCAGCTAAAAAGGCTGGCATCCATCTCGATTTCGACCGTGCCTGCGCGATTGATCTGGCGACAAAGGGGACTGGAAAAACGGTGTTGGAGGCCGTGAAAACATCCGTCAACCCCAAGGTGATTGATTGCCCGGCTCCGTCCTCCGGCAAAATCACGATCGATGCCGTGGCCAAGGATGGCATCATCATCCGCGCTCGGGCTCGTGTCACGGTGCGCACGGCTCTTGACCGATTTGTGGGAGGAGCAACTGAGGAAACCATTATCGCCCGCGTTGGCGAAGGCATTGTTTCCACGATTGGCTCGGCGGATAGTTACAAGGATGTGTTGGAGAATCCGGATCGAATATCTAAAACCGTGTTGAGCAAAGCCCTCGATAGCAACACCGCGTTTGAAATCCTCTCGATCGATATTGCCGATGTTGATGTGGGAGAAAACGTCGGGGCAAAATTACAAGCGGAACAAGCCGAAGCCAATAAACTGATCGCCCAAGCCCAAGCCGAAATTCGACGAGCTGCTGCGGTCGCTTTGGAGCAGGAGTTTGTGGCGCGAACCCAGGAAATGAGAGCACGCGTTGTCGAAGCAGAGGCTCAGGTTCCGTTGGCGATGGCGGAAGCGTTTCGCTCAGGAAACTTGGGGATCATGGACTACGTGAAAATGAAAAACATGCAGGCCGACACCTCGATGCGCGAGAGCCTTGCCAAACCAGGTGGACCAACACCGGGCAGTCAGGCTTGATCGGGTTGAGGGAACTTCGAGTTTGTTGAGACCATGGAACAGTTCATTACCATCATTGTATTGATCGTCGGGGCGTCGTTGTCCGCATGGGTCAAAAAGAAACAGGAGAATGATGCCAAGAATGCAGAAGTTGAAACTCCTGAGACTCCTCCCCATCGGAGCCAAAACGCCCCGCCCCCGCTTCCTCGATCGGGTGGCGAGTGGGGAGAATTGCTGCGACGCATCATGGATCCCGAACAGAAGGCGGAAGTCGAACAACCCCAGTCCCCACCCATCCTTCACCCCGTTCCGGCACCCCACGCACACAAAACTAAGTTAGAGGAGTCCATCAAGATTCCGCCTGCCATTCTGAGGGCGGATCACAACCTCGCGCAACGCGGCAAACTTGAAAAGGCATCCACTGCTTTCAACGCCGGCCGTCGGATGAACGAATCGGCTCAAGCGTTCATGCGTGGAAATCAATTACCGAAACGCGTCAGCTCGAAACTGGAGGCTGTGGACGCCCGTGTTTCCAACCCGATCGCCGATGCTGTCCTACAGTCGAGGACGTCGTTCAATTCCGAGGCGGCTCGAGTCCGTGCTCTCCTTAGAAAACCCAGTTCATTTCGCGAAGTCATGCTGGCCTCGATGATCGTGGGAGAGCCCAAAAGCCTGCGTTGATTCAGCCTTTTCAAGGCTTGCGATTTACACAATCAAAACGGGTTTTGGGGATTTTTTATTCCATGGTGAATGACGCACTCACCACCGCACGGATCGTCTTTTCTCGGGAGGTGGTATCATTGACCCCCTCCGCACTTGTTTCATTGGAATTACGTCCCGTGATTTGAAACACGCCCATTCGCGCCGACCGTAGGCCTCCAATTTTCCGCCCCCCTTGGCTCGCAATTTGTTCTGCCCGATATCGGGCATTCTTTGTCGCCGCCGCGAGCAACTCGGTCTTCGCTTCTGCTGATTTGGTATAGACGAAGTAAATGCCGTGGTCATCCAATTGGACGCCCTCCTCCACAAGAAGTCCGGATTGCTTTTGAAGATCGACCACCTGTTGAACATCGCTTGATGTGAACCATACCGTTTGGCGCAATCGATATCCCACCGTCTTATCGTGCGAATCCTCCCCCATTCCATTGTTCGATCGTGGTTTGATTCGTTGAATGGTGATGGTCGAGATGTCCGCATTGGTGATGTTACGGGTATTGAGGAAAAGTTGAATTTTTGCCAAGTCTTCCTTCAACTTTTTTTGCGCATCGGTCATTTTCTCGCCCTCCACCTCGAAGCTGCCCGTCCAAGTCGCCTTGTCGGAAACAATGTCCTCCCGAGCCGCACCCGTGACATTGATCACCTGAGAGTCGGCAATATGCAACCAAACCCTTGTGACTTGGACTGCTGAAATAATTAGACCGCACGCCAAACTCAAACCCACCAAAAGTCCGACGAAGTTGATGCGATTCATGATAACTGGCTTTTCCATGGTTCGAACACTAACTCGGGAATCCATCCATTCAATTGTTAAATGATCCTATCTCGGGTCAACCCATGCGGGGCTTTGCAGGGTTCTAAACTATCCTAGAGCTAATCGCCTGACTTGGTTCAATACGGTTTCCACCGTCAGTCCTTCCAGACCGAGAGGATGTTGTAGGACTATTATTTTTCGGCTGGGGGGACGCCAGATTGTGTGGTTTGATTTTCCCCAGAGTAGCAGTCCCGGTCGGCCCATGGCTGCGGCGAGGTGACTGATTCCCGAGTCATGACCCAGAAAAAAATTCGCTGCAAGCAATGCTCGTCCGACTTCGACTAGGGGTTGGTTCAACAAGAGCTGGACGCGGTCTCGATCCATGGAGCCAGCGAGTCGCTCCAGCCTTTGCCCCTCAGCCTCTCCTCCAATGAGCAGAATCTGGTGGGGCATTTCGAGGGTGATTTTTCCTAGGAGGCTCTGCCAGCGAACTTCCGGCCAATTTTTAAGTTCGCTCCCGCTCCCTGGATGGATCGCGATGGTCGGCAGATTCAAATTCGGAGGCGAGCCCAACGACAGTGCAGGCACAGGGTCCGCCTCGAATATCGCCAATCGCTCCAGAGGTTTCAGAAAAACTTCACTCGCCGGAACACTGAGTTGTTCATCAGGACGATGCGATCCCACAATAAATTGAGCCTTGGAAATGCTGGCGATGTTCGTTTGAAACAATGCGTCCGGATCATACAGGTAGCAGATGATCACCGCGAAACCGGAAAAATATTCCTGCATGGAGGGATCCAAGGGCCCTTTACGAGAAAAGAATGAGGCGACAGATCGGGATTCGATGGACTGCACGGCATCCACTAATCCCCCTTCCAACGCCAATCCATTGGTTCGGTTATATCCCATTAACTCGAGGTGGGCCTCGGGAAACTGATTCCGGAGGGCTGCCAACGCGGGCATGGTGAGGATAAAATCGCCTATCGCACCTCCGCGGATGACGAGGATTTTTCCACGCTTTGAACTGGCAGCGGGATTGACCATGATTCAGAACACGGCGATACCCAGATAGATCAGCAACCCAGAAAGGACCAAGCGAATCAGGTTGGCGACCTTGAGGCGTTTGGGTGAGTCTGTAAACCAGTTGATGGCATCACGGGCACGCCATGGGGAGATGGTCAGCCATATCCCGGCGATGACCCATAGATAGGCCATACACACTAACACAAGGCGCCAAGGCGAATCAGCCCAACGGGTATGATTGAGCGTGAACCAAGCCAGCAGCAACAGGACAATCGCGAGCCCCCGCACGGCAAGGAAATCACGCACGAAAATGCAGGTCAACAATCCTAGGGCTCCGAAGCCCACCAACATCACCTTTTTGTAGCTGGCGAAATCTGAAATCGTTTCTGCATTCAGATTGTAAAGGAACCAAACCGTGCCGAGGGTCATTAAAAAATAACCCGCCTTTTCATTGCGGGGGAATTTTCTCATGGCCTGGACGAAGGCGTCTGGCTTGACCAAGGCGTAGATCGTCTTCAATGCCATCGCGGCTCCAAAAGTGATGGATAATTGAGAAAGTGTCATAGGATGCGATAAGAAGTTATGCGTCTAGGTTGATGATGGCAGGATCGCCATACAGCGTGAACGAACCGTTGCGGATAATTAACAAATCCATCAACTGACCAAGATGGCGGGCAGACCCTTCAAAAACAACAATTTTATTACACCTTGTCCGCCCTGTGAGGCGGTTGGGATTCCTCCGACTGGGACCCTCGACCAGGATTTGCATCTTTTTCCCGACATTCGCTTCGTAGCGTTCGGCACCGATGGAGTTGATCAAGCCTAACATGCGGGCGTGCCGTTCCTCCTTAACTTCCTCGGGAATTTGATCAGGCATCGTCGCAGCAGGGGTATCCTTGCGAGAGGAGTATTTGAAAACGTAGGCGTTGTCGAAGCGCACTTCCCGCGCCAAGGAAAGGGTCTCTTCGAAGTCGGCTTCTGTTTCTCCAGGAAACCCGACAATGATATCGGTGGTGATTCCCATCTGCGGCTGAACCGAACGAAGTTTCGTGACCAACTCCAAAAATCGTTCCCGCGTATACCCCCGATGCATCAACTTGAGCACGCGATTGCTTCCGCTCTGTAACGGGATATGCGCACTCTCGCAAAGTTTGGGCAATCGAGCGTAGGCCTCGACTAAATCGTCGCCATACCCTTTGGGATGGGGTGATGTAAACCGGATCCGCTCCAATCCTTCCACATCGCTGACCGCATCAAGGAGTTGGACGAAAGCTGATTTACCATCGCGAACGCCGATCTCACGTTTCCCGTAACTGTTCACGATCTGCCCCAGCAAGGTCACTTCGCGAGCCCCACCGGAAACAAGGGTGCGCACTTCCGCCACGATCTCGGAAATGGGACGACTGCGCTCCGGACCGCGGGTGTAGGGAACGATGCAAAAGGTGCAGTATTGGTTGCAGCCTTGCATGATGCTGACAAATCCCGTGATCGAGGAGGCCGCCCCAGCACGCAAAGGAAGGTGTTCCTTGATGGTTGACTCGCTCCCTTTTTCCTCATCGACATCGACAATGTGAGTGCGACGACCTGCGAGCAGTTCCTCAAGGTAATCTCCAGCACGGTGAAATTTTTGAGTGCCAAGAACTAGATCCACTGCGGGCAATTGCTCGATCAATAGGGACCCTCGACTTTGAGCCATGCAGCCCAGAAATCCGAATAACGTTTTGGATTTTGAGCGTTTGGCAACCACGGTTAAAGCCGTCATTTTGCCGATCGCTTTTTGCTCAGCCAGATCACGGACACTGCACGTGTTGAACAACACAACATCCGCCCCACGGTCCGCAGAAGACAGAGTGTAACCGCGCTCCACAAGCTGTGCAGCCACAGCCTCCGAATCGCGTTCGTTCATCTGGCAACCATAGGTCTTGATAAAAACACTCGGCATATAATACCGGTGCCATCCTACGCGAGGACGCGGACAATGCAAAGAGCCA
>CAMBHS010000141.1 GCA_945867235.1 Akkermansia muciniphila
GAATCTGGCCGGCCTGCTCAAGCAAGGACTGTGGTGAGATGGAATCATTCATGATGAGCAAAGTATATCGAATGCTATATATGAAAGCCACAAAAAAAACCGAAACCAACCCGTTCGAAGATTTTCGAAGATTTTCGTCATGCACCCCAAGTCAAAGAAACAATGGATGCTGCTTTGACAACAGCTAAAGCTTTGGGACTCGACCCTGTGGGCGGCTTGCTCAAAGCCTATCAGGCACTTGGCGCGACGCGTTCTTTAGGTGTTGGTCTTGCGTTTGGGCTTGTATTCTCCCTTTTGGTTGTCCTGACTGTTTACAAAATTGGGTTTATGGAAATGTTTATTGGAAAATCTGGAGTCACTGGATTTTTGAAGGTCATGGTCATCGGGTTTACCCTCTTTTTTAGCCTCTCCATTGCTTGCCTGATTGGTGAAAAAATAGGACGTGGAAAAGGTAATTTTTCTAGTAACTGTTTCATTTCAGGCGTTGCGCTGTTGCCCATTGGGATCGTCTCTTTGATTTCGGCGCTAATAGGTTATAAAAATTTTGAGGTAACTTTTATATTGGCAACGATATCGATTTGTATGTTGGTGATGATTTTATTTGCTGGTTTGACACGAATCGGGGAGTTGAGCGATAAAGTTGCCTCTTATATTGTTCCGCTGATGCTGATCGTAAGTGTTTGGATTACCAAGGTCTTTTTGACGGCCATGTTTTTAAAATAATAGTGGACTCTATCAAAACCGCATGCGCCCGCATGCGGTTTTCATTTTTGATTTCGCCATTTTTGTAAACCGACTTTAGTAAGCCTTTGGAGGAATGGTGACTTCTGGCTTACGGCAATGGTGAACAGTCTTACGTCTGTTGTTTCCTACGGCTTCAATTCCCAGAGTTCCAGATGGCTCACGCGGACATCGTCTGAATCAGGTCCGGGCACAATTTCGAACTGGAGTGGGGCGGATGTCGGCAGGATCAAATCCGTCAGCACCACTTCGCCCGCACCCGAAAAAACTTCCACGGACGAGGTATCCAAAAACAGATGGATACTGGCACGCCCTTTTTTTACCACCAACGGCGCGGTATGCACGGCGGCGAATTGAGGATGGAAATCCACCCGCCCAGACTTAGTGCGATCTAGGCTCAACCGTCCCGAGCCCGCATCGAATCGGATTTCCGTGACTTCCTTCTGGTCATTGAGCAGACGGAATGCCACCGACTTTTTGCCAATCAAATTCTCAAACTCCAACGCTATTTCTACCAGCCCATGGGCCGATTTCCACTCCGCCAATCCGGCATTGGCTTCCTCGATCGAAACTTCCTTGAGCAATCGGGTATTGCCCCTGAGCGAGGCGTGTTCGCGTGCGGGACGTTGGATCAACCGATAGCCCGCACTCGTTTTGCGGAGCGAGAGTTCGCGGGGGATCGACATCGCGCTGCGCCACGGAGCTGTCGGAACCTGGTTGGCATACGTCCAGTTGCTCATCCATCCCAGCCACAGCCGGCGGCCGTCCTGTGCCGGAATATCGCTCCACGAAACGCCTGCGTAAAAATCGGCTCCATAATCCGCCCACAACACGGGCTCGATCGCTCCCCTCGCCGTCGTGTTCGCGAGCAGGATATGATCCACATTCAGATGCCCCCACCCGCCGGAGTGGTGATCCACAATCTGCAACTCCGCTCGCCGACCCGCGAGTTCGCGAACGTCCCACGATTGCCACGTCAACTGCTCCTGATCCCTCCCCGTGGCCGTGCGGAGAGTTTTGCCGTCGATCCGTAAATCCATCCGCGTTTCCGCATGGGCTCCGCCGCCGATAAGAAAATTAATGTGCGACCCTGTGATCTCGAACGGTGGCGAGGTCAGCGTGCCTTGCGTGGGGTCGCCTCCGTTGAAACTATTCACGTAACCCCGCCCCTTATAGCCAGTCACCGCCTGTTGACCGAGAAGCGTCCCCGTGGCGGGTGCTGAGCCAAACGCCGTCCCCTCGGCCTTCCAACCGGAATACCCGTTTTCAAAATCTCCCAGCACCTTGCCCTTGGGAATAAACTCCGCTCGCGATGCCGACGACGCCTCCGCCGTGAACCGGGAGCCATCAAATTCCCCGACGAAATACTGGCAGCCCGATCCCCCCGTCGGTCCGTCGGGATTGATATTCACAATCAGCACCCATTTTCTCCCGCCCCCTTCGACAGAGAGCGGAAACAAATCCGGGCACTCCCACTGTCCGCCTGTGGCTCCACGCCCGCCAAACTCGCCCGTGTATTTCCACTGTTTCAGATTTGGCGACACGTAGAAATGCACCTTCCTCTCCGCCGGCAGAGCCACCGTCATCACCCATTGCGACGAGGCTTCGTGCCAGAACACTTTTGGGTCACGAAAATCCGCCATGTTCACATCGAGCACCGGGTTGCGGGAGTATTTTGTCCACGTTCGCCCCCGGTCATTGCTGTAGGCGATCTGCTGGTTTTGAAGCGGTTTCTTTGTGTAGTGCCCCGTGTAGATCGCGATCATCGGCGGTTGCCCGTTCAAACCAAACCCGCTCGAATTCTTCCAATCCACCACCGCACTGCCCGAAAAAATCATGATGTCATTCTCCTCGGCGAGTGCCAGCGGAAGGTGCTCCCAATGCACCAAGTCGCGGCTGACAGCGTGCCCCCAACTCATGTGCCCCCAGGTGATACCCGCCGGGTTGTATTGGTAGAATAAATGATACTCCCCGTCGTAGAACACCATCCCATTGGGGTCGTTCATCCAGTGGATCGGTGGCGTGAAGTGGAACTTTGGACGCCAACGCTCGAAATTCTTTGCCGATGATTCCGCAGGTTTCACAGGCTGGCCTTGAGCCAACACCCAGCCGCCGATCAGGAGAATGAACCAATGTTTCATAAAATTCAGAGCGAACTTCCACTCTTTCCCCCTCACAGGAGGAGAGTGGTGCCGGTGGTCGGACTCGAACCGACACGACTGTTAAAGGTCCCAGGATTTTAAGTCCTGTGCGTCTGCCATTTCGCCACACCGGCCACAATCAATTCCGCGGCTCCTGCCTTCGACAAGCATGGAGCCACTTCCTCTCCCTGCCACTGTCGCAAAAGGCGGTTGAGGAAGCAAGCCACGCGTGCGATGGGCTCGGATTTATTTCTTCTTTTCCTTGATCCAGGCTCGGACGTTTTCCGCGAGCAGATCCATGGGCACACCGCCACATCGGAGCACCAGATCGTGATATTTGCGGAGTTGAAAAGCCGTCCCAAGCTCCTTTTTCGACAGCTCTCGCAATTCGATAAACTGGATCATGCCAATTTTATAGGATGTCGCCTGACCGGGCCACACGATGTAGCGGTTGGTTTCCGTCAGGATATCGCGCTCGGAATTGGGGGTGTTCTTACGAAAATAATCGATCACCTGTTGCCGCGTCCAACGTCGGGCATGGATTCCCGTATCGACCACGAGCCTGACCGCCCGCAGCAATTCATCATTGAGCCTTCCAAAATCCTGATAGGGATCGCTGTAAAATCCGAATTCCTTGGGGAAATATTCGGAGTAAAGCGCCCACCCTTCCGAGTAGGCATTGTTGCCTCCGAACTTCCGAAATTTGGGAATCCCCGTGAGCTCTTGGGCAATGGAGATTTGGAGATGATGCCCTGGGATCGCTTCGTGATGGGCGAGAGTTTCTATCTCGAAAATCGGCAACCCTCGCATGTCCACCGTGTTGACATAGTAGATGCCGGGTTTCGATCCATCGGGCGTGGCTTGCTCCAACGAAGCCCCAGCCGCGCCTTGCTCGCGAAAAGGTTCGACCGGTTTGATAATCAACGGCGCCTTGGGTTGTGTGATAAAAAATTCATCCATCCGCCGCCGCATCGTCTCGATGGTTTCCGTGGCGCGTTTGATATAGGCGGCTTTGCCTTCAGGCGTTGTGGGAAAGTAAAATTGCGGATCCTCCTTGATGAATTTGAAAAACGCGGGCAGATCACCCTTGAACCCCACCTTCGCCATGATCGCCCCCATCTCGCGCTGGATCCGGGCGACCTCGTTCAAACCCAGTTCATGAATCTCCTCGGCACTCAGTCGCGTCGTCGTCTCACTCCGCAGAGCGTAGGCGTAATACGAGCCGCCGTCGGGGAGTTTCCAGACCCCATCGTCCTCCGTCGCGTTTTTTTGCTGGGCTTCAAGCACCGCGATTATTTTTTCATACGCGGGCTTAACCTTCCCCGTCAACACCGCCCGGGCACTCATCAACAGCTCCTGTTTTTGGGTGGGCTCGATATTCTTCAGAGCGTTCACCTTGGTTTCAAAATCATCGAGCAACGCGCTTTTTTTCTCGGAGTTATCGAACGGCTGGCCCGAGATAATTTCTCGGATCGAATCCATGACCAACGGAAAAACAAATCGCGGGGGAACGATCTGCAACGTCGCCCGGACGTTCA
Source organism: Akkermansia muciniphila (assembly GCA_945867235.1). Taxonomy (GTDB): domain Bacteria; phylum Verrucomicrobiota; class Verrucomicrobiia; order Limisphaerales; family SXQI01; genus SXQI01. The sequence continues at coordinate 4,421 of CAMBHS010000141.1, forward strand.
CCCCGTCGAGCAACTGATCAAAAAGAACTTCCAAACCTCGCAACCGGGTGAGGTAAGCCTGGGCATCGGCAACATCAGCGATCGGGTGATAATTGATGAGAAACGCGGGTGCCTCCGAATGGATCCCGTTCATCTGATTGAGCGGGTAGTTATGGTGGCGCCATTTCCAGCCCTCGATCGCGTGCTCCGTCTCGCGGACGAACATGCGGTGGCTGACCTGCGTCTGGGCATCCAGCCACTCATACCGGATCGTGCGCTTCAACTCCGCCAGACGTTGCATTTTCAGAACGAGATTCTCCAACTGCCGCGCCTCAGAAATATCGTCCCATTTGTCCGTGTCTTTTTTAATCCCCAACTGAGCCAGAAATTGAGGGCTCCGATCGGCAGCCTCATCAAAAACCTGGTCAAAAAACAAATTAGCCTTGGCCGATTCCAGAGCGATGCGGGAGTCAGAATCCTTCGCCGCCGCCGCCACCGCGCCCGATGCGGGAGGAAAAGTGAACAAGAAAAGGGCGAGAGCAAATCCCGCAATCATCTGGAAGCAGCGGTTCATGTCCCAAGAAGATAGCCCCGCGCCCGAACTCACGGCAAGACCGTCCTTCTTGATCCGCCCTCGCCGCGAGTTGACACCGACCCTCGGATGCGGGTTTGATGGTTGGAGGAATCTATTGGGAACATGCTCCTAGCCTTTCATAAACCATACGGGGTCCTCTCACAGTTCACCCCTGACACATCGGCCAACCGGACCTTGGCGGAGTTCGGTTTTCCCAAGGGCGTGTATCCGCTCGGACGTCTGGATGCCGACTCCGAAGGGTTGCTGCTCCTCACCGATGAACCCAGGTTGAACACCCAACTCCTCCATCCCACCCGGGGACATACCCGCACCTATTGGTCCCAGGTGGAAGGGCTCCCGAATGAAGAATCGCTCCGTCCCTTGACACTGGGCATTCAAATTCAAGGATACAGGTCTCTCCCCGCCCGTGCGAGAGTGTTGAGCCCTCAACCTGAATTGCCCCCACGCGAACCTCCCATCCGCTCCCGCAAATCGATTCCGGCAACGTGGATCGAGTTGGAACTCGTGGAAGGCAAGAACCGGCAGGTCAGGCATATGACGGCGGCCGTTGGCTTCCCCACCCTGCGATTGATCCGCCGAAAAATAGGAACCTTGGACGTGAGCATTCTAGCCGCGGGACAATGGAAAGAACTCACGCTTGCGGAACGCCGTCAACTCACACCCCAACTCGCCTTGCCATTGACGTCGTAAACCGTGGCATCAAGGACCCCTCCAAACACGCCATAGCCCTTGGCGGGTGCGTTGCCCAAGAAGTAAACGCCCGGTTGAGCCCATCGCACCCATAGAACGCATGCCAGCCTCCTTCGGCAGGCTCAGACATCCCCTCGTCCTCGATCAACAGTTGGGTCCGTGAGCTTGTCGAACGGCCCAGCACCACCGGTTTATTACGCCCAAGGCAAAGTAGGTTGGAGCGAATCATTCGCCGATCGCCCAACCGCCACATGGATCCCTGTCGTGCCCCCTTCGGAACCCACCAACACCCTCGTAGTGCAGGCCGCTTCGGATTCTCTGAACCCAATCTGGACTCCTGTCCCCACCATTAAAATCCCTGATAATGGACTCCAACGGTTCTATCAAATGCGAGCGTCTGTCGTGGAGGTCGCAGAGGATCT
>CAMBHS010000142.1 GCA_945867235.1 Akkermansia muciniphila
CCCATACACAAGGCATGGGAAGGGTGACACTGGAGTTCAGTTCAGAGCAAACCATCGCACGGGTGGTCTGGGGTCGGGATCGTGACGGTGAGTTCAAGGATCGCCTCGCCACGGACTATCTCATAGAGGTCGCCAATGCCTCCGGTCAATGGCAAACCCTAGCGGATGGAACCGACCGCCGCCCCTATAACAAAGGCGTTACCACCCCATTCTCCACGGCAGGATTGAGCCCTGCCGAGACCACGAAAGCAGAATCGCTTCTGACTCGCAAAAAAAAGATCGAGAATGAAATGGTCACTGCAAAAGTTGGCCTGGTTGCCTTTGCTGGAACATTTCGTAACCCGGATAAAACATTCCTTTTATCGCGCGGTGATCCAGAACAGCCTAAGGAAGAGATCGCTCCCGCATTGCCTAGACAATTTCACAAACTAACCCTGCCTATTGATACCGCCGAACAAGAGCGACGTGTTCGTCTCGCGGATTGGATGGCGGATCCCAAAAATCCACTGCCTGCCCGAGTTATGGTGAATCGAATCTGGCAAGGCCATTTTGGAATAGGGCTCGTCGAAACACCGAGCGACTTCGGTCACAACGGAGCGCGGATCACACACCCCGAACTCCTCGATTGGTTCGCATCTGAGTTCGTCAACTCGGGATGGTCAGTCAAACATCTCCACCGCCTGATCGTGCTGTCGGCAACCTACCGTCAATCGAACCGTATCCATCCTCGTGCTCAGGCCAAGGACTCAGAGGATCGTTGGCTTTGGCGGTTTCCTTCACGCCGGATTGAGGCTGAAACGATACGTGATGCCATGCTCCATGCCAGTGGTCGGCTCAGTGAGAGCATGTATGGCAGAGGGTACGACTTGTTTGATCTCCGAGGAGGACTGTCAGGATTCAAACCCGTGGAATCCTTCAATGGCGAAGGGCTTCGTCGCATGGTTTATGCCCATAAAATCCGTCGAGAACGGGAAGCTGTTTTCGGTGCGTTCGATTGCCCAGACGCGGGTCAAAGCACCGCACGCCGTCGTGAATCCACCACTCCGATCCAAGCATTAAACTTATTCAACAGCCGGTTTACTTGGGAGGAGGCGCAAGCTCTAGCGACTCGTTCGATTCAAGAGGTTGGTGAAGATCTCAAGAAACAAATTCACAGGGTCTGGCAACTCACGCTGAGCCGTTCACCGTCCCCAGCAGAGTTGGAAGAGGCAGAACCCATCGTCCGCGAGCATGGACTCGCGACACTTTGCCGCTCCTTGTTTAACTGCAATGAATTCCTCCTATTGCCTTGAACTCAAACGCTGAAAAAATCTCCGTGATTGGTCGCGGCTTAATGGATCGAAGAAGGTTTCTGGGTAACACGGCTGGCGCACTGGGCTCGATCGCCATGACGAACCTTCTCGGTCTTGACGGTCTTCTTGCCGCGCAGCCACCTCGGGTTGATCCTTCTCGACCATTCGCACCCCGCCAAACTCACTTCCCCGCAAAAGCAAAAAACGTCGTGGTGATTTTTTGTGCCGGTGCTGTGAGTCAGTTAGAAACTTGGGACTACAAACCAGAGCTGATTAAACAGGACGGCACTCCGTTAAAAAACGGACCTGCCGTTACCTTTCAGGGACCCGCAGGAAATCTAGCCCGTCCACAATACTCGTTCAGACAGCGTGGAAAAACAGGAAAATGGGTTTCCGATATGATTCCGTATCTCGCGGAATTGACCGATGAGATTGCTTTCGTCCATTCGTTGACGAGCAAATCAAACACCCACGGACCCGCAGAAAATTTTTTATCGACAGGTTTTTTATTGGATGGATTTCCGAGCATCGGATCGTGGGCGAGTTATGCCTTGGGTAGCGAGAACCAAAACCTTCCCGCATTCGTCGCCATTCCTGATCCTCGCGGTGTCCCTCAAGCAGGTTCGACAAATTGGGGACCCGGGTTCTTACCCGCCGTTTTTCAAGGCACTCCGATGAGCTCGAAGGAGCCATTGCGACACCTGTCACCGCCTCCGGGAATCACGCCAGCCAGTGATGCGGCCGCTCGCTCCCTATTGCAGCGATTAAATGCCCGTCACCTTGAACACCATGCTGGAGATGGGAAACTTGCCGCACGCATCGCGAGCTACGAACTCGCGGCACGTATGCAATTGAGCGTGCCCGAGTTGGTAGATCTGTCGAATGAACCCGCTCATACCCTCAAACTTTACGGCGCAGATAATACTCAGAATCCCACCAAAGCTTCGTTCGCTCGTAATTGCATTCTGGCTCGAAGATTGATCGAACGAGGAGTGCGCTTCGTGCAACTCTTTAACGGAGCCTACGCGAGCGGCGGAGAATTAAATTGGGACGGGCACAATAAGCTGAAGGAACAGTATGATAAACATTCCGAAATCATGGATCAACCAGCAGCAGCATTGATTCGTGATTTAAGGCAACGTGGCTTGCTCGAATCGACACTGGTCGTTTGGTGTACGGAGTTCGGGAGGATGCCCATGTTTCAAAAAGGAGCCCAAGGACGCGATCATAATCCTGACGGGTTCACCTGTTGGATGACGGGTGCGGGTGTCAAATCAGGGGTGAGTCACGGAGTCACCGACGAACTCGGACGGCGAGCCATACAGGACATCCATCCTCTCTACGACTTTAACGCAACCATCCTTCACCTGCTAGGACTGGACCACGAAAATTTAACTTTTGAGCACAATGGCGTGCAACGACGACTCACGGATGTTCATGGACAGGTCATTCGCGAAATACTGGCGTGATTCACTCTCGGGACATTTGATTTACTTCGCCGGTGCAAAAAACAAGGCTCCTTGAGCTTTCATTTCGCGACGATATATTTTGTCGCTGCAACTGACATACAGGAAGCTGTGCTTCAAACCAGCAAAGGTAACGTTTGAGATAAACTTCGGCTCAGGTTTTGCAATCACCCCGCACAACCTGCCCGTTGGATCGAACACTTGAATCCCCACTGCAGAGGCGGCATAAAACCGCCCCGCCATATCCGTTGTCATGCCATCCCCCATGCTTTGAATTTTACCCAACGGCGTTACCGCTGTCATATACGGAGCACGCGAGGAAAGTGTTCCATCCGCTTCGATGCGAAAAGCAAACACGTGAGAGCCTTCGAAGTCGGTGCACACCAGTGTTCCTTGGTCAACGGACAAGGTGATGCCATTGGGTTTATAAGGCCCAGTGTCAGCAACTCGCAATTCGCCCGTGGGTGAAATCATCTGGATGCGCCCTTTACCTGTTTCGGTGAAATAGACGAAACCTTGACGTGAAACGACGAGATCATTGGGTTCCACATTGGATGCCAACACGGTGATTTTTCCGTCCAATGTCAGTGTAACGATCTGCTTTTGAGCTCCTTGGGTAGCAGCAAATATCCGCCCCTCTGGACCGAACTTCATACCACTGATTTTGGGGACGTTCGGAGCCAAACTATTCAACTTTCCCTCCTTATCCACCTGGAAAATGGCTCCACCTTTTGCTACATCCGTGAAATATAAATTCCCCTCCGCATCCGAGCAGAGCCCATCTGTAAATTGATACCCTTGGGCGACCAACTCCCACCCCTTGCCCTCCACCAATATATCATTCAACGCCATGTCTTGAGCCTGAGTCCCAAGAGAAAGCCCGAAATTTATCGCGAGCAAGATTGTTGTAAGAAGTGATTTCATGAGTCAAAGAGATCAGATTGACCAGAGGATTATTTAGCGTAATCGCGCCACAACCATCGAAGAGATTCCGGCATCAATGCTCCGCCATGCTTTCCATTGTGCCCGCCATCACCAAATACAAATTGATAATCATACTTGGCAAACTTAAGCGAGGCGGCCATCTCCTGATTGGCCAAGGGCCAATTACCATGACTATTATCGAGGTCGCCTGAACCATCCTGAAGGAAAATCCTGAAAGGTTTACGCTCGGTTTTTCGGATCAAAGCAGGATACACGTGCCCCCCTCGAATGTTCGTAAAGCTACCAACGTGACTCAGCACTTTGCTGAATGCCGACGGACGTTCCCAAGCCACCGTAAACGCGCAAATTCCGCCGGAACTAATCCCGCCGATGGCACGTCCGTCTGGTGTTTGAACGAGATTGTATTTCCGACCAAGCTCCGGAAGCATTTCCTCCAGAATGAATTTTGCATAGAGATCCCCGAGCGAATCATATTCAAAACTACGATTACTCCGTCCCTTGGCTCCCGGGGTTGCCGCTGGAAATTCTCCCGGATTGATAAACAACCCAATGGTCACAGGCATTTCTTTTTTGTGAATTAGGTTATCGAACACTACCGTGGTTCTAAAATCGCCATTCGTGCGCATATACGAACCTCCGTCCTGAAATATCATCACACAGGCAGGCTTGGCTGCGTCATATTGCTTGGGCACATACACCCAGTATTCGCGGGTGGTTCCCGGAAAATTCGCGCTCGTTGACCACGTGTATTTCGTCACCTCCCCTTGCGGTACACCGGCATGTGGAGAGGAGTCTTCGTTGTATTTGTAATCCTCCGCCGCACGAGCCGAGGAGAATACGGAACAGGCTGCTAGGAATAAGAGTAAATAACGGCGCATAGACATAATAGATCAAAGTCGAGGTTGAGGGGGCAGGAATGGGGGTTGAAAGGACAGAACACCTTTGGCGTTTAATTTGCGGCGGTAAACTTTGTCAGAACAGGTCAGGTAGAGATAATTCATTTCAGACCCACCAAATACAGCATTCGCCAACCATTTATTCTGAGGTTTAGTAAGGATGGTAATGACACGCCCCGCTTGGTCACACACTTGAACTCCCAGATGCGTGGTCACATAAAGGTTGCCTTTGCGGTCAAAAGTCATCCCATCGGCACCCGAATCTGTTTTGCCATCCGGTATAATCAATTGAAAAAACGGCTGCTTGGAGGTTAACGAGCCATCCGGTTCGATATGATAGGAATAAACATATTGAGAGCGACTATCCGCCACAAGCAACAAGCTTTGATCGGGAGTCAATCGCACCCCATTCGGAAAACCTAACCCTTTATCGACAACGGTTTTTTCCCGTTTCGCATTGATGAACCAGACCTGTTTATTATTCGGATCAGTCACATACAACGTCCCCGTATGAGAAACGGCGATGTCATTCGACTCAATCCCTTCCACAATCACTTTTTCCTTAGCCTCTTTGTCATAAGCCACGATTCGCTTCGTTCCATTTTGACAAGCGTAGAGCAATCCATCAGGGCCAAACATCAACCCGTTGGAACCACTCGTGTTTTCAGCGAAAACCGTAACTTTCCCGTCCAGAGCAATTCTATGAATTCGATTGTTGGGAATATCCGTGAAATAAACGATTCCCTCTGCATCAGCAGCAGGTCCTTCAGTAAATTTATGTCCTTCACTCAGCGAGTTCCATCCCTCCCCCGCCACGAGGAGGTCTGTGGGGCGAGGTGGTTGTTGGGCTTGGGACGAGATAGCCAAGGCGAACGTCACCATTAAAACCAATTTCATACTAGCGATAAAAATTGCGGGAGTTTTCATTTTGAGGCGTAGTCGCTCCAGAGCCAACGCAGAGCATCTGGGAGAATTGCGGTGCCATGCTTTCCATTATGCCCTCCGTCGCCAATCACAAATTTGTAATCATACCCAGCGAACTTCAATGCGGAGGCCAAATCCTGATTTCCAATAAACCAACTTCCCGAATAAATATCCTGATCGTTACTCCCATCCTGTAAAAAGACTTTCAATGGCTTCGGCTCCGTCTTACGAACGATCGAAGGATAGAGATGCCCCCCTCGCAGATTCACATAACTTCCGATAAAACTAATCACTTTCCGAAACTGATCCGGACGTTCCCATGCCGCTGTGAATGCGCAGATCCCACCAGAACTAGATCCGCACAGAGCTCTTCCATTGGGATCTTGGGTCAAACGGTAATTTTTGGATACCTCGGGTAAAATTTCTTCCAACAAAAACCGCGAATACTGATCGCTCAACGTATCATATTCAAAACTCCGATTGTAGCGTGGGTGTTGGTTTGTGGAGGCGGATGGAACCACACCAGGATTAATAAAAACACCGATGGTCACAGGCATTTCTTTTTTGTGGATCAGATTATCGA
>CAMBHS010000143.1 GCA_945867235.1 Akkermansia muciniphila
AGTTCTCCTGAATCCACACTCGCAACCACTCGATATCTTCGGATCCAATCAGCCGTCCTTGCAATCGTTGTTTTACTTCCATCCCAGAACATTGAACCGATTTGATCCGGTAGTCCAGCCTTCTCACCAACAACTTCGGGATGCTCGGAGCATGGTTGGGAGGCTTAAAGTGCGGAAGCAGATTGCAATTTTTCCAATTCCTCCCAGCGTCGAAATAACGTGGCTAAAAATCCTTGTTGCTGATGCAAATGTTTTGTCAACTCTTCCGCTTGGGGCCCTTGAGTTTTATGGAAATTCGCATCGGCAAAAATGGTTTCAACCCGCGCAATTTCCAATTCTACTACCAAGATGGCTGCTTCCATGCCCTCTAGTTCCCGGGCATCTTTCCAACTCAACTTGGATTTTACAGGCTTGGGTTGGGTTCCCGGTTTGGGGCCCGTTTTCTTCGTGGCCTCACTTCGTGCCAATCCTTCTCGTTCCTTCTTCTTTTCGGTGTAATAGGTATAATTGCCGACGCTGTAGGTGATGCGTTCGTTGTCTTCGAAGGCAAGAATTCCGTTGCAAACACGGTCGAGAAAATATCGGTCATGGCTCACAACAAGCACCACTCCCGCAAAAGCCTCGAGTGCTTCCTCAAGGATGCGTAGGGTATTAAGATCTAGATCATTGGTGGGCTCGTCGAGGATCAGGAAATTCCCCCCGTTTTTTAATACCCGGGCGAGCAATAATCGACTGCGTTCACCGCCAGAGAGATGTTTTACCCGGGTGCTGATTCGGTCGTCGGTAAAAAGAAAACGCTTCAAATAGGCTCGTAATGAAATCTTGCCATTGCCCCACATCACGAACTCGCTTCCGTCCGCCACTTCCTGCAATACTGTCCTCTCCTCGTTCAATTGGAGTCGCGATTGATCGACATAATTAAACTTGGTCAACGAGCCGATCTTGACACTGCCTTCCTTCGGCTCCAACTGGTTAAGAATCGTCTTCAACAACGTGGTTTTCCCCACGCCATTGCGACCGGTCACTCCGATACGCATTCCTGCTTCAAAAACGAAATCAAATTGCCGAAACAAAATCCTGTCGCCAACGCCTGCCGCAACATGAGTCAAATCTACAATTCGGTTCCCCAAGGGTGGTGGAGGTGGGAGAATCAGGTCCACTTCGCCTTCGATGACGGGGGCTTGCTTATCGTTGATCGCATCATAACGATCCCAACGAGCCTTGCTTTTCGTTGTTTGTGCTTTTGGTCCGCGCCTGACCCACTCCAATTCCCGTTTCAGAAAGCTCTGCCGTTTATGTTCCGTTAATTCTTCCGTTGCCAGACGCTCTGATTTCGCCTCCAGATAGCGGCTGTAATTTCCGTCATAGGAGTAAAAAACACCATTGGCGAGTTCTACAATTCCGTCGCAAACACTGTCCAAAAAATGACGGTCATGAGTGACCAGTAAAAATGTTCCAGGGAAATCACTGAGAAACTCTTCCAACCATGCGACAGATTCAGGATCAAGGTGGTTTGTAGGTTCATCAAGGATCATGAAGTCAGGTCGTGCCACGATTGTCCGTGCCATGACCACTCGGCGCAGTTCTCCACCTGAAAGGTTTTTTATGGAACGATCTCCTGCAGGGGTGTGCAGGTGAGACATTGCCGTTTCAATGCGTTGCTCAAGGTTCCATCCCTCGTGAGTCGTGATGCGTTGCTCAAGGTCGCTATGCCGATGGGATTCCGCCGGTAGAGATTCAAATTCATGGATCCAATCCAGCACATAACGAGCCCCTTCTCTGATGTTTTCATAGACCGTTAGAGCAGGGTCGAGTGAGAATTCCTGAGGCAGGTAGCCGGTGATTAGGTCGCGCTTCCGGGTGATAGTGCCTGAATCAGCCTCCATCACATTGGCTAGGATTTTTAGAAAAGTGGATTTGCCGGAGCCGTTACGCCCAACCAGTCCGATGCGACTCCCTTCGTGGATCGCGAGGGAGGCGCGGTCGAGAACCTTGAGTTCATTGTATTGAACCGTCAGTTCCGCCGCTGTTACAATTGAGATTCCGTAATCTTTAGCCATGCAGCCAAACACTGTAGCATGGAATGATGCCACAAGCCAAGCGATGGAAGTTGGCATTTTGTTGGTTGAGTCTTTACACCCCATAAGCCGAAGGGATTTAGGGATTTGGAACGGCCGATGGAGTGAAAAGACGTGCTGCAGCGTTCAGGATGTGCCACCTTGGCGGTGTGAGAATTCTGGTTGCAATCACCGGAGCCAGCGGAGCGATCTATGCCCAACGGCTTCTTGATAATCTTGATCCTGCGGAACACGAAGTTCACCTCGTTTTGAGCAATTATGCCCAAGTCGTGATCCAGCAGGAACTCTCGAACGGGCTAAAATTACGGAAAGGCATTCAGACGCACGGGCTGAAATCAATGAATGTCCCCTTTGCAAGCGGATCCAATCCGTTCGATGTCATGGTCGTCATTCCTTGCAGTATGGGGACGATGGGAAGGATTGCTCATGGCTTGAGTGAGGACGTTTTGCTGAGAGCCGCAGATGTCATGTTGAAAGAAAGGCGCAAACTCATTTTGGTTACGCGTGAAACTCCATTGAATCTGATCCAGATTAAAAACATGGAACTCCTCTACCTCGCAGGAGCCTTGATACTTCCAGCGAGTCCCAGCTTTTATACCAATCCTCAAACCGTGGAAGCGGTCGCGGACACTGTGGTTGCCCGCGTGCTCGATCACATGGGGGTCGAGCATCGGTTAGTTTTTCGCTGGCAGGCGGAACAGGACTCGCATTAGTCCTATTATTTTCATCTTCAGCAGCTCGAAACTTATCCTATGCCTAAGACTTATCTTGCCTGTGATCTAGGAGCCGAAAGTGGACGCATCATTTCCGGCAGATTGCAGGACGGACGATTACGATTGGAGGAAATCCACCGTTTCGCGAATACTCCTCAACGAACAAGTCATGGACTCATCTGGAATTTTCATGGGCTCCTCTCCGAAATCCAAAAAGGTCTGGCGTTCGCCGCACAACGCCACAGTTCCATAGACGGAATCAGCACCGACTCTTGGGGTGTCGATTACGTTTTTCTGGATAATGACGGACGATTTATTGAGCCGGTTTATCACTACCGCGACGAACGATCTATCCGTGGGGTGGCTCATGTTCAAAACCGACTGACGAAAGCTGAGATATTTGCGGAGACAGGCATCCAGTTCATGCCGATCAATACACTGTATCAACTGGGTTCTGAATCGGCAGATCGTTTGAATCAAGCCCATTCATTTTTGGGTGTGGCGGATGCGGTCAACTTTTGGATGAGCGGCGTCCTTTGTGCTGAGGAATCCCTAGCGAGCACCTTTCAACTTTTCAACCCCAAATCCCGCCAATGGTCTTCCCGAATTTGGAACGCGATGGCTTGGCCGGAAAGAATCCTCCCCAAAGTGGTGCCCTCTGGGACGGTTCTCGGGTCGATAAATCCTGCACTGAGTTTGGCAACGGGTTTGGGGAGGCCACAGGTATTGGCAACCTGTTCCCATGACACAGGTGCAGCGGTATTGGCTGTTCCCGCTGCTGGTTCGCACTGGGCCTATCTTAGTTCCGGCACTTGGTCCCTCATCGGGGTGGAATGCCGAGAACCCATTCTTACCGAGCGATGTCGCGAGCTCAATTTCACCAATGAACTAGGCTACGGAGGCACCGTGCGGTTGCTCAAAAATATTGTAGGGCTCTGGATGGTTCAGGAATGTCGGCGAGCTTGGGCGGTGAATGGAATGCCCCTTGATTACGATGAAATAACGCGCATTGCCGAGGCGGCAAAACCTTTTATCGCCATCATAAACCCTGCCGACCCTCGTTTTGTTGAGCCGGGCAATATGCCTCAAAAAATTATCGATCTTTGTCTCGAAACCGGACAACAACCTCCCGCGAACCAAGGAGAAACCATCCGCATTATTCTTGAAAGCCTCGCGTTACTTTATTCCCGAACCTTGAACCAACTCGAGGAATTAACCGATCAATCCATTAACGTCCTTCATATTGTTGGCGGGGGGAGTCGCAATCACCTGCTGAATCAATTTGCAGCCAACGCTACGGGGCGGCAAGTCGTTGCCGGCCCGGTCGAAGGCACGGCCGCCGGCAATCTCCTAGTGCAGGCCATCACCTTGGGTGAAATTTCCGGTGCCGCCGAGGCACGGCAAATCATGAGAGCGAGCACGGAGTTGGTGAATTACGTTCCGGAACAAACGACCCGATGGACACAAGCCGCCGAGAGATTCAATAGCTTGTTTCCATGAGTCTCCAGTGTTTGTCTTATTTACGCGGGAATCTCAGGAACCAGTAGCACCACATCGCCGTTCACCTAGGGAGTGGGATTTTGAAAAATAGTTGCCACCCTCCGTAATCTGAACCGAGTGTGACGAGCGGGCTTCGATACCATTCAACGTGCCCATCTTCGAAAGTGAAGTTACCTCCATCCGGGACACCGCGTGCGAGACGATGAACCGCTGTGGGAACTTTTTTCCCTTCGTAATCCGTGTACCAAGTCAGCTTTGAACTCGAGATGTTGGTGGCCTTGGAACCGAGAGCTTGCAATCGGTCAATCAGTATGGGAGCTAAATCAAAAGAGGTTCCCAGTTTCTTTCGGAAAAACCACTCTTTGGTACCTTGGGCACCAGCGGTGACATCAGGGTCTCCGGTTGTCCGACCCGGCAGGAAAAAATAACCTAGCAATTGCGGAGTGTTATCAGCGGAGATCATTCCTCGTTCCGCTGCGCGATGCCATTCATCTGTTGGACAGAATAGCACATCATTGGCTTGACGTTTGGATGTCGCGGTTGTGCGACGGTTTTTGATCAGGTAATAATTCCAAAAATTACTCATCGAGGGCATCATCCAACTAAAGCCTGCCCCTTGGCTATTGTCTGGAAACCGATTGTCATTGTCCGAAGCGTAAAGCGTTACGGCTAATCCCCATTGCTTGCCGTTGCTAGTGCATAGCGTTTTCAGCCCTCGTGCTTTCGCTTTTGACAATGCAGGAAGTAACATACCAGCCAGAATTGCGATGATCGCGATCACGACCAGCAATTCAATCAAAGTGAAAGCCGACCTCCTCTTATTAATAGGAATGTTGCTCATGGTTGAATTACTAGCCTAGTTGCTCTATGAAGCCTGTCAACTCCTTCAGGTTTTTTTTACACCTTTTTTAGATCCTTAACATTTCGCCAGAACCTGAAACTATCCTGCGGTTAGCGATTTAAGTTTTAGACATTTTGGCTCGGGCTGATTCGAGGATCTTGCGTTCTTTCTCTGTTAAACTTTGAATGCCCTGTGAGGAAATCTTATCGAGAATCGGATCTACTTCCCGGCTGATAAATTCCACCGAACTTTCGGATTCATATAATTGTGTTGAGGAGGCTTTGCCCCATTCCCTCTTGCTCGATTCTGGGACGGGCCTTCCTGTATCTTGTGTTTTTTTTCTACCCCAACCGAACTGCGGAAATCTCCAATTTGAGTGGAGTAGCGCCTTGACGAAAATGAGACCGTAGAGCAGGCCGCCGAGATGAGCTCCCTCAGCCACGTTGCCTTGCGGATTCACGATGCCAAAAACCGCCAACGCCGCCGCAGCAAAAAGCATGACCCGGGCTGTAAGAGTTACGGGGATGATAAAGAATACGAGAATTGTGATTTTGTTGTGAGGAAACAGCACGGCATACGCGGCGATCAACCCATAGGCCCCGGCGGAGGCCCCGACGACTGCCGAATGAATACCGCCAAAATTCGCAGGCAAAATCCAACTGCCCAACACATGCACCAATCCTCCAACCACCCCGCTTATTAGGTAAAGTTTACAAAAATTTCGAGAACCCAAAGTCGCCTCCACGGGGCGACCAAACATGTAAATTCCTATACTGTTGAAGAGAATATGCATCCAACCACCATGCAAGAACTGAAATGAGATCAGTTGCCATATCATTCCCTGTTTCAACGTTTCCCAACTTAATGCAAAGTAATCTTGAAAAGCTGACG
>CAMBHS010000144.1 GCA_945867235.1 Akkermansia muciniphila
GGAGGTTTTCCATGAAACTAAGTTCTTGTTCCGTGATATGGGGCGATGTGTTCTTTCGCATCCCTACTCTAATTGAGACTTAGTCTCAATAGTACAAGTCTATTCTTCAAAAAACTGCAGCTTTCTTTCACCCACTTTTAATCACACCCGTTGCCCAATTGGTTAAAAAAAATCAATTGCTATTTATTTGGCATCTGTTAATGCTTGTATCCCCGCAGATGGTCTGCGGGTCAATTTTTGATCTAAGTTATGGCTCAACATCCTAGCTTGCGTGGTTCGAGTGCCCTTGGGGCCAAGCGCAATGTATTGAAACGTTTCGAACGGGTGGAACTTTTGAAAAAGCGCACCCTGTGGAAGGAAGGTGACCGTGTCACCGGCCTGCGTAAAACAAAACCCGACGCCTGATCCATCGTTCCCATCTTGCGGGTGGTGGATTGACGTCCGCCACCCGTTGTTTTTTTATGTCTGAAATGCTCGTGCGGTTGCAGAAACATCTGGCCGACGCCGGTGTCGCCTCCCGCCGTGCCAGTGAACAGGTCATCCTCGAAGGAAGGGTGACGGTTAATGGCAAAGTTGTGTCCGTCCTTGGAACACGGGTCGATCCCACTCACGACCGCGTGCGTGTGGACGGCTTGGAACTGAAGGCGAAAAAGAAACTTTATATCGCGATCCATAAACCCAAAGGGTTGATTTGCTCCAACGCAGACCCCGAAGGACGCCCGTTAGTGGTGGAATTGCTCCCGCAGGAATGGTCGGGGTTATATTCCGTGGGAAGGTTGGATTATAATAGTGAAGGGCTCATATTTTTCACGAACGACGGCGATTTTGCTCTCAAACTGACCCATCCTCGTTACGGCGTAATAAAGAAATATCTGGTGATGGTTCCGGTCAAGCTGGATCCGGCGGTAATCAAGAGTTTTACGGATGGCATTTATCACGAGGGCGATAAACTGCAAGCCGAACGGGTTAAATTGCTCAAAATATCGAAATCAGGTTCGGTGGTGGAACTCACTTTGCGGGAGGGTAAGAATCGGGAGGTGCGCCGGATGTTCGAAACACACAGCATCCCGATAGATCGGTTGATACGCACGCAGATTGGCGCGATCAAGCTCGGAGAAATGCCCCGGGGACGTTGGCGGGCGTTGACAGAATCCGAAATCAAATCTTTAATGATGCCTCCTCGCTAAATAGGTGAGGTTGTTTTTCGATTGGGAACGTTGGACACATGAAAAATTTGCCACGGAATTGGTTCTGTTTTTTGCTGGTATCGGGTTGTCTGGTGATGGATTCCCGCGCCGCAGAAAAGGCTCGAGTCAATCAACCTCGCGTCAATGTGCGGGGGCAGGCAGCGATGGGCAGTGAGGTGGTGACCCAATTGCAAAAAGACGAGGAAGTTTTAATCCTCGAGGAAATCACTCTTGCCAAACCCAAGGCAGGCGAGCCTGCGAAATGGGCGAAAATCAAGATGCCCCTCAACACGCCGGTGTGGGTTTACGCTCCATTGGTCAAGGATCGGGCGACCGCCTTGCGCAAGCTGAATTTACGAGCTGGACCTGGAGAAAATTACAGCGTTGTCGGGAGTCTTGAAAAAGGCGAATCGATCAAGGAAATTCGATCGCTGGAAGATTGGGTGGAGATTGAAACGCCCGCCAATGCGTATGCTTTTTTAGATGCCAACCTACTCACCAAATCGGGGGTCGCGGTTGCAACGCAGGTCGAAAAACCAATTCTAACCCCGCCAGTTGTGGCCATCGTGCAACCCGTGGCTGTCGTGGCTCTGAAGACAGAATCCTTGCTCGATCCCCCACCCGTCGTCATTGCTGAGATCAAGCCAGAACCTACCCCGACCCTACCTGTCGTCGCTCCACCTGCCATCGTGGCGACGAACACGGCTCCTGCATTGCCCGTGCTTCCTGTGGTCATTGTTCCAACCTTGGAGTCAACCGTTGTCGAAGCGGGTCCTGCCCCTCGCCGGATTGTGCGTCGTGAAGGCACGGTGCGATCCACTCGCTTTAATATCCAAGCACCCACTTATTATGAGTTGGTTTCTTCTGAAGGAAATATCGGGATCAACTATTTGCAGTCGGAAAAAAGCGGCCTCAAATTGCGAGATTTTCGTGGTAAAAAAGTCGTCGTCAGTGGCGAGGAATCATTAGATCGGCGTTATCCTTCCCGCCCGATCATGGAAATCGAAACTATCGAGACGGCTCCCTGATGTCCTTGAGCAATCTCATCGACGGCCGCGTTATTGCTGAACAAATACATGCGGAGACAAGCCACCGCATTGACCATTTCAAAAAACTCGGGGTCCAACCCGGATTGGCTTTCGTTCGAGTAGGAGAGGACCCAGCCTCGCAGGTCTATGTGGGGATGAAGGAAAAAACTTCCCAACGCCTTGGACTGCATTCCGTCACCCACGTTCTTCCTGAGACAGTCTCACAGGCTGCCGTATTGGATCTGATTCAGCGACTGAACAGGGATTCATCGATCCATGGGATTCTGGTTCAGGCTCCAATCCCCCGACACATTGATTCCACCCTAGTGTATTCCGCCGTGCTTCCCGAGAAGGATGTGGACGGTTTTCACCCCATCAACGTGGGAAAAGTATTGTTGGGAGACAGTTCTGCTTTTCTTCCGTGCACCCCGGCGGGTGTGCAGGAACTTCTCCTTCGCAGCGGAATTTCTTTAGCGGGAGCAGAGATCGTGGTGTTGGGTCGTGGAAATATCGTAGGGAAACCGATGGCGTCGATCTTGATGCAGAAATCTCCTCAAGCCAACGCAACGGTCACCTTGTGCCATTCATACACCCGTCATATTGCCGAGCATTGTCGGCGAGCGGATATCATCATCGCCGCCATGGGAGTGCCACGTTTTCTCACCGCAGACATGGTTCACTCCGGCTCGGTGGTGATTGATGTGGGGGTGAATCGCATTGCGGATTCGACTACTACTTCTGGCACGCGGTTGGTGGGGGATGTGGACTTCATCCACGTGCAACCCAAAGTGCTAAAAATCACTCCTAACCCAGGAGGCGTTGGACCCATGACCATTGCGATGCTCATGCGGAATACCGTCGCAGCCGCAGAGAAATTTTCCAAATAACAAAACTCCCTACGCCACGAACTCAATGCAAGCCACACGAATTCTCCCCGACCTGCAAGCCTCACTCCTTTGCGAAGATATCCGCCAGGAAGCCAGCGGCAACCTGATCCTGATTGGTGTTATTGGTTACATCAATGTGCAACAGATTCCCGCCATGGCGATGAAACTCTGTGTGCTCAACCGCTGGACGGCAGGGATTGGTAATTTCCATGAGACGGTCAAAATGATCGCGACCGATGGGAAATCCGTGCTGCGAGAAAATAAAACTCAAATTTCGTTGCCGACACCGAATCACCATTTCACAAGTGGCACGGTTTTCGGCCAACCCAAATTTGAATCAGCGGGCGTTTATTACATCGAAGTTTACGTGGATGATATCCTCAAAATTCGTTATCCCGTTCCCGTGACTTTGGTGAATCCTGCCGCTGGGAAAACCCCACAAGGGGATGCCGCTGCGAAGCTCTGACCGGTTCGCGGGCGAACTCCCGGGGCACTATACCTGTTGAGATAATGGAGAGTCGATCTAGCCAGTGAAACAACCGTTCACATTCAATGGCGTGGCTTCCTATGCCGATGCATCCTTCGGGCACCTGGCGGTGTTCAGTCTGCCGATCGCACTTCTCATCAGCACTTTGATGCTCCACTTTATGGAGATTGCCGTGCTGCCTCCACTCGTTGGAGCGATCGCAAAGTTGCCTGTTGGAGCGAGCCT
This sequence comes from Akkermansia muciniphila, assembly GCA_945867235.1. GTDB lineage: Bacteria > Verrucomicrobiota > Verrucomicrobiia > Limisphaerales > SXQI01 > SXQI01. The sequence goes on from CAMBHS010000144.1 coordinate 3,815, forward strand.
CCGATCGGGTAAACTGATCTGGCCTTCCGAGGCTGAGCCTTTACTCAGCGAAAGCCCGTTTTTGTCGCTTGCGGTGAATCCCGATGCCAGTCGTGCCGTAGGACAGCACGCGGATTTTCAAATCCAATTACAACAAGATCAAGTGCAACTGCGCGCGATCATGGGCGAATACTCCTGGGCCTATTCCAAAAATTGGATCGTGGGATTGACCCGTGCCGAAGTTGAGCCGTGGTGGGGGGCGAGACAACACTTGATGAAAGGATGCGTTTTTCTCGGAACGTTTCTTTTTCTGCAATTGAGTTGGATCACGCTCGCGACAGGCGCGACATTTTTTGTGTGGCTCCTCGCCCTTATCCTGAACCGTCCCGTGACGTTGGCAGGGAGTTGGAAATTGAGTTACGCCGCGTTATTCACCGGAGCGATCCTGATGGGTGGAGCGGTGTGGTGCTATGCAAACCTACGGTTAAGTTTGACCGGATTAGGGGTCATGCTACCTCTGCATCTACTCGTTTGGTTTTTGGTTTTGTGTGGGGGTATCTGGGCACTCCCCAAGGTTGGAAAAAATAAATCCCAACACAAAAACCCATTTAAAAAGTGAAAAGGCGCTTCAAGGATGATTTTAGTGCCTGGTCTTATGCGTGAGGTGCGGGCTGATGTCCAAAAGTGCTGTGTCGCTTCTCTTGCAGGTGGAGGTCTGGCGCAATGGTCACCTCTGACCGATTGTAGAGATACATGCTGCCAAGGCTCAGGCTCGTGAGGACATGCCATAGGGCATGTCCTTGCAGCCACGCGTCAGGACCAGTGAATCGCCCGGCGAGGTCGAGTTGACGGCAGATCACTGCTGCCGTCAGAGCCGCGCTGCTCCAGACCAGCCATCGGGCGTCCAGTTTTCGTGAGCTTCGGAATCGGTTCAGCGACGCGAAAACGGCGACCGTAGCGATGAGGGAGCCGAGGACGGTTGTCGAGGACATAGACCACTTGTAGATCAACAGGAGCAAACTGGTAATAACGACGACCCCGACGGAGATGGGCCAGGTCGGAAGGTAGTGAGGACGACGACCAATCTTCAGGCGGGGAACCCAGCACCCGACGTTCATTGCGATGAGGGTCAACAACGGCGCATACATCGCGGCCACGTCAAGTTGTTGACCGAACCGGGTTAACGAGGCGTGAAAAAGACCACTCCCTAGACCGAGGTAGCAACACGCCAATCCGAAAGCGAGGCTGAGAGCGGGCGTCTTGGCAAGATAACCCGCTCCGCTCAGCGAAGAACGGCGTAAATCGTGCCAGCCGATCGCGAGAACGTAGAGTCCTACGAGAACGTAAGCCAGGTTGGACCAGGTGTTGGATCGAGTACGAAAGACCTCGTTGATGTGAACCCGTTCCGCGTAAGCGGGGCGTCTAAGTTCCCTGCTCTCACGCCATCCCTCCCACACGTTTCGGCTCGGGTCGCTACGCGAGATGCCGCCAAGAACCAAGGTCAGCAGCAGGAGTGTGCCCCAGGCGAACGCGTGGATCCAGGCGGGCCATTCGCAAGCTCGTGTGGCGGAAACTTCAGGGTCACTGGTCGCAGGTTGGATCATGTTGAAACTCCGGACTCGTCACGGTTTTGGAATCGGGTTCAGGTCACCGGTTTGGGGACGAGTCGGGCGATGACAAACAGCAAACCAGCCACCACCAAGGCTAGGACAGCCCAAAAAATCCAACCGGCAGAATCCAATGCTCCAAACATGGATCGGGGTTGCAGTGTTTCTTCCGTTGCCAGCAAAGTGGGGGTTTTGTCCGCAAGGATCAATCTGGAACCCAGCAGGTCCAGATCATAACGCGGCGAACCCACCTTGGGGTTTCCATAATAAAGCGCGAGTGGAACCGCTGCTTTAGGTTTGAATACAAGACGCGATGTAGACCACCACAGCCGGAAAGAACTCAACTCTAATGCGGGATTATCGCCATTTTCGATTTCGAGAAACATGATGTTGGTTTCTGTAATCGAGCCTAGCGGCAAGGTAAACAGTGTCGATGTGTCCTCCGGCAATCGAGCCCAAACGGTGGAACCCAAAGTTTCTTGTGAGGGGTTTCCATACGCATCCTTCCTCGATGCGACCACCCGAACTTCGCGTCGGAAATAGGGGGTGCTGCTCGTGACCGTGAGTGAGGAATACCAAACATCCGGATGCGGAAACGATAAT
>CAMBHS010000145.1 GCA_945867235.1 Akkermansia muciniphila
TTTGTCTGGACCGCCACGATCGAATCTATTCAACAAAAACTCACCCGTTGCCGCCAAACTCTCGAGCAAATCCAGCCCAACTGCACCCAACCGCGCAATAGAAGAACCAAGAAACCCCTGTCCAGTTAATTCTTGGACACTACACTAGAGATCCCCAATCCCCGGGGCCGGGTTGGGTGCCTAAACCTCGCGGACCTTTCTGCCAGTGCCCGTTTTCGTCCGGCTCAATCTCTCCGTATCCGGCAGTCACCAGCCCATAGCCGCGTTCCAAAATTTTATCAACCTGCCACATTTCCTTTCGCGTGCCTCGCGAGGCTGGCGGACTCGGAGTCAACGGGGCGACGCCACGCACGAAATGCCGAGCCAGCGGCACGTCCGGATCATCGGTGACGGTGTGATTTCCATCAAAATTCAACCCAAGGAATATGGGGGCGGAATTCGTCACTGAGTTCGGCAAGTAAATCAACAACTCCATCTGACGCCCCTGTTCATGCCCCTCGAACAGAACGCCAACCCGGAGCCGTGTGGCTTTGCCAGAACGGGCGTCTTGTTTTTCCTCGCGCAAAACAAAACGCAATGATTCGGGGCGGCCCACGAGCGTTTTGCCAAATATTTCTCTCTCAAAAATTCGCAGGAGTTCGGGTCGTCGTTTGTTACGCCAAAGGTTTGCATCGGTAACTCGGGTTCCATCATCGCAGATCAACGCATTTGGCAATGTATAAGGGGGAACCTCCGATTCCACGTTGATGGTTTTGGCGGTCTTGCGTTTGGTGTTCAGCAGAGTCTCGATCCAGCTTCCCACGGATTGAGCCCAAAGTTGGCCATGTTTTTGAAGACCTTTGGGACTGAAATGAACCCCTTGGCCATTTCCATCCCTGAAATCTCCAGTCAATTCGTCGGTATTCGGACCGGCGAACGCCACTCCGTTTTGCACAAGGCTCGATTGGGCTGCCCGAAGTTCAGGAGAGCCTGTGGCCGAGGGATTGTGGTAAGTTGCTTGAGCTACAAACCACGGGATGGACCAACCCGCACGTTGCCGGCTGGATTCGATAATCCGCCTCAAATACAGCGCGTAATGGTCTGGAGAGATATTGTGACCATTCGCCTGTTGTGAATCCGATTCTCCTTGGTGCCAGAGGACGGCGCGAAATCCTTGCGGGTTGAATTCGACGATGCGTGTTGATAAGCGTTGAAACAATTCGCCTGTGCTCGCCCACAGGCCATCTCCGACAGCGACACTGTTGGCAAAGGTTGTCGGTGGGGCATTGAAAGTATCTCCTTTGGGTAACCATTCTCGGATGCTGGTGCCGCCTGCACCCATGCAAATGACACCTATCGGAACCCCTAATTTGAGGCTTAAAGCATCTCCGAACGGGGGGATAAAGCTCCCTCCATCTCCACTGGCTCCCGGTTGAGGATCGTTTGCCAGTCGCCACCCTTTGCCGTCATAAGCGGCGACACGACCGGTGGATGGATGCTGGCGACCGTCTCCGTGGTTGGCCGAATTCGATTGTCCCGCAATCAAAAAAACTTCGCCGATCGCAACATTCTCGACGGTGTTGGTGACGACCGGTTTTTTGTCAATGAGGGCTCGGATTTCAAAGCGATACCATCCCCCGGCAGGAGCCATGAGTTGCCCCATGAAGTGTCGCACTTTCGTGTCCGCAGGCAGTCTTTGCCAAGTGCCAAGAATCACCCCGTCTGGGTTTTTCCCGACAATACGCGCTTCCAGCTCCATCGACCCGCCTGCCCCCGGATTGAGTTGAACGGTTCCTTGAACCACCACAGCCCCGGACGTCGCGGAGGTTCGCTGAAAAACTTGGTGCTCCACTGGAGACTGCAATCCGAGGCGCAAGGGAGGTGCCTCTGCGGATGCCAGAATTCCCGTCAACCAACAGCACGCACTTAGGGTCAATCTGCTGAAGAAAAATCGCTGTCTTGTTTTCATTTTTTAATGGGCTTGAAGTTGATTCCTAAAATATCACTGAATTCGACCGAACTTTTTTTCCAACTCGCGAAAGTTCATTTCGATCAACGTGGGTCTTCCGTGCGGACAGGTGTAGGGCATTTCGCAATGGCGCAGATCCACCAGCAGTTTTTCTAGTTCCGGTCCGGCGAGATGGTCATTGGCCTTCACGGCCTGGCGACACACGGTTTTGGCGATGATATTTTCTCCTAACCGCCAAGAGTTCGCCTCTTGTCCGGCTGATTTTAGGGCGTCGATTAATTCGATAACAAACGCTCGCCCCTCTTTGATGCGAGCGAACGGGGGGAGCCCATCCAGCAAAAAGGTTCGTTCTCCAAATTCGCTGAGGCTGATGCCCATCCGGATCAACGTAGGCAACTGTTGGCGCACAAAATTCGCATCCCGGGGTGTGAGTTCCACAGTTTCAGCGAGCAACAATCGCTGCGAGGGCATCCCGCCGGCTTCCAAGCGACGCAATAAAATCTCGAATAGAATTCGTTCGTGGGCGGCATGTTGATCCATCAACACCAGTCCTCGATCCGACTCCAAAACCACATACAACCGGCCAATAACCCCAACGATGCGTAATGGCACCTGAAGCAACGGCACCCCCGTTGGAATCATGGGGGAGGAGGTTCCAAAGTCCGGCTTCGCGTCGGGTTGATCTGTGGACAAGGACGATTGCGAGCGATCTGGCCACGGGAAAAGCGGCAGTGTTGTTTTTGGATTTTCGAACTCCCTTTCCCCCTTCAATTGTAAAACTGAAACCGTTGGTGAGGAGGGTGGCAAGGGTTCACTGGAGCCTTCTTCGCTGGATAAAAAAGGAGATAGTTCGGTTGCCGAAGGGTGTTCCGACACAGGAACAGTGAGGATAGCTTCGGTGTTGGGCATCCCGCTCGGGGGGAGTGCCACTCGATGAAAATCCAGCAATGCATTGCGAACGGCTTCTGCGACAGCCCGTCTGACCCAACCTTCGTGGCGGAATTTTACTTCGCGCTTGGCGGGGTGGATATTGACATCCACTTCGCTGGGATCGATCTCCAAAAACAAGCAACAAACAGGGTAACGCCCTTTCATCAAGGCTGTGTGATACCCTTCCATCAATCCGTGATTCAGCCCTCGGCTATCGATCGGTCGGCGATTCACGAATAAATGCTGATCTTCTCGCGTGCCTCGCGAAACACCGGGCGCGCCGATCCAACCCCAAACGCGCAACGGTTGCACTAGGTTCACCTCCGTGTTCTCATCCGGCAATGCGACTCCCGTCAATTGGGAGGTGAAATCCACGGGCAGCAATTTGAGCCCGTTCCCCATGAGTTCGGCCATCCGCTCTTGCAGTGCCCTTAACGGGTTCGCAGCGATCACGGACGGATCAACCTCGGGTAACTGCCAGATCACGCGACCTTCTTGCACGTAGGTCCAACTCACTTCCGGAAATGCCAACGCCGCGAGTGTCAGGTAGTTCTGAATGTGTGCCGTTTCTGTGTTGTCGCTGCGTAGAAATTTTCGACGCGCAGGGATATTATAAAAAAGCGATCGTATCTCGATCGTGGTGCCTGCGCTGGCTCCGGCGGCTTTCACCTCAATTATTTTGCCTCCATGGATAATCAACTGGCAGGCCTCCGGAGAGTTTGATTCTTGCTCTCGTGTCGTGATCATCATCCGGCTCACGCTGGCTATACTGGGCATTGCCTCGCCTCGAAAACCCATGGTTGCGACCGTTTGCAGGTCCTCTGCCTGTTGTATTTTGCTTGTCGCATGACGCTCCAAACACATGAGCGCGTCATCTTTGCTCATACCGACGCCGTCATCAGAAACCCGGATGAGACTCCGTCCCCCGGCTTGGATTTCCACCCTGATGCGTTTGGCTTTTGCGTCGAGTGCGTTCTCCACCAACTCCTTCACGACACTAGCAGGACGCTCGACGACCTCGCCTGCCGCAATTTGGTTGGCCACTTGCTCCGAAAGAAGGTGGATACGATTCATGAATTAACAAAAACATCAAAACTCAATCACGGCCCCGAAGGGTGGGATGCAATCCCCCCAGCGAGGTCTTGCATTCGGTTTCATGCGAATCACCCTAGCATTTATTGAGGCACCACATCAAACGCGATTCGACAATTGTTCCTTGGTGTTTAGGATGGGTTCCGTCGTTTCACGCGATATTAGTGCCAAAATTTCTTAAATTAGTTCTTGGGTTATTTTTAATGCCCGCCGCCGTCGCCGCTCTGCCGACCTTGATGCGGATCTTACGCCATTCGGAGGAATCGACAACGATTTGGGTTTCCTTGCTGGCGGGTGGTGCCTGTTGGATTGTGGTTTTTCTTTTGTTGCCCAAGCCGATGTGGATTTATGTCTTGGGGCATGAACTGACCCATGCACTGTGGACCTGGGCGTTTGGAGGCAAGGTCAAGCAATTCAAAGCGACCGCTAAAGGCGGGCATGTGATTATCACCAAGACGAATTTTTTAATTTCTCTAGCCCCTTATTTTTTCCCTCTCTACGCGGTGCTGGTTGCGTTCCTATTTTTAGTCGGAGATTGGGTATGGGATTGGCACAGGTTCCAGTGGGGGTTCCATTTTTTATTAGGTGCGGCGTATGCATTTCACGTGACGCTAACCTTGTATGTGATGCAGATGCGTCAAACGGATATCACCGATCAAGGCTGGGTGTTTTCGATGGTTGTGATTTGGTTGGGAAATTTTGGAACGCTGATTTTAGCAATCCCGATTCTGATGGGAAAACCCAGTCTCTGGAGTGCTCTCGGTTGGTGGTGGATTGAGACGGGGAATTTTTTGCAGCGGTTAGGACGTGTGTTTTGAGGAAAACCAATCGGTTCTAAAAAAAACCGCCGCAGCGTTTTAAGCTTTGGCGGTGAAATGTTTAACAGGTTCTAAAATTAGAGGCTCATCGCTTTTTTGAGGAACTTGATTCCTTTGACCGCGATTTCTTCGGTCGTTGGTTCCATGCGTCTCCAGATGGCAGCGGCTCGGGCGATCACTTTGACGTCGGTCGTGAACGATTCGATGACCACATCACCTTTGTAACCGATGCCTTTGAGGGCGGCGACAATCGGATTCCAATCAATATGGTCATTCCCCGGAGTCCCTCGATCGCTCCCGCAGGCGTGGAAATGAGCGAGTTGCTTGCCCACTTTGCGGATGGCCTTGGCTTGATTCTTTTCCTCGATGTTCATGTGGAACGTATCAAGGTGGATTTTTAACGCGGGGCTGCCGACATCAGCCGTCATTTGCAAGGCTTGATCGGCGGTGTTGATAAAATCAGTTTCGAACCGGTTGAGCGGTTCAAGGCAAAGGGTCACCCCTTTTTTCTTGGCGTAAGCGGCTAGTTTCTTGAGGTGTTTGACCACGGTTTTCCATTGAGCCTTGTATTCCTTTTCTGGCACAGCATCCGCACGACCTACCTCGGAATAGATCGGCCCGATCAAATTGGGGCATCCGAGCACCACCATCTGATCAATCAATTTCATCATGTAATCCATCGCGGCTTGTTGATGCTCAGGTGTGCCGCGCAAATCACGCCCGCCACCCATGCACGCGCAAACAGATCCGCAAACCAATCCGTTTTTATCAAGTTCCGCTTTAACATGCGCGGGATCGATATGGGAAGGATCCTCCACAGGAATTTCTACAGTCTCAAATCCCCATTTCTTAAACTTTGAGAAGAGTGATGTGCTCTCGTTGGTGAACGGAGAGGTGAACAAAAATGTATTAATGCCGAGTCTCATAATGCGTCAACACAGGCTAACGAAGGTCGGACTTGTGTCAAAGGGAAATGAACCAAATGTTTTTTTGTATTTGTTTTTTTGTGTTCGACGGTGTTTTTATTTGGCTCGTTTTGAGGGAGCTTTCTCGGGGTGTGATTAAAAGTGGGTGAAAGAAAGCTGCAGTTTTTTGAAGAATAGACTTGTACTATTGAGACTAAGTCTCAATTAGAGTAGGGATGCGAAAGAACACATCGCCCCATATCACGAAACAAGAACTTAGTTTCATGGAAAACCTCC
>CAMBHS010000146.1 GCA_945867235.1 Akkermansia muciniphila
ACCTCGAAAATGCCAGCCACCTCGTAATCATCGGGGATCGGGATTTCCCCTTGATCCTTCATCCTCGCTTTATCCCATTTTTCAACATCACGGGGTGCGTAAATCAATAACCGATCCCCGACTTGCAACCTCAGGTCCTTCGCAAAACCGCGACCGATTAAAATTCGATTACCGCGAAGGTCAAAAGATCCTTCAACAATACTCTTCGGCAAAGTCGTCACCTGTGCTTCCAATGCAGGATCTAGGCCTCGCAAATATTGAGCCAGATAGGCAGGTTCACCGGAAACCGGTTGAGTTTTTACCAAGACTTGCCCTAGCACAAACGGAGCCACCCCTCTTACATGGAGGTTTGTGGCTACAACCTTCGATATCTCACGATAGTTTTTTAACCGACGATCAACATTCGAAATGCGGAGGTGGGAATTAAAACCTAGGATTTTGTCCCGCAATGATTGATCGAACCCGCTCATGACGCTGATTACGATTATCAAAACAGCCACCCCTAGCATGACCCCCATCACCGAAATCAACGTAATGATAGAAACGAATGTCCGTTTGGGGCGGAGATATCGAAGGGCTAAAAGTAGCTCGAACGGCATGTTTGACATTCGACATGAAACTAAGGAGCCAAGGACAAGGTGTCAACGAACCCTCTTGAGATTGACAAAATCAAACAGCAGTTTCATTATTAATGGAACGCCAGACATCCATGAAAAACCTGCTTAGGATCACCTTTTTTATTGGTTTCATTTACAACGTTTCCGCTCAGCAACTCGAGGGAGCTGCTTCGCGACCCAAGACTCCGCCCCTCGTCCTGAACCTTCTTCGGGAAATACAGTCCCCAAAGGGGGATACAAAGTTTAAGAATCCTCCTAAAACCTACAGTGGTTTCCTCGTCGAATTGCGGAAGTCCAAATATTCAAGCAAGACATTCAGCCTGAAAAATAAAACTGACGAACTCCGAGACGGCAACAATTTGATCACGGACATCCTTGAACCTACCAAGCCGAAGGGGATCCGTCTGTTGTCCTTGGATTTTTAGCTGCGACTACTCGATGCGCTCGCGTAGGTGCATTTATTTTTGACTAAAGTTTGACCCTTGACACCCAATGGTCCGCAGCGGAATGTGAAGTCTGATATAAACAATATGACGACCGCCATTGCAGAAAATACCATCGTTGAAAAAATCCGAGAACTTTGCCAAACCATCTTGGATCAACCCGATTCAAAATCCCTTCGCCGGAATATCGATGCATTCATGGCTGATGATAAATCCCGTGATCAATACAAGGAATTAGTTGAACAAGGTGAACATCTGCATCACAAACAACATCAGGGAGTTAAGTTGAGCGATGGCGAACTTCAAAGTTATGAAGCACTTCGTGTTTCTGTATTGGATAACGCCATCGTCAAAGGCTTTATAGATGCGCAACAGGAAATGCAGAAGGTGCAAGATTCCGTGCAGCAATACGTGAATAAAACATTGGAACTTGGACGAGTTCCCATCGAGTCCGATTTTGATGATGGCTCCTGCGGTCAAGGTTGTGGTTGCGAACATTGATTTCTCCTTTAATTATTTAAAATTATGCATGGATTCCTTACGAGGCGGTCCGCATTGAAAAATGCGACTGTAACCGCACTTTTTGCTTCTCTGGCAGCAGCCACCCTGCCCTCAGAATTGAGAGCAGCACTCCCTCGCAAAGGATCCATTAATCATTCCGTTTGCCGCTGGTGCTACGGAAGCATTCCCTTGGATGACCTTTGTAAAGCGGGTAAGGAAATGGGACTGCAATCGGTTGAATTGCAGGGACCTGCGGAATGGCCCACCTTAAAAAAATACGACCTCACCTGCGCCATGGCAAATGGGGCAGGCATGGGTATTGAGAAAGGGTGGAATCGGCTGGAAAATCATACGCAACTGCTGGAAAGTTACGAGAGGGTCATCCCTCTGGTTGCTAACGCAGGCTTGTCCAACTTGATTTGTTTTTCAGGAAATCGGGCAGGACTTGACGATGAGCAAGGTCTCAAAAATTGCGCCATCGGATTGAAAAAACTGGCCGCCACTGCGGAGAAACACAAAGTCAACATCGTCATGGAATTGCTGAATAGCAAGGTGAACCATAAAGACTACCAATGCGATCACACCGCTTGGGGTGCTGAGCTATGCAAATCCGTAGGTTCTGAACGTTTCAAACTACTCTACGACATTTACCACATGCAGATCATGGAAGGAGATGTCATTGCCACCATCAGAAAATTCCACCCCTACATCGCCCACTATCACACGGGAGGGGTTCCGGGTCGCGCAGAAATAGATGGAACACAAGAGTTGAATTACCCGGCGATCATGAAGGCCATTGTCGAAACAGGATACAAAGGACATGTCGCGCAAGAATTTATTCCAAAGCGTCCTGACGCAATCGCATCCCTTCGTCAAGGAGTGGACATCTGCGACATCTAATTGTTTTTCGCCGGTTCAATTACTTTTATCGGCGACAATTGTTCGCTTCCATTTTCCGTGAACTGCGAACCTGAACCGATCGGTGCTATTTCCACAGCCGAGCGTCGCCGAATCGCTTGGAGAATGTTATCTTGGTTATGGATATTTCCATCACTCGGCGCAGTAGTGATTCTATCCCAAAGTATTCCAATACTAATAAACCAAGCCAAATCCTCATCAATTCCCCTACCGATTGACGGGCTAGCCGCGTCCCTCATCTTGGTTCTCCACATCTCTTGGATCTATTTGGCTCGTCGAAAAAAGAAATCTGCCCCGCCGATTCATAACAACCAGCAAGTCTGTTAACCTGATGCCGCTCTACGAATACGAACTCTGCGAAGGTCAATGCAAACTGTGCAGTGGTAAATTCACCCTGAATCGCCCGATCAACCGTGCGGAACTCACCGCCTGCCCTTTGTGCCGGAAGCCGGTTCGAAAAATTATTTCCCAGGTTTATACGCCCCTGCACTCCAAACCAGTTTCTATCTCCGATGCGAAAAAAGCAGGATTCACCGTTCTGAAGCGTTTAGGTAAAGGCGAATACGAACGTCAGTAAACGTCGATGGCTACCTTGACTAAGGGGAATCAAGGCAATTTCATCCCTCCACGAAACGCACAAGATTCTTTTGCCGAATAACACTCCAATGCTATCATGTTGGAACACTTATGCTTAAAATAATTGCTTGGGTAGGGATCACCTTTTTATTCAGTCTTCAAACCCATTGGGGTGCGACGATTCCCATCGTGAACTCGACCTCCTTCGCCGGTTGGGAAGGTGACACGAACAAAACGTTTCGCATTGAAAACGGAGCCATCGTCGGCGGCTCCCTCAAAGCCCCCATCCTCCGCAATGAGTTTCTTTGCACCATCCGATCCTACACAAATTTCGTGGCGGAACTTGATTTCAAACTCTTAGGAGCAGGCGCGAATGGCGGTTTTCAATTTCGCACTAAGCGCATTCCAAACCATCATGAAGTGAGCGGTTATCAAGCTGACCTCGGAGATCCATCATGGTGGGGATCCCTTTATGACGAATCTCGAAGAAACAAAGTGCTTGCCCAATCCCCTCGTGACGCTGTTTCAAAAATTCTCAAACGCGACGATTGGAACCATTACAAAATCCGTTGCGAAGGGACCCGTATCCAAATTTGGATCAACAACCTCAAAACAGTGGATTATCAAGAATCTGAACCCGAAATCCCCCAAAGGGGCATTATCGCACTTCAGATCCATGGTGGACCGGCTAGCGAAGCATGGTACAAAAACATCGTCGTGCAGGATTTGCCCTGATCAGATTTCTCTGGAGCATTTACGGTTAATAATTTAACCCCTTTGGGTAATGCTGGCATTCAAACTGCTGGTTATTTCGACAAGGTGCTCAAATCGGAGCAAACTCAAAAACACGACATTTGATTGCGATTTTTGATTTTGGGAGATACAATTCAGTGACGATTATCGTGGGGATAAACATTAATTTATATATAACTTGGATAGGGAGACAACTGCACTATGGCTGAGGACAAGCTGCAGGCTTCTAGATTTGAGTTAAAGTATGTCATACCGGAGCACACGGCATTCGCAGTGCGTGACTTCGTGGCTGGCTACCTTGATATTGATGAATTTGGAGCGACCCAGCCCAATTATTCCTATCCGGTACATAGTCTTTATTTAGACTCTCCAAACTTATCAACTTTTCGATGGACCATTAACGGCGACAAAAATCGGTATAAACTTCGCCTTCGATTTTACGACAATCAAAATGATTCCCCTGTTTTTTTTGAGATAAAGCGCAGGGTTAATAATACAATTGCCAAACAACGAGGCGGAGTGCGGCGTCAATATGTGGACGAGATATTAGCGGGACAATTGCCTCGTGCTGACTATGTGCTTTCCAAGGATCCTCGACAGTTTCAGGCACTCCAGAATTTTTCCAAGTTAATGGGGCACTTGGATGCCCGTCCGATGGCACATATTTTTTACATGAGAGAGGCATGGATTAGTCGACATGACAATTCTGTTCGTGTAACCTTGGATCGAAATGTTTTGTGTGACCCTCAGCCTTGCGCTCAATTCGAAACCACCATGGTCAATCCCGTGGTAGTCTTTGGTAATTCGGTGGTGTTGGAATTAAAGTTTACAAACCGTTATCCGGATTGGTTCAGAGATTTGGTTAAAGTTTTTGGACTCACCCAATGTGGAGCTGCGAAATATGCGGAAGGGGTTGAAATGCTAGGCGAAGAACGCTTATCTAATGCTTTTGCCCTAGGTGCGATTCCGGTAGGTCCTGCAACATTTTTATCAGAACCGGTAGGTGACTCGAATTCTTTAAAGAACCATAGCCCTATAGCGACAATTGCTTAAATCATGAGTGAATGGCTGTTACGCGGAGATTTTGCCTCCGCACCATTAAATATCCCAGCGATGGTGCTCGGATTGCTGCTCGCCTTTATGGGTGGGCACTTCATCGCTTGGATTTACATGGTCACCCATAGCGGGCTGTCTTATTCGCGCTCCTTTGTTGGGGCATTGGTGGTTATTCCCACCGTGGTTGCGATGGTGATGATGGTGCTATCAAACAATCTTGTCACCGCCTTTGGTTTAATGGCTGTATTCGCGATAGTCCGGTTCCGAAACATCCTTCGCGACACTCTCGACACCACTTACATACTTTCTGTCATCGTCATCGGAATGGCTGCGGGGACGATGAAATTCGCCACTGCCGTTTCAGGTTGCCTCCTTATTTCATTCATCATGTTGTACCTTTGGTACACTTCTTTCGGGTCTCGCCTCCGTTACGACATGATTATCAATCTTCACTGGTCGCGTCCGGTGGCAGACCTTCCTCATTTGAGGAATTTGCTGCATCGGCACAGTCTGAAAGCGATGTGCGCAAGCCAACGATCTAATGAAAACTATGAAGGCACTGATCTTTCTTATCGAGTCCTTCTCCGTGATACAGATCGGATGGATGATTTACTGACAGAACTCCGAACCCTTCCAGGCGTATCCCGCCTCGCCGGATTAAAGGCCGAGGAAGAATCAGAAATATAAGCCATGGATACTCTCCCATTAATCATTACCCCACCCGCTCAAAAATGGCGAGAATTTCGAATTCGTTACCTGCCTGTGGTGGTTTTCTTCGTATTTTTTATTTGGGCAGGAACCCTTTGGAAAAATAACATCGCCTCCCCAACCACGACCGGGCAAACCGAATCCATCATCGCGAATGTCATCACGCCAGAAAGTGGATTTTTAACCAACCTGTTCGTCGCTCGTTATCAATCCGTTAAAATGGGGGAACCCATCGCGGAGATCATCGTAACGGATTTTCGAGCCATCGATCTTAAAATGACCCA
>CAMBHS010000147.1 GCA_945867235.1 Akkermansia muciniphila
GATACATTGTATTTTCCTGAGTCGGTAAATCCCATCAGGGGGGTCACGATGTACCGGGGCTGTTCCGATCGCTGATCGATTCACGATTGCCAAAAAGAAGAGGGCTGGATTAAGGTAGGTCATGCGCTGGTGCTTTATTTTTATTATCCTATTGGCTCTGGCTCGTATTTCTCCCGTGCACGCGGCTGGGGACGAGCAGTATGTCGAAATATATCTTTTGATACAGGAAGCGGATCAAATGTTGGCTTCGGCTCAACAACCATCGGCCAAGGAGAAGTATCTGGAGGCATTGGCAAAGTTGACCGTCCTACAAAAACTTTCACCTGACTGGAATCCCAAGGCGGTACAGTTTCGTTTGGGTTATGTAAACGAGAAGATCGCGACATTAAAGGATGTGCGGCTCGCTTCCGAAAAACCCGCCGTCGAAATTCCGGGTAAAACTCCGACCCCGACAGTGGATCCGACTGTGCCATTCAAGGAAACCATCGCTCGATTGGAAACGGAGAAAAACAATTTGATGGCTAAGTTGCAGGAAGCTCTGAGTCCTCAACCTGCGGCAGCGGATCCTCGCGAGTTGGGCAAGGCGGAGGAAAAGATCAAGGGACTCGAGAAGGCTAAAGATTTAGCAGAGGCGAACTTGAAACAAGCTCTCGAAAAATTGGAAAAAACCGTGGATCGATCGATATTCGAGGTGTCCCAAGCGAATACCGCAAGGTTGGAGCAGGATTTGAAAACTCGCGATACGGCTGCGTTGAAACTAGGTCAGGAGTTGAGCGAATTAAAATTGGCTCTGGAGAAAGCCAAAGTGAATTCGGACGAGCCTCGCGGATTGAAAGAAGCTCGAGCGAAAATTGAATCCCAACTGGCATTGTTGGCGAAGGAGAAAGAAAAACTGGAGGGACTGAAGTCGGAAAATGAGATTTTGAAGCGTCGTGCAGCTGAATTAGCTGCGGCGCAGCAAGGCAAGCCAACTGTTGGTTCCGAAAAAAGTAAGGATAAAGCACGAGTCAAAAGTTTAGAAAAAGAACGAGATGAATTGGAAAATCGTCTGAAGGAAGCGAACAAGTTGATTCAGACTGCGAAGTCCAAAGGTTCAAATTTTCAATCGGGTAATATGAGTAATCAAGTCTCGATACTCAGGGCACGATTGGAAACTTTTGAAGCACGCAAAGTCCCCTACACCGCTGAAGAGCTTGCCTTGTTCAAGACATCCCCATTGGAACTTTCGAAAGGCTCATTGAGTGCTTCGGATAATTCCAAAAGCAAGGGAGGACGAGAAAAAGGGCGTCGCAATTTAGCGTCTGGAGCAGTCTCACTGGTTGTGGAGGCTGAGCGTGCTTTCGCAGCCGGGCAGTTCGACGTCGCAGAACAGAAGTATCTGGAAGTGCTTAAATTGGACGTAAAGAACACGTATGTCCTAGCGAACATTGCCACGATCAATCTTCAGCAAAACCGTTTGCCACAAGCTGAAGATCATTTGAATTCGGCCTTGGGTGAGGACCCGACGGATGCCTACGCTCAATCCTTGATGGGGATATTACGGATTCGGCAGGATAAGTTTGATGAAGCTTTAGACTTTTTGAGCAAGGCTTCGATCGCGAATCCTAATGATGCTGAAACCCAAAATTACCTAGCCGTGACATTGAGCCACAAAGGTCAGCGGATACCGGCGGAAACTGCTTTTCGCCGAGCCATTCAGCTGAATCCAAATTATGCCAAAGCCCATTATAATTTGGCGATGGCGTATATGAGTTCGCAGCCGCCCGCGCTTGAATTGGCACGTTACCATTACCAGAAATCACAGGCATTAGGTCAACCCCCCAACGCAGCGGTAGAGAAGACGCTGAATGGTAAATAGGCTCCGCGTAGTTTTTAGTGCCGAGTCTCATTCATCCTGCTGATGTCGTTTGACCCTAACAGACGTCGGGCGTAATCTCTGACAGTGGAGTCCATCGCCCTGCCCAACCCCTCTCTGACGCCGCCACCAAGAAATCAGGTTCCTTGGTGGATGAGACCCCAACAATGGCTCGGAAGCATGGTGATCGATTGGCTGAGCTCCACAAAAAAACTGGTCGCCTTCGCCCTGATCACATTAGTGGTCACGCTGACCAAGTGGAACAAAAGCACCTCAGTATTGCGCCCGCTTGTTGCGCGCCAGATCAACCGTGCGGGGCTTTCCCCTCTTCCCATGCTGACCTTTTTGGGAGTCGCCCTTGGTTTGGTGGTGAGTGGCCAAACGGTGGCGCTATTAAGCAAGGTAGGTGCAGTGGATTATGCCGGAGTGATCATGGTTTCGGTGGTGGTTCGTGAGTTGGCTCCTCTGGTCACTGTGTTACTAGTTTTAGCCCGTGTAGGCACCGGGATTGTCATCGAGTTGAGCACCAGTCGAGCTTTGGGTGAAGTTGAGGCGCTCGAGGCTCTGGGAATCGATCCTATTCATTACCTAGTCATGCCCAGAGTGATTGGGCTTGCGTTATCGGTCTTTAGTTTGACGGTTTACATGGTGTTGATGGCGCTGGTCAGCGGTTTTTTATTCACCTTTATTCAAGATGTTCCGCTCACTCCATCTACTTACCTTGCGCAGATGTCGGCATCGCTTCGATGGGAAGATTTTATCATATTGGGGGTAAAAACATTGACCTTCGGAGGAGTGGTTGCACTGATCACCTGTTATCAAGGACTGGCTCATGCTCTGCGTCTCGAGCATGTTTCCCAGGTGACCACGAACGCCATCATCGGCTCCGTCGTGGCGTGTGTCGTGCTGGATGCGTTCTTTATCATTGCTTATCTTGTGCTCTAATGTCGTTTTCTCCGTGTATCCAATTATCCAATGCCACGGTGGGTGGTTCTGGTTTGTTCCAAGACTCTGCTCGCATTGAACAAGTCACGTGGTCAGTTCATGCCGGTGAGTTCTGGGTGATCGGAGCACGACCCAGCGTTGGAAAGACGGATCTCTTGGTGACCGCAGCGGGCCTTCAAAAACCCATCGCCGGAGAGCATCAACTTTTCGGATCCCGATTGGAGGAGTTGAGCGAGGAAGAACGAGAAGCGAGTCGATTGCGGATTGGAGTCGTTTTTGAAAATGGAGGACGACTTTTTAATGACCTGACAGTGGCGGAAAATCTGGCACTGCCGGTTTGTTATCACCGAAATTGTAGTGCCGAAGAAGCCTCGACGGAGGTGGCTGCTGTGCTTGAAACGACGGGACTCAAGCGTGTTGCCCAATTCAAACCAACGGAGGTCAGTCGCTCGTTGCACCAGAGGATCGCCTTAGCACGAGCCTTGATTTTAAAACCTGAAGTTTTGTTGATTGATAATCCACTGTTTAATTCCGATCCGTTCCAGACAAATTGGTGGCTCGATTTTATTCCGAACCTCGCGGTGACTCACCCCAATCTGACTCTTGTGATAACGACGACTGATTTTCGTCCATGGTTGGAACACGGTCGTCAGTTTGCTATCATCCACCGACAACAATGGTTGGTGCTAGGAGATCGTCACCAAGTGAAGCAATCGGATCATCCCTTGGTGCAAACCATGTTGGCAGGGCGTTGGGATAGTTTAGAGACCACTGATTTTATTTGATATGTCCCTACAAAATTTGACTCCCGGATTACGCACACGCCTTAACCGCGTGGAGCGTAGCGTTGGACTTTTCATCGGTTTTTCGACGATCCTCATGTTCGCGGGATTTGTGTATTACATCTACCACACTGGCGACCGCAAAGGCTGGTTCGATCTTAAGCTCCCCTACCATACCCGTGTGAATTCTGGCACGGGTCTCAAGGTGGGGGATCCTGTGAAACTTCTCGGCTTCGATGTTGGAGAGGTCGTCAATGTCGAGTCCATGGGACCCGAGGTCACGACCAATCGGGTGTTTGTCCAGTTCATCGTGCGCCATCCGTATGAGGGATATATCTGGGATGATTCAAAGATAAAAGTCACCACGGGAGATTTTCTGGGGAAACGGGTGCTTGACCTGATTCCCGGTGGAACATTTCGAGCCACCAATCTTCATGCGACTTACAAGGTTGAGGATTATAAAATGGGAGGGTTGATCAAGAAACGTCGGGTATCAGGAGTGTTTGATCCAGCTTCCAACACGTATGTCCCTTACAAGGGAGATAGTAAGGGATACACTTTAGAGTCGATGGAGACGCCTGCTTTGACCGATCGATTTGAAGAAGTCGCCAAAGACCTGCGAGAAGCCTTACCGAATATTCTTGGGCTCACGAACCAGATAATCGCGACACTGGCGAATGCGGTACAGATTAGTAGCAAAGCCAATACATTGCTGACGGAATTCCATCCGACGGTAACCAATTTGGCGGTGATCACAACGGCTCTTAAGAACCCAAAAGGATCGTTGGGTGATTGGTTGATTCCAACCAATATCGCGACTCAACTTGAGCAAACGTTGGCAGTGGCACAGGAAACCCTCACGAATGCCAACACCACAATCGTTCATGCCGACGCTCAAATCGTCGCTCTCGCGACTGAACTAGAACGAACCTTGGTTAATATCGCTAACATCACCAGCAATCTCAATGCACAGGTGCAGGTAAACACGAATTTAATTTCCGCGATTTCCGGAACCATTGTTCACACGGACGAAATGATTCAAGGCTTAAAAAAACATTGGTTTTTAAGATCTGCGTTTAAGAAAAAAGAGGCAGAACCAGAAATAAAACCCAATAAAAGTCGATAAGGGGGATGGGTAGGTTTGCGAGATGTTGAGCCTGCTTGAGGTGCGGGCTACTTGTTGGAAATGGGCATCCTGAAGGAGGTCAACCCCCACGGTGCTGCAGAGGGAGCTCCTTCGCGCACTTTGTAGAAACGATCCATCGTTATTCCGGCGAGGGTCTGTAGTGGTCCCGTAGTGGGCCACAAGATTTCGACTGAAAGAATTGAGATCGCCCGGCCTAATCCTATTTCTTGTCGCAATGGGGAGGCTCCGAAACTCCCTCCTGATCCCACGGTTTTGTAGATCGAGCGAGGACCGTCAGGCGTGGCAATAATAACACGAATTCTGGCTCCGATCGCAGCACGATTGGAGGTCACTCCTTCCAGTTTCAAGGTGATCCAGTGATTCCCATGTCCCGGATTCTGAAATAAAACACTGTGTGCCGCATCACCTGAAAAGGCTCCTCCGACGACCTCAAACACGTCCTGGTCTCCATCGTTATCGACATCGGCGAATGAGACGCCGTGGCCTTTCTGGAGATTTCCAAAACCCCCGGAAGTGGTGACGTCTTGGAATTGAATGCCCTGATTATTGCGGAACATTCGGTTGGGAATAATCGTGCTTAACTCAGGATCACCCGTGCCCAAATAAAAATCCAACCAACCGTCGTTGTCGAGATCTCCGAAGTTGGAACCCATTGCCAAGAGCAATTTGTCCAAGTGGACCGCAGTGGTAACATCCTTGAAAGTGCCATCCCTATTATTTTGATACAACTTGGTCTTCTCACCTTGATGGGGCAGGCCAAGGTAATCTGCGGCAACGTCTGAGACATCGGTGATGGAATAGCCAGCGGCAAAAATATCCAACCAACCGTCATTATCAAAATCAAAAAACCAAGTCGCAAAACTGCTGTAGGGTTCCGTCACGCCGGCTTCGCGAGCGACATCGGTAAATCGCCAAGCAGAGTTGGATAACCCTTTGCTGTCACGGACCCCATCGTTGCGCAGCAGGAGGTTATTCCCATTTCTATTGGAGAGATAAAGATCAGGTCGTCCATCGTTGTTGTAATCCCCGCTGGTGACCCCTTTGATGTATCCCACAATGTTCACCCCAGAAGCTTTCGCGCATTCGGTGAAGGTG
>CAMBHS010000148.1 GCA_945867235.1 Akkermansia muciniphila
GACCTACGACAGGAATCCGGGAGTTGACCTCCTTAATTCACCCATTCCGGAAGATCGTCACCGGTTCAAGTTTGATTACCAAGTCTCGCTTCAAACAAACCTGACCGCAAAGGTCGTTGTCCGCGAACAAAGCGATATCTACACGATCCGCGATTTTTTTGAACAACAATATCAGACGAATTCGCAACCGATCTCTTTTGTCGAAGTGAATAAGCTCTGGTCAAACCTGAGCTTGGATATTCTCGCGCAACCTCAGTTCAACAGTTTTTACACGACCGTTGAGCGGTTGCCTGACATTCGACTTTCTGGGATGCGCCAACAATTGGGTCAGACTCCTGTTTTTTACGAAAGCGACAGCTCGTTCGCGTATCTGAGATTCAGAGATGGGTCGAAATTCGGCACCAACTATGCCGCAGCCCGGGGTGACAGCTACCATCAATTCCTCGCTCCTCAATCCTACTGGGGTTGGCTCAATATCACTCCGCGAATCGGCGGACGCCTGACCCATTATGGGGAAACCGATAACAAAAACCTCCCTTTCGGAGATGAGGATCGATTCATTTTTAATACAGGAGCCGAGGCATCCTTCAAAGCGACTCGTGTTTGGAATGGAACAAAAATGCCCCTCCTGAAAATCGACGGGTTGCGCCACATTTTAGAACCGTCACTGAACTATGTATTTGTTCCAGAGCCAAATACTCGCCCGCATCAACTTCCCCAATTTGACACAGAACTTCCGAGCCTTCGGTTGCTACCCATCGATTTTCCGGATTATAATCAGATTGATTCCATCGACAGCCAGAACGTGATGCGTGTTGGTCTGAGAAACAAATTCCAAACCAAACGCGATGGACAAGTGGTGGATCTTTTGAACTGGGCTATCGTGACAGATTTACGTCTCGATCCCCGTGAAAACCAGTCCCAATTTTCTGATATCTACTCTGATATTCATTTCATGCCGCGCGATTGGATCACTTTCAATTCCGAGCTTCGTTACGACGAAAGCGAGCATCGATTGAACGCGGCGAATAACTCCATTCTATTGAGTCCAAACGATATTTGGAGCATTCGACTCGGACAACGCTATTTTCGAGGGGATGCTAGTTTTGGACCCGATTCAGATAATAATACGTTTTATGACACTCTGTATTTCAAGCTGAACGAAAATTGGGGATTCCGCATGTCGCATCATTTCGAGGCACGGGATGGAAAAATGGAAGATCAGTATTACACGGTTTATCGGGATTTTAAGACGTGGACTGGAGCTTTCACATTGCGACTCCGCGACTATCGCCGAGGTGAGGACGATTTTTCCGTCATGTTTTCCCTGTCATTCAAGGCATTTGCCTCACGCTACCACCAAGCCTCACAGAACGAGTCGCCCCTTCTTTTCAACAAATAATGAACGTGGGTGAAATTTCACAGTGGAAATTTACCTAACGATCCTTGGCATGGAATTGGGTGACAATAGGACGATGATCCGAGGCTTCACTCCAATCGGGACGAGCCAATACAAAAGATTCTTCACTGACCCATTCCCTCGCCATTCCACGGCTGATTAAAATATAATCAACCCGGCTATAAACATCCTCCGTCGCGAAAAAAAAGGTCCATGACTCCCGTTGGTTTCTTTCCCGATGGTTACCGTTTTCTGGACGTTCTGTGGGTCGAGTATCAACAAGCCCCAACGCGCCTTTTCCCATCAATGTCTTCAATGTGGGACTGCTTTTGTTGTCATTGAAATCGCCCAGCACGACGACGTTTCGTCCCACATTAACGCTTAACAACTGATCCACTTTTTTGCGCAACAATCCTGCTTCGCTTTCGCGGATTTCCTCCTCGTCCGCGATGAAGGATTGTCGTTTCGACTTCAAATGCGCTGACAAAAGAGTAAATCGATAATGTTCATTCACCTGTACATCGACTTCCAAAAAACCTCGGTTGACAGAGAGTCGTCGTCCATTGAGCAAAAACACTTCCTTGGTATGAGGACGACGTGCCACGATGGGGAATCGACTCAGCAATGCCAGATGCAAGTTTGTGTCTGAACCCTCCACAAATTCCCAATACGGATAATTCAGCCCGAGTTTATCGAGCGAATCCCTCAACTCAACCAATAGGTTGGTGGTTCCAATTTCCTCCAATGCCAGAACATCGGCCTGGAGGGCTAGAATTTGTTCCTGCACTTTTGATTTTCCAGATTCAGATTTTGATTTGGTTCCTTTGAATCCATGGGTGATATACATTTCTACATTGTAGGTGCCCACGGTGAAAGTTTGTGCGGCAAGCAAACTCCACGGCAGAATCATCGCACAACCAAGAAGGAAACACCTCGGGTTCATGGGTTTGAACCTAACCCTGAGTTCGTTCGCCGCCAAGGTGACAAAAAATCCGGTAACCTGTGCATGGCAGTCAATGCTTGTCGAAGTAGAGACTTGTTTGCACACTGTTTCACCCTTGAAAACGAATTTGAACCTCATCCGGATCGGCGTCTCCGTAACTTCATTCTTCCTGCTATTTGTTCCTACACCACTTTGTGCAGCCAAGTTCACCTTCGGCGACCAAACATTGACTGTGCCGGACGGTTTTGTCGTCGAACGTGTCGCCCAAACCCAAATGGTTCCACGCCCGATCGAAATGGATTTTGATGATAAGGGACGGCTTTACGTTTCAGACTCCTCCGGCACGAATGATAAACCGGATAAGCAACTGGTCGATCGCCCGCATCGCGTGGTCCGGCTCGAGGACATCAACGGGGATGGAGTTTATGACAAGCAAACGATCTTCGCGGATCGGATGATGTTCCCAGAAGGGGTCATGTGGCACAATGGATCCCTTTACGTGGGCGCACCGCCGAGCATCTGGAAACTTACCGACACCAACAATGATGGGGTGGCCGATGAGCGAGTCGAATGGTTTCAAGGCAAAACACTCACGGGTTGCGCAAACGATCTCCACGGTCCATACCTCGGGCCCGATGGATGGTTTTATTGGTGCAAAGGAGCGTTTGCCACTCAAAAACATGCGATCCAAGGCAAGCCCGATTGGTTCACCCGAGCAGCGCATATTTTTCGAGCCCGCCCCGACGGCACTGGACTTGAGCCTGTGATGACGGGGGGAATGGATAACCCGGTTGAGGTCGCTTTCACGGCAGGTGGGGAACGGCTTTTCACGACGACATTTGTTTACCGACCCGAAGCCAACCAACGGGACGGGGTCGTCCATGCCATTTACGGCGGGCTGTATGGGAAACCGAATGATGTCCTCAGTGGACACGCCGCCACCGGTGATCTGATGCCTGTGATGAGTGTATTCGGAGCTGCGGCTCCCTGCGGTCTCACCCGTTATCGTTCCGAAGTATTTGGCAAAGGTTACCGAGATAACTTTTTTGTCTCCTTGTTTAATGTTCATAAAATAACCCGCCACGAACTTAAACCGGACGGGAGCACGTTTACTTCGAAAACCACCGATTTCATGACCTCTGATGGTCCGGATTTTCATCCCACGGATGTTTTGGAGGACGCTGATGGCAGCCTGCTCGTGCTTGATACGGGGGGATGGTATAAGCTGTGCTGTCCCACCTCTCAACTGGCCAAGCCGGATATCCTTGGTGCGATCTATCGCGTGCGCCGATTGAACAGTCCCGCGATACCTGATCCTCGCGGCTTGGCTATCGACTGGAACGCTCAGTCCCCCTCGGATCTAACGCGTCACCTAGGCTCTCCCCGACCTTTCATAACAGACAAGGCTATCCATGAATTAGCCCAGCGAGGTCCTGATTCTGTTTCCGCGTTAAAACAATCTCTTTCTAGCCAGACCAATCCTAGCGTGCGCTCGTTGACCCTTTGGGCACTGACCCAGATCGAAAATCCGGAGGCTCGGAAAGTTGTTCATACAGCGATCCTTGACGAAAACTCGCTGGTGGCGTCCACCGCGATCCATTCCGTCAGCATTTGGCGCGATCGATCCGCCGTTCCTTTTCTGTTAAAGGTCTTGGTCGATGGAAAACCAGAGACCCAACGGGTGGCCGCCGAGGCACTGGGTCGAATTGGGGATAAAAGTGTGGTGCCGCATTTGCTCGCCTTGGCAAACTCCCCCCACGACCGTCCCCTCGAACATTCCATCATCTATGCCTTGATTGAGTTGAACGACCCCGTCGCCACACGCCAAGGAATGGTTCCCCCTACAAGCCCGACCAAAATCCAGGCGGCTCTGATCGCGGTGGATCAAATGGCCTCTGGAAATATCCAACCCAAAGAAGTGCTCCCCTTTTTGGACGATACAAGCAAGGTTCTCAATTCGTCGCCCGTTACAAAAAAAACCGCCCGATGGATTGCCAATCATCATCCAGACTGGGGCTCGGCCCTCTCAGGATTTCTCAGTCAACAAATCATGGCGGAGAAAGGCGACCTCAAAGCACAGATTGAACTCGCACGTTTTGTCGCCGAGTTGGCGGCTGCTCCGGAGGTGCAATCCCTAATCGCCAACATAGCTGGAGATTCGACCGCGCCCACCACCGCTCGCAAAATCGTTCTCGAATCCATGGTGCTCACGAAATTCAAGGAGGCTCCTAAAACTTGGATCACAGTGATTACTGCGTTAATCAATTCCCGATCCCCAGAGCTTTTAGAGCCCGCCATCAAAGCAGCTCGCTGGATGGCAGCCCGTAAAACAGATTCCGCCGACCTAAAAACGGCATTGTTAAACACGGGTTCAAAGCCTGAAATCGCCGCCAAGATGCGCCTCGGCTCGCTCTCTTCAATCCACGGTGGGTTGCAGGAAATCAGCGCGGATCTTTTTCAATTCCTCCTTTCGGAGACCGAAGTCAGCCATCCGGTCATGCAGAAAAAGATGGCCTCGGAAATCCTTGCACAGGCTCGGTTGAACCATGAAAAACTCGTCACCCTCGCGACCAAAATCAAGGAGGTCGGTCCCTTGGAACTCGGCACTTTGCTGGCCGCGTTCGATCAAACCACCAACGACGTCGTCGTTCTGCAACTGATCGATTCATTACGCCACTCCAAAAGCATTACGAGCCTGCGGGCCGACCAACTGAAACCTAGGTTTTTGAAATACTCCAAGGCGATCCAAGCCAAAGGCGATGAGGTGCTCGTGCTGTTGGAAGTAAACGCTGCCGAACAGAAATCCCGCCTCACCTCCCTGGTGTCGCTAACCAAGGATGGGGATGTCCGCCGGGGTCAGACGATTTTTAACAGCACAAAAGCCGCTTGTTCAACCTGTCATGCCATCGGTTATCTTGGTGGTGAACTCGGACCCGACCTCACCGCCATCGGCACCATCCGAACCGAACTCGACCTTCTGGAATCCATCGTGTTCCCCAGTGCGAGTTTTGTGCGGAGCTTTGAACCCATCCGGGTGCTCACCCGTCAAGGCGAGGATCACACCGGAATCTTGACCGCCGACAACCATGAATCGATCACCCTTGCCACGGGCCCGGAAACGAACGTGATTGTCAACCGATCCGACATCGTGGAGATGCGTCCCAGCTCTGTTTCTGTCATGCCGCAAGGTCTCGATCAGCAACTGACTCAGCAGGAACTGGGCGACCTGCTGGCCTTCCTCAAAAACACGAAATGGGGAGCCCAATAAACGGGAGGTTCAGGACGAGGCGGTGCGGAACAGCCCCGGTACATCGTGACCCCCCTGATGGGATTTACCGACTCAGGAAAATACAATGTATCTCTATGAAAACGTGGAACATTCTGCGCCACTGGCTCCGAACGGTTTCCGGCCCCTTGGCCGCCCGGGGGGGGGAGG
Organism: Akkermansia muciniphila; assembly: GCA_945867235.1. GTDB lineage: Bacteria > Verrucomicrobiota > Verrucomicrobiia > Limisphaerales > SXQI01 > SXQI01. The sequence goes on from CAMBHS010000148.1 coordinate 5,779, forward strand.
GCGGCC
>CAMBHS010000149.1 GCA_945867235.1 Akkermansia muciniphila
ATTTCAGTGCAAAAATAGCGTAGCCCGCGGATGACTGGAGTATGGCAAAGGTAGAGGGAATAGGACCACAAGCTGATATTTCGGACGACTCGAACTGTGGTAACATGGGCGGTTTTTAATTTCACCAAGGCTGGAATCAACAATGCTACACCTAAGGAAGTGAGGAAAGTGAGCGGTGCGCGATGGATCCACTCAGAAGTCGAGAGTGGTTGAAAGCGCAAAAGGTAAGCCGCCACACCGAGGAGCATTAGGATTCCGAATGGCCAAATTCGTTCTATTTTCTTCCACCATCCTTCGTTCGTCACTGCTAGGTAAGCCGCCGCAACCCCGAGCATCATGGAATCAAGGCGGTAAATCACAACCTTACGAATCGACTCATCCCATGAGTCTTCGACCCAACCAAGGCAACGCAATCCCAAAGGAACGAGAAGCATAATCATCAAGGCCACTCCAAAAAAATGGGGTCGCCGATTCCATCCTGTGACCGCCACCACGATAATCGGAAAAATCAAATAGAACCATTCCTCGACAGCTAGACTCCAAGATTCCTGAAAAAACACAGGGCACGGCCATGCCAGATTCTGGGTGAATATCAGGTAGTGCCAGAAGGAGGTTAAGGACGCCCTTTCAATCCAAACTGCCCAAATCACATTAAACACCAAGAAAAGAACATAATTCGGCAACGTGCGATACCAACGACGTTTCCAAAATTCCACCACGCCTGAAACGGTTCTCAATTCCCCGCGTTGCATCATTCGGATCAGAATACCGCCGATGAGAAATCCACTCAGAACAAAGAAAAGCTCCACCCCAAAGTAGCCAAAAGTTGCCGCAATCGGCTTAATTATGGGAAACGTTGTCCCTCCGGGAAGGGTGTGTGCCAATAACACAAGAAGGATCGCCACTGCCCGGAGCAGATCCAAACCGAACAAGCGTGAGGATCCGTTTTGCTCATGGTTTGGAGGATTAGAGGTCAATTTGGACACGTTCGAAAAGATTCTAGGACGACGCACGAACGATATACGCGGGATTGAAGCTGTCGTTGGCCTGACCCGTTTTTTGTAACTCTGAGTCCGTCCGGAGAGATTGATTATCGAACAGGATCATTTCTCCCGTGATTCAGTTTTTTTGGTTTCTGATATTCGTTTTAATTCAACTTTTCGAATCTCCCCTGTCGTCTGGTAGGTCGCCAATCCGAATGGTTTGTTTAGGTCGATCTCCCCGTGGCGCAAACTCACCTTTTTATCCTTCAGGTCCACATTCACCATTTGTAAGTCATCAATCCAAGCCTCAATCTTGCCTTGGTGCACTCGTACTTTTAAGCGATACCACGTGTTCATTTCGAATTTTTTGTATTTTACCGTCTCATTTTCAGAGGCATCCTGACCGTTGAGACTGGAAATTCCGATGACCCCACCCCCCCAACCTCCAGCAACAAAAGTCGCGTGTGAATCATTCACAGGAAAGGTCATCGCTGCAAAAAAATCAGAACCTAAAACCTTTTTTGCTTCGACGGTAATTTCATAATTATTAGTGGGGAACGAATTGGTCCACGTGACACCACCGAGTGCAGCTCCCGCATTGATAACTAGGTTGCTGGCTTTTATTTCAATCTCTCCATGCCCTGCAAAATCTGCGACACGCCACCCTTTCAAACTCAGGCCATCGAATAGATTCTCGGCATGGACGAGGTTTCCGGCTAACCAAAAAATCAGGATAGATAGGATGCGTTGCATAACTTTTTTGGGATAGTAGAGGAAACGATCGCCAATCTCACGCAATTTTCTCTCAGTTCGTAGTTTTACAGCAACTTCCTAATTGCTACGGGGAGCCGATTTGTTACCGTGTCAACCATGATATCGAATGTAGTTGACGCCATTTCAAACCACGATCGCATCGCTGATCTCGGTCAACGTGTATTGAAAGGAGGAACTATCACTCGCGAGGAGGGCAGTTGGCTTTTTGGTTTAGAAAAAACCTCGGATCTTTTCGACCTCATGGGATGGGCTAACCGGATCCGTGAGCATTACAAAGGGAACAAGGTTCATTTGTGTTCGATCGTAAATGTTAAAGCGGGAGGTTGTTCTGAGAACTGTAAATTTTGTGCTCAGTCCTCAGCGCACCAAACCGATTCTCCTCGATATGGATTAGTGGATCTGCCCCCCGTTCTGGCCGCAGCGGAGGAAGCGAAAGCGAATGGAGTTACGGCTGTCGGTTTGGTGGCCGCGTGGAAAGGGTTGGAAGAGGGTGCAATTCTTGATCAAATCTGCGATCGACTCACGGAATTAAAGGACAGCGGGAAGGCTCGGCCTGACGCTTCTTTGGGTATTATCAAAAATCCCAAGGTGGCTGAGCGCCTGAAGCAAGCGGGGCTCGAGTGTTACAATCATAATCTCGAAACATCTCGACGATTTTATCCTGAAGTTTGCACCAGCCATACATACGAAGATCGAGTGGAAACCATTCGCCATCTGAAAAAGGTGGGGATCAAGATTTGTTCCGGTGGGATTTTAGGGATGGGTGAGACCCGCGAAGATCGTTGTGATCTGGCATTTGCATTGCGCGATGTCGGAGCGAATATTGTTCCTATCAACATTCTGAACCCGATCGAAGGCACTCCGATGGCTAAAACCGCAGAAGGGATCGCCCCTATGGAGGTACTCAAGTCGATCGCCTGTTTTCGTTTCATCCTGCCGAAACAAGAAATCATGGTCGCCGGTGGGCGCACTGTGAATCTGCGTGATTTACAGAGCATGATCTTCATGGCTGGGGCTAGCGCCATGATGGTGGGAAATTACCTAACGACCCTGAATCAATCTGTGGAGAAAGATTTGCAAATGCTACGTGATCTAGGGCTGGATCCCCGTTGGGAAAAGCACGGATTCAGCGATCAAGATACTCCCACTCCTGTTGAAGATGTGGCTGTGGTTTCCTGACCATGGTTCCAAAGCGTAATCAAGGCAGGTATTGCGGAGAAACGATTGATATTCGGGCGGTGTTGGAGGAGACGGAGAACTTTGCTCTGCAGTCAGGTTGGGAGGTGCAAGTTGTTTGCAGCGAGCCAAGCTTGGCAATCCATGCTTACATTCAACGCATTGCGAACAGTTCACGTAGTTACTACGTCTCCGCAGGAATTCATGGAGATGAACCTGCGGGCACGTTGGCATTGTTGGAGATGTTTCGACAACGGGCTTGGCCAAGGGATGCTAGTCTGTGGATAGTGCCCTGTTTGAATCCGATGGGTTCCGAGCTTGGAACCCGGGAAAATGGCCACGGGATTGACTTGAATCGCCAATACCGTAATCCGGTGGCTCGAGAAACATTGGATCATCTCGATTGGTTGCAGCGTTCTCCTAGTTTCGATGGGGCTGTGTTTCTACACGAAGATTGGGAAGCGAATGGATTCTATCTTTACGAGTTGAATGCGGATGACAATGGATCCCTCGGATCTCGTATGATTGAGTCCGTGAGGCAATCGTGCCCGATACAGCCCAATGGACCGGTGGATGATTGGTTCTGTGTGGAGGGTGTCATTCGACCTAGGATCAAGCCCGAAAATCGCCCGGAATGGCCGGAAGCACTTTACATGGTTCAAAATAAGACGAAACGCACGTTCACTCTTGAATCGCCTTCCGAGTTGGATATGAAAATTCGTGTGGCGGCTCATGTTGTGGCACTGCACACGATGCTTCTCACCTCGCCATATTGATGGACTGGGTTAGTGTAGTCGAATGAGTTTGCTGCCGTTCGATAATCTCCCTGTGTATTCGCCAAGACGGTTTGTTCCGGTTTTGATCGATCTGGGAAATTGGGATAATATCGCCCCATTATACGACGGTCTAGAATCTCGCCTTGCCAACTTAAAAAACCTAGAAGAATTGGAACAGTGGCTATTGGCTTGGGGCGAACTCTGCGCCGCCTTGGATGAGGAATCGTCCAAACATTATATCGCGATGAGTTGCCATACGGATAGTCCGGAGGCGGAGCGAGCCTATCTCAAGTTTTTGGAGGAGGTGGATCCGAAATCAAAGCCTCGCCAATTTAAGTTAGAGCAATTGTATCTGGCGCACCCATTAAGAGAGAGCCTTTCAAAAACTCGTTACGAAGTTTTTAATCGTGACATCCAAAGCCACGTGGAACTTTATCGACCCGAGAATGTCCCATTGGAAACAGAGGAGGCTAAGTTAGGCCAGCAATACCAAAAATTGAGCGGTTCCTTGACCGTTCAATTTAAGGGTGAGGAAAAGACGCTCATCCAGATGGGGCGGTTCCTAGAAGAACCCGACCGAGAACTCCGGCAGGAAGCTTGGACTCTCATGGCAGAGCGTCGGCTTCAAGAAAAGGAACAATTCGAGCAAGTCATGGATCAACTCATTGATTTGAGGCAGCGCATGGCTCACAACGCAGGATTTGGTAACTATCGCGACTACGCGTTCAAGATGCGCGGTCGTTTCGATTACTCCGCTGAGGATTGCCAACTGTTTCATGAAACCATCGAGAAAGAGGTGTTGCCATTGTTGAACGAGATTCAACATGAACGTAAATCGCAACTCGAACTGAACGAGCTACGTCCTTGGGATCTCGCTGTTGATCCGTTGAATCTTCCACCATTGCGACCCTTCGAGCAGGTGGAAACCATGGTGGAATGTACCCAGCAGGTTTTTGATCAACTCGACAACACGACGGCCGAAGGATTCAGGACATTGCGCAACCTTAACTTACTTGATCTCGCGAATCGCAAAGGTAAGGCTCCCGGTGGCTACCAATGCACGCTAGCTGAATCCCGACTCCCTTTTATTTTCATGAATGCTGTCGGTGTTCAGCGAGATGTTGAGACGATGTTTCACGAAGCAGGCCATGCTTTTCATGCATTGGCCACTCGGTCCGAGGATCTGTATGCTTATCGCAGCGCTCCGATCGAGTTTTGTGAAGTGGCATCCATGACGATGGAATTACTTGGAAACGAACATATCGAATCGTTTTACAAATCAGCGGAAGCAAAGCGTGCCCGACGAGACCACTTGGAAGGTGTGTTGGAAGTCTTTCCGTGGATTGCCACAGTGGATGCGTTTCAGCATTGGATTTATACGCACCCCAATCCTACACGGTTGGAACGCGCTTCCGCATGGACTCAACTGATCCAGCGTTTTGGGGGCACTGTAGATTGGACAAACTTGGACGACGCTCGAAGCCATCTGTGGCATCGACAATTGCACATTTTTCTCCATCCGTTTTATTACATCGAATATGGGATTGCTCAACTAGGCGCGTTACAGATTTGGTCAAATTCCAAGAAAGATCGCCCGAGTTCCCTGAAACAATATCATCAAGCACTCAGTCTTGGCGGATCGCGACCGTTGCCGGAATTGTTCCAAACTGCAGGTTGCCGTTTTGATTTTTCGGCTAAAACCGTGCGCCCGCTCGTTCAATTATTGAGGAGGGAGTTGCAGGCTTTAAAATAATTCATGATTCGATTATCAAGAGATTCAAGCGTGATGATCGATTGATCCGGGCAACCTTGGTACATCGTGACCCCCTTGATGAGGAAGAAGAGACTCTAAAGGGATGGGGTGGGGCAAGAATATTTTTGGTGAAAGGTGGGGTGCTTTGAGGGCTAGTAAGTCGGCGGGGCTTTTGTAACCACGGGAGCTTTTTTTGCGTGCCGCGTTGTACCAGAGTTGGTAGGTCGATAATTTGGCAAAGAAGTCGGATCTGGAGTGGAAG
>CAMBHS010000150.1 GCA_945867235.1 Akkermansia muciniphila
CGGATCCAAATACTTCAACTCCACCGAGCGCAGTCCCATTTCTTCACCTTTGGCTCCCGGAACGGAACCATAAATCGGATCGCCAACAATCGACAATCCATCCTGCTTCAGGTGAATTCGGATTTGGTGGGTGCGTCCTGTCAATGGCCATGCGGCGATTAGGGATCTATCACCGCGAGTTTCCAGAAGTTCAAACGCAGTTTCTGCTTCTTTGCCGTCCTTCCGGTCGATCCTCATGCGGCCTTTGGTATTTGGAACCTGGCCAATAGGTAAATCGCAGACCCATTTTTTGTGTTTTGGAATTCCGGTGACAACAGCTAGGTATTTTTTTTCCACCTGTCGCGATTCAAACAGCGCGCTATAATTTTTCATAGCCCCTTGGCTTTTCACACCGAGCAGCACTCCGGTCGTTTCGCCATCGAGTCGATGAACGAACCGCAAAAATTTTAGATTTCGTATTTTAGCCCAATGTTCACGGACGGCGATTGCCAGTTCCACCTCGCGTTGCAGATTGCGATCCGTGTTGGACCAATGGGAAGGCGCGAGTATCCATCCGGAAGGTTTATCGATAGCCATAACAGCGCGATCCTCGTGCAGGATGTCCACCTCTTCATCTACGAGAAAAATCGTTTTGGTTTTATTCAATAGATGAAACTAGCATCATTTCTGAGGTAAGGAAACGTGGGAATCACGATACCAAACATCCAGATGACGGTATTGACCGCGTGACATTCTAGGATATGAGTATTAGAGCCGATGAAAACCGAATCGATACTTAAACATGCAACCCTAGCGTTTGTGCTGACTGCGTTTGCCTATGGATTGCTTTTTTATGGTGACCATTATTTGCGAACAAGGAACGGGGGCTGGGACATCACATTCATCCATTCGCCCGATGGGAGTCCTCGCGTCACGGTGAATCAAATTACATTAGGTCTGACCAATGTTACCCTCGTTTTCAGCAACGAAACTGTAGCCTCTCTAAATTCATTCGTTTATCCGACGAAAGTGAAACCTCGAGCCTCGGCAAGGGCTGGTCTCAACAAACCGAGCCCGACCGAAACGCGAAACGGATTCGCCCCTGCCGAACTTGTGCCTTGGGTTGATTCAAAACTGAACGCCGTTCTTTTCGACAAAGTATCAATGCCGATCCCCTTTGGTCGTAAGAAATTTGAGGATTTGACTTACCTCCCCGGAACAATGGCCTTCGACTTTTTCGGACACGAAGTCGAGTTCATGCCCCGAACCATGGTGATCAATCTCAAAGAAGTCACTTGGACGAACCATAGCGTGATGATCTTGACGGAAGCTCAGAAAATACCGGGCTTGAAAGATCGAAACTCAAAAGGCCAACGCAAATAAGAATACTGCGGAACCTTCAGAGTTGGTTTCCAACCCTTTTCAGTCATCGGAAAAAATCCTAACAACCCGTGATAAATGGCAGATGGGTGCAGACGATGCCAATTTCTGCTATTGATTCCTGCCGGTGCCTTGCTTTACTCAGAACGGCCTATGCCCACATACGAATATACCTGCACGAAGTGCAACCACCAGTTTGAGACGACTCAATCCATAAAGGATCCCGCCCTCGACGTCTGCCCGAAGGAATTATGCAGCATGAAACGATGGGGCAAGGGGAAGATAAAACGATCCGTCGGCGGAGGAGCGGGTCTCATTTTCAAAGGATCCGGTTTTTACATCACTGATTATCGTAGTGACAAATATAAGGAGTCGGCCAAAAAAGATATGCCTCCTGCATCAGCCAGCACCCCTGCGCCTGCGAAAAAAACTGAGTCGGCCCCTGCCCCTGCGGCGACCCCAAAACCCTCCTAATCTCATGGGGTCGGCTCGATATGTCGCATGGCTATGGTTGGTGGGGTTCCTGACCGTCAACCTAGATGCGGTGCCGAGGGCGGTAGTAAGTCAGTCGGGTCAGTTTACCGTGGTGGGTCGGCCGAATTCCCCTCCGCCATTCGTACCGGAGGGGAAGGTGCTGCCTCCAGTATTCACTCTGGATCCAAATTTCCTAGTCATCTCAGCCGAACGAGTGAAAGGAGGAATCTACAGTTTATTACGGTTGCCCAATACGTATCAAAGTCGAATCCAGTTGACGATTGTGCCAGGGCAAAAGTCGAATTTTCCAGCATCACTGATATCGACTTTGTATTCCGATGGATGGAAATTTCAGTTGAATTTAGGCGAAGAGGTCGAGGAGACAAAGCTGACTCATGCGTTGGTTCAGGTGGTGTTGATGGAGATCGCACAACGCAATGCCACTCGAACTCCCGAGTTGCCTCCGTGGTTGGTGGAGGGGGTGACTGAGAATGTAATGCTCGCAGTGGGTCCAAGCCTGATTGTAAGGGGTGCCAGTCAATCGGGAACGCGCAGAATCGCCTCGCACTCTTTCGGATGGAAAGTGCGGATGGACGATTCCCTTCGAACGACTCGCGAGTTGCTTCGAACCAATATCCCTCCCACTTACACTCAACTGAGTTTTGCTAAATTCAATTTCAACGACCCTAGGCAACGCGAGGTTTATGGAGCCTCAAGCCACCTATTTGTAAATGCCCTTTTAAACTTGCCGGACGGGCCTTCTCTTTTTGTCAACTTCCTCCAAAAGCTGCCAACAGCACTCAATTGGCAAACAGCGTTTTTTCGAACGTATGGAATCCATTTTCAACGTCCCTTGGATGTTGAAAAGTGGTGGGCACTGACGTTGTTTGAATTCACCTCGCGGGATCATCGTCAGGCATGGACCCCATTGGTCAGTCTCGCTCGGTTGGAATCTCAACTCATCACCCATTCAGAATGGCACTCGTCCACCAATGCCTTGCCGTCCCCTCGAGCATTGCGTCTGCAGGAATTATTGAGAAATCGCCATTATGATTTTCAAAAACGTGCCTTGGTCTCAAAGCTCGATGAGTTGCAATCCTTACAGATCCACCTCGCACCTGATGTGGCTGAACTGGCGGAGCGTTATCGAGAGGTGATCACGACATTCGTGGAAGCCCGCACCCAGATGCAGACCCATTATGATGGTCGCCTCCCTGAAAGCAGCCGTTATGATCAAATTATCCTTATAGCAGAGCGGGCATTCGGTCGTCTCGATGCACAAGGGCGGACTTATCGAGCAAAACTAGAAAGCCAATCCGTCCGATGAATTGAGTGCAATAAACGACAGCGGGTTAAGGCTGAAGTTTTTTTGCTAATAATTCACCGACGAGATTGGGATTCGCTTTCCCCTTACTTAATTTCATGACCTGTCCCTTAAGTGAATTTAATGCCGCGATCTTGCCGGAGCGATAATCTTCCACGCTTTTGGGATTAACGAGGATGGCTTCGTCGCAATAACGCCCAAGTTCGTCCGTATCTGAAATCTGGCTTAACCCTTTTTTTGCAACAATGGCAGTCGGTGATTCGCCGGAGTGAAACATCTCGGCAAAAATTTCTTGCGCGATCTTCGTGCTAATAATTCCAGAATCCACCAATCCAGTGAGTTCAACCAAAGCCTCAGGAGGAAATTTCAACTCTTCCAATGTGGTTTGAGTTTCGGTCAGTCGTGCTCTGAGATTATTGATGACCCAGTTCGCCACAGCCTTGGGCGATTTGGCTTTTTGTGCAGCGAGTAAAAAATAATTTCCTAGGGGAACATCCCAGACGAACGTTTGTGCATCGGAGGACGGAAGATCGTAATCCCGGATAAACCGTTGTTTCCTTGCCAGTGGGAGTTCAACCACGCGACTTTTCACTTCCGCGATCCAACTGTCGTCCGGAGAAAATGGCATCAGGTCGGGCTCGGGAAAATAGCGATAATCGTGAGCCTGCTCCTTGGATCGCATGGATTCGGTAATCCCAGATTCGTCATCCCATCTGCGTGTTTCCTGAAGCAGTTTGCCGCCTTTGGAAACCACTCCAATTTGGCGCGGGATTTCATATTCCAGCGCGCGCCTGGCACCGCTGAAACTATTCATGTTTTTAATCTCAATCTTTGAGCCCAACGCAATTTGTCCTTTCGGGCGCACACTCACGTTGACATCGCAGCGCACCATCCCTTTTTCCATATCGCAATCACTGATCCCGCCGTAGGTGAGCAACTCCTTCAGTGCATTAAGGTAGGCATAAGCCATGTCGGCACTGGTGATTTCTGGTTCCGAAACAATTTCCAAAAGTGGCACCCCCGCCCGGTTAAAATCCACTCCGCTAAACCTGTCGAAATGAAAATTCTTCCCCACATCCTCCTCTAGGTGCGCTCGTGTTATTTGGATTCTTGAAATGCCCCCTTGAAACTCAAAATCTAAAAACCCATGTGACGTCGAGGGTTTGTCATACTGCGTGATCTGGTAATTCTTTGGGGCGTCTGGATAAAAATAATTTTTGCGGTCAAATTTGGCATACCGAGAAATGGTGCCGTTGAGCAATAAACCAGTGAGAGCCGTCAGTCGTAACGCCGCTTCATTGGCGACCGGCAACACCCCGGGCAATCCTAAACAAACTGGGCATACATTTGTGTTAGGATCGGCTCCAAAAGCATTGGCACACCCGCACCACATCTTAGATTGGGTTTTAAGTTGGACGTGGGTTTCGAGCCCTATGGTGACTTCGTATTCCATACGTTCGATTTAACAAAAGTGTCCTGGAGTCTTAGTGTAATGGAGGCTTTTGGCTCTGCCATGGACTAGACTGTTCATAGGCATGTGCCAGTTTAAGAATGGTTTCCTCGCCAAATGGTTTGCCTAGGATTTGGAGGCCGATGGGGAGTTTAGGTTGAGTCGTGAACCCGCAAGGAAGGCTCAGACCACAAATTCCAGCTAGGTTGCAGGAGATGGTGAAAATATCTGACAAATACATTTGGATCGGGTCGCCTGATTTTTCTCCGGCCTTGAAGGCTGCGGTCGGAGTGGTCGGTGTTACGATCGCATCAACTTTTTCAAAGGCATTCAAAAAATCTTGGCGGATAAGTGTTCTCACTTTTTGTGCGCGCAGATAGAACGCATCATAGTAACCGCTACTTAGGACATAGGTTCCAAGAATTATTCGTCTTTTAACTTCGGAGCCAAAACCCATGCCCCGGGTTTTACTATAAAGTTCAATGGGGTCGAGACCATTGACTCGCGCCCCATAGCGGACGCCATCGAAACGTGCGAGGTTGGCACTCGCCTCCGCTGGGGCAATGATATAGTAAGTCGCAGCTGCGTATTCGGTATGGGGCAAGGAAATCTCCAACACTTCGGCACCCAATTTTTGAAACTGATCCACCGCCTTGCACACCGCGGCCTTCACCTCGGGGTCGAGTCCGTCGATCAAGTATTCTTTAGGAATCCCGATTTTTAATCCTTTGATATTTCCGTCAAGAGCCTTGGTGTAATCCGGCACGGGTTCTGGCACTGAGGTTGAGTCGCGAGGGTCTAACCCGCTGATGACATTTAGTAACTGAGCTGCATCCCGAACATCCTTGGTGAAGGGTCCAATCTGATCCAGTGATGAGGCGAATGCCACCAAGCCATATCGGGAGACTCGTCCGTAGGTAGGTTTGAGCCCAACGCATCCGCAGAGAGCCGCAGGTTGACGAATGGATCCTCCCGTGTCTGAACCGAGGGAGGCAAAACATTCATCGGCGGCGACAGCGGCAGCCGATCCCCCCGAAGAGCCGCCGGGGATTCGTGATAAATCCCAAGGATTCCTC
>CAMBHS010000151.1 GCA_945867235.1 Akkermansia muciniphila
GTTCTCCTGAATCCACACTCGCAACCACTCGATATCTTCGGATCCAATCAGCCGTCCTTGCAATCGTTGTTTTACTTCCATCCCAGAACATTGAACCGATTTGATCCGGTAGTCCAGCCTTCTCACCAACAACTTCGGGATGCTCGGTATGAATGAGTGCAGCCGCATTGACTTTTGTTTTCCATTGATGGTAATCAAAACCATGACTTCTACCACTCAAGTGCTCCACAAATCTAAATTTCGTTATGCGATTCTGATTGGGTTGGTAGTTGCTGGACTTCAGGCGGAATTTTCTTTTGGAAAAGATTTGGAAAGGTCTGCCACAATTAAACCCAATTTTATCATCATTTTTGCTGACGATTTGGGTTACGGCGATATCGGTGCGTTTGGGTCGAAAAGAAATCGAACTCCCAACTTGGATCGCATGGCGAAGGAAGGGATGAAATTAACCAGTTTTTACGCTGCTCCAGCCTGCACGCCGTCCAGAGCGCAATTGCTGACGGGTTGCTATGCCAAACGTGTTTCATTGCCCCATGTGTTAAATCCACTGAGTGTCACCGGGTTGAATGCGAAGGAACACACGATCGGTGAATTATTGCAGCAACAAGGGTATGCCACGATGGTTGTCGGCAAGTGGCATGTGGGAGATCATCCTGATTTCCTCCCAACACGACACGGCTTTCATCATTACTTTGGGTTGCCTTACTCGAACGACATGGGATCGGATGATATCGCCCTTGGCAATGTCTCACGCCCTCCATTGCCGTTGGTGCGGGACGAAACTGTGATCGAAGAAATCCGGCCGAATGACCAAGACAATTTGACGGAGCGATACACCGAAGAGGCTGTTAAATTTATTCGAGACAAAAAGAACCATCCATTTTTCCTTTACCTCCCCCATACAGCGGTGCATACGCCTGTTCATCCGGGTGCAAAATTTCGTGGCAAATCAGCGAGTCCATTCAGTGACTGGGTTGAGGAACTGGATTGGAGTGTGGGTCGTATTTTGGATACCGTGCAATCGCTCAATCTATCCAAAAATACATTAATTATTTTCACTAGTGACAATGGTCCATGGTTACCGAAAGGCACGAATGCAGGAACAGCCTTCCCATTGCGAGGAGGTAAAGGCAGCACTTGGGAGGGAGGTGTGCGTGTTCCCACACTGGCCTGGTGGCCGGGTCAGGTGCCTAAAGAAACCGTGAGCGATGCTGTTGCGGCTAATTTTGATTTTCTGCCAACACTGGTTGAACTAGCCGGGGGTGGAGTTCCGAAGGATCGTATTATTGATGGAGAGAATATCGCCCCAATTCTTTTTGGAAAAGCAAAGAAAACCAAGCGCAATGGGCACTACTATTTTAATGCCAATAAGCTGGAAGCCGTGCGGTCTGGACCTTGGAAACTTAAATTCGCAGGCTTGAATGGAAGCAATTTGAACACCAAGGAAATCGGGGTAGTGAAACCATCGCCAATGCTTTTCAACCTTGAGACCGATTTAAGCGAACAGACCGATGTTTTCGATAAAAATCCGAGTATTGTTGAACGGCTTCAACTGTTGGTGGCGAAGATGGATAACGATTTAGGAGTTACCAACAACGGACCAGGGATCCGACTTCCAGGCAGGGTGGAGAATCCTTCCGGACTGCGGCTACCGATACGGTCCACTCCAACTAACCCCATCAAATAATGTCTGATGAATGAGCTTGGGAGAATGCTTTGTTGGGAGAATTGTCTTCAAGATTGACGTAGCCCAGTGTGTTTCTAAGATGACTTGAGTATCTCCAACTATGAGTAAAAAGATTGCGGTGCCCTCATCAACAATAACGACAATGCAGCAGGAAGGTCGCGTATTTCCTCCAGATAGGAAAACGAGCTCTGGTGCCCACATCAAGTCTTTGGCCCAGTATCGCAAGCTATACCGTGAGTCGATCGAGAATCCTGATAAGTTTTGGGGAAAGGTTGCGAATACCGAGTTAGTTTGGATGAAGCCTTGGAAAAAGGTGCTCACATTCAAGGCTCCCCATGCCAAGTGGTTTGCCGGTGGACATCTGAATGTCAGCGCAAATTGTTTGGACAAACATTTGGCGACAGGCACCGCGAACAAAGCGGCGTTGATTTGGGAAGGGGAACCAGCGGGCCTCGGTGCTGTGGGTGAGGAACGCGTCCTGACCTATCGCCAATTGCACCGTGAAGTTTGCCTTTTTGCGAATGTGCTGAAGAAACACGGAATTGTGAAAGGGGATCGCGTGATCATCTACCTTCCAATGATTCCAGAAGCCGCAATCGCCATGCTCGCTTGCACTCGCATCGGAGCGATCCATTCGGTTGTGTTTGGCGGCTTTAGTGCGCAGTCAGTTGCGGATCGAATTTTTGATTGTCAGGCTAAGATGGTCATCACTTCCGATGGAGGGTTCCGTCGAGGTGCGATTGTGCCACTTAAAAAAAGTGTTGATGAATCTTTGGTTCTTGTGGATTCAACCGGAAAATTACTGGCTCAAACGATCAATAAAGTTGTCGTGGTGCGTCGCACAGCTAACCCAGTTCACTTTGAACCGGGTCGCGACGTGTGGTGGCATGAGGAGATGAATACAGTTTCTCCGGAATGCCCTCCGGTGAAGATGGAGAGTGAGTCTCCATTGTTTATTTTATATACGAGCGGTTCCACAGGAAAACCCAAAGGGATTTTGCACTCCACTGCGGGCTACCTTCTCGGGGCCACGATGACTTCAAAATATGTCTTTGACCTTCGGGAGACCGATGTTTATTGGTGCACGGCAGACATCGGTTGGGTGACGGGCCACAGCTACGTGGTATATGGACCGCTGGCCAATGGAGCCACGAGCCTGATGTATGAAGGGGCTCCCAATTTTCCAGAACCCGATCGGTTCTGGCGCATCATCGCCAAATACGGAGTTTCAATTTTTTACACGGCACCGACGGCGATTCGGGCATTCATGAAATGGGGAAATGAATGGCCTAAAAAACATGATCTGAGCTCGTTACGTTTATTGGGTTCCGTTGGTGAACCTATCAATCCTGAGGCGTGGATGTGGTATCATGAGGTTATCGGTGGCAAACGCTGCCCCATTGTGGATACATGGTGGCAGACCGAAACGGGTTCCATCATGATCACGCCGCTTCCTGGTGCTACTCCGACCAAACCCGGGTCTGCAACGTTGCCGTTTTTTGGAATTGTTCCTGAGGTTGTCGATGATCACGGGAAGCCTGTGCCCAAAAATGCTGGAGGGAAACTTGTTATTCGTAAACCTTGGCCGAGCATGTTGCGTGGGATTTGGGGGGATACAAAACGGTTCAAGGAAACCTACTGGACCGAGGTCAAGGGCAGTTATTTTACAGGCGATGGATGCCGACAGGACAAGGACGGCTATTTCTGGATCGTAGGTCGGATCGATGATGTCCTAAATGTCGCTGGGCACCGTATTGGAACAGCCGAAGTGGAGAGTGCACTCGTAAGTCACCCCAGCGTTGCCGAGGCGGCGGTGGTGGGTCGCCCAGATGCACTCAAAGGGCAGGCACTCGTCGTCTTCGTGACATTGAAAATGGGGGTGATAGCACACCCTGGGCTCCGCGACGAGTTGCGCAAGCACGTCGCCAAGGAGATCGGTCCTGTGGCCAAACCCGATGATATTCGGTTTGCAGAGGCACTGCCCAAAACCCGATCTGGTAAAATAATGCGTCGCCTGTTGAAGCAGGTTGCCTGCGGAGGTGAAATCAAAGGAGACACCACCACTTTGGAGGATTTGAGTGTATTGGAAAAACTGGGATCGAGCGAAGGCTAGTTCCTTGCAACATTTGTCACAGGAAAATTATGAGTTTTGAGTTAAGACTTCAAGAATTGCAAATTCAACTGCCGCCTGCTCCCAAGCCCATCGCGGTTTATCGACCGTTGGTGATCTGCGGTAATCTCGCCCATGTCTCGGGACACGGTCCCTTGAGGACGGATAAAACCCTGATCACAGGAAAGGTTGGGGTGGAACTCGATCTGGCGGCAGGAAAGTTGGCTGCCCGCCAGGTTGGTTTGGCGATTCTTGCAACGCTGCGAAGTGAATTAGGATCATTGGATCGCGTCGCTCGCTTGATCAAGGTTTTGGGCATGGTTAATTGCCCATCTGATTTTCGAGATCATCCTGCCGTGATCAACGGATGCAGCGAATTGTTCGTCGAAATTTTCGGTGCCGACAAGGGCATGGGGGCACGAAGTGCGGTCGGCATGGGATCCCTCCCGGGGGATATCGCTGTTGAGATTGAAGCTGTTTTCGAACTGAACTCATGAACCAACCGTGGTATGAGGTGGAAGATGTGGCGAATTTGGAATCGCCCTCGCTCCTGCTCTACCGCGATCGGGTGAAGAGTAACATCGACCTCATGGTGGCGATGGCTGGTGGCGATACCACGCGACTTCGACCCCATGTCAAAACCCACAAGATGGCGGAGGTCGTGCGGTGGCAAATGGAGCGTGGCCTGAGGAAATTCAAATGCGCCACGATCGCTGAGGCAGAAATGTTGGGAGGTGCGGGCGTGGATCATGTGCTTTTGGCATATCCGATGATCGGGCCAAACATCCATCGATTCATCCGATTGAATCAGCAATTTCCTGCAACCCAGTTCGCCTGTGTGGTGGATCATTCGTCGGCATTGATGGGGCTCGCAAACGCAGCCGTCATAGCCGACCATTGCATCGAGGTGTTTCTAGATATCGACTGCGGAATGCATCGCACCGGACATATTCCGAATCGCGAAGCCTTAGAGCTTTATCGTCTCATCTCTCAAACGATTGGAATCAAACTCGCAGGCTTGCATGTTTATGACGGTCATATTCACCAACCGAATCCTGCTGACAGGGAAGCGGCGTGCATTGAGGCGTTTCAACCTGTGTGGAAATGGGTTGAGGACATTCGCGCTGCAAATCTTCCGATCCCCAATATAGTTGTGGGTGGCACGCCGACTTACCCCATCCATATACGGGATTCGCGATTGGAATGTAGTCCTGGCACACCGTTGCTTTGGGATTTTGGTTACGGGGATAAGTTTGTCGATCTACCCTTTATTCCAGCGGCATTGGTTCTCGCCCGCGTTTTAAGTTGTCCATTTCCTGGAATTGTTTGCACGGATCTGGGTTATAAGGCGGTGGCCTCCGAGGGTCCAATTCCACGAGTAAAGTTTTTGAATCTGCCTGAAGCCGAACATCTCATGCATAGTGAGGAACACCTTGTCCTCAAAGTTCCCGTCGGCTCCGAACCTGCGGTTGGTAGTGTGCTTTACGGAGTTCCACGACATATCTGCCCAACAGTGGCCTTGTATGGGTCTGCCGTCCTAATAGAAGGAGGCAAGGTTTGTGATCAAGTGGAAGTCACTTCTCGAAATCGACACCTCACAATTTGAACCATGCCTATTGACCCACAACCGTTGATTCTTTGGCACGCACTTTTTGCAGTCCTGGGTCTGGTTGTTTTGATTGCCCGAGCCAAGGTCCACGCATTCGTGGCGTTGATCATTGCGGCACTGTATATCGGGGTCGTCTCAGGGCTACCGCTTCCAGAAGTGACAAAATCGTTTGCAGACGGAGTGGGTGCGATTCTTGGATCGATAGCGATGGTGGTGGGATTGGGTG
>CAMBHS010000152.1 GCA_945867235.1 Akkermansia muciniphila
TTGCGCGACGTTTATAAGATTTACCAATTGGGAGGGGAGGAGATCCGTGCTCTCGATGGGATCAATCTTGATATCGAGGCGGGGGAACTCATTTCGATCATTGGTCCATCAGGGAGTGGCAAATCCACGCTCATGCACATATTAGGATGTCTTGATTCGCCTTCCAAAGGAACGATCAAACTGGATGGCACCATGATTCACGATGCCACTCAAACTCAACTTGCTGGTATCAGAAATAAGAAGGTCGGTTTCGTTTTCCAATTCTTCAACCTGTTGCCGAAGCTGAACGTCCTACAAAATGTCGAACTCCCGATGATTTATGCGGGGGCGGGATCACGCGAACGTCGGGACCAGGCCATGGAGGCTCTGAAGCTTGTTCAACTTGAAAACCGTTCGAAACATCGCCCGAGCCAACTTTCCGGAGGGCAACAGCAGCGTGTCGCCATCGCGAGAGCTTTGGTGAATAATCCCAAAATTATTTTTGCGGATGAACCCACCGGCAATCTGGACTCGCACACCGGCGAAGCAATTTTGAATATTTTCCACAGTTTGAGCCAACAAGGACGGACGATCATCATCGTCACGCACGATCCTGAAATTGCTGCAGTGACCCCGCGACGGATTGAAATTCGCGATGGCCGGATTGCCAT
Organism: Akkermansia muciniphila; assembly: GCA_945867235.1. GTDB lineage: Bacteria > Verrucomicrobiota > Verrucomicrobiia > Limisphaerales > SXQI01 > SXQI01. The sequence goes on from CAMBHS010000152.1 coordinate 651, forward strand.
CAAGGTGGATAGCAAACTCGCCGGCTTGGATCGGGAGATCAAGGCGAATTGAACCATGAAGGCATCCACATTTAGTGTAATTTTCAGCGGCACAATGATCGATCAGGGTGTCGGGCCGAATCCTAACTGATGAATATCTGGAATACCATCGAGCTGGGGTTCAAAGAAATCTGGGCTCATAAATTCCGATCTTTTCTCACCATGTTGGGAATCATATTGGGAGTTTCGAGTTTGGTGGCGATGTCTGCAATGGTCACCGGAATGGAACGAGGCATGAAGGAAGCCTTGGTGGCGATTGGTGGGTTGCAAAAGATTCGGGTTGAACTTCAACCGCTCCCTGTCGAACTACGTCACCTTCGCGATGTGGCGACTGGAATCACCCTCAACGATGTGCAGGCATTGAAGAACAATGCGCCGTTGATCGATAAAATTTCACCGTTGATGTTTTTGCGCAACGCGGTCATCTCCGCTAACGGGAAGGCGATCAACCCGTTTTTTTGCGTGGGAGTTTGGCCCGTCGCTCTTGAATTAACGGAGCACGTTATCGCACACGGTCGGATGTTCAACGAGATCGACGATGAGATGGCTCGGAATGTTTGCGTGATCGGAACATCGACCCGCGATGATCTTTTTGGGTCACCTGAAAAGGTGGGGCGTGAGATTATTCCTCTAGGCGAAACGATATACATCAATGGGCAACCCTTCACGATCGTGGGAATGTTCGAACATTACGAAAGCGACCAGGATAAGAAATTGCGTAAAATGACCAAAGAAAACCCACAGTTACAACCCGTATCGGGAACGGCACGCGACCGCGGTAGAGGGGGGCGTTCGGGAGGATTTGTTTATTGGTTTAAAAATTCGTCCGTTTACATCCCGCTTAACACGATGTGGGTGAAGATAAGATCAGGCCAACCCAATGTTGGAATTTTCGGTGGCGGAGATTTTCGGCTTACAAATCTGGAACTCAGAGTTGCAGATGTAGAAAAGCTTACTCCAGCCATCCAACAGGCTTATAATGTGTTGATGACCACCCATCATGGGATTGAAGATTTCACCTTCCGAACGCAGGAGGACTGGGCGGAACGCATCACTTCTTCCATCCAGAATGCCCGAGTCAGTGGAGGAATGATCGCCGCAATCAGCCTGCTGGTTGGAGGCATCGGGATCATGAATATCATGCTTGCTAGTATCACTGAGCGTGTGCGCGAAATAGGCACCCGCAAAGCAGTCGGTGCCACAACGGCTCATATTTTTATTCAAATCATCGTTGAAAGCATGGTCATCGCCGTCGTGGGCGGACTCGCTGGATTGGTCACGTCATTTGCCCTAGTAAAAACAATCGCCACCTTGTCTCCAACAGACAACGCTCCTGTTATCACGATTGGATCGCTGTTTGTTGCATTCATTTTCAGCGTCTTAGTTGGGATGATCGCGGGGTTGATTCCGGCGGTCAAAGCCTCACGCCTGCACCCAATCCAAGCACTGCGTTACAATTGAGCTCATGAATATCTGGAACACCATCAGTGTCGGGTTAAAGGAAATTTGGGCTCACAAATTTCGATCCTTCCTCACCATGCTCGGAATTATCCTCGGGGTCGCCAGCCTCGTGGCGATGGCGGCACTGGTCAAAGGTATGGAAAATGGAATGCGAGAAACGATGGTCGCCATGGGTGGAGCAGACAAAGTGTTGATCGAGGATCAACCCGTGCCTCCCGAACAAATCCACCTCGCGGATGAAGCACCGGGCAAAACAATGGCTGACGTTTATGCTTTGCGCCAAAGTGCGCCATTGATCAGCCTAGTTTCACCCGAGATGGGATTGCTCGATTGCACCCTCACTCGCGGCGATAAAATATTTGAACCCTCGGAATGCGTTGGAGTCTGGCCGGAGGTTGTAGAAATGAATCTGCACATTCTCGAACATGGGAGGTTTTTTAATCAGATCGATGAACAAAACGCTCATAGTGTTTGCGTCATTGGCACCGGTGTTCGAGATGAATTATTTGGTGATCCGCTTAAAACGGGTCAGGAAATCATCCCCATCGGAGAGAGCATCAACATCAACGGACAACCGTTCACCATCGTGGGAATGTTTGAAAAGTATCAGAGCGAATACGAAAAGAAACAAACGGAGATTGATAAAAATAAACCCTTGGAAAAACAATCAGGGCCCGTGCGAATGAAGGGCTGGGGTGGAAAAGGGGGTTGGGCTTTTACCCGCAAGAACAACACCATTTACATGCCATTGAACACCATGTGGATTAAATTTCGTTCGGCAAGTGGCACGAACGGAATCCCTGATCCTCGACTCAGCGACATTGACATCAAGGTCAAGGATATCGAAAAACTTGAACCCGCTCTTCAGCAAGCCAGAAACATCTTGATGCATACGCACCATGGCATCGAGGATTTCAATTTTCGCACGCAGGAAAATCAGCTCGAAAGCATCAATCGCCAAATCACGAACGCCCGCATGAGCGGAGGCATTATTGCACTTATCAGTCTTTTTGTTGGAGGAATCGGCATTATGAACATCATGTTGGCAAGCATCAATGAACGCATCCGCGAGATCGGAATCTGTAAAGCAGTTGGAGCGACTGGAACCGCGATTTTTACACAAATTCTTGTGGAAAGCGTCGTGATCGCAATCCTCGGCGCATTGGCTGGAATTGCTGCCTCCTATGGATTTGTGCAAATCCTCGTATGGGTCACGCCGACCGGCAACTCTCCCGTCATCACGTCGGATACCATGCTCCTTGCGGTGGCGTTTAGTGCCGCAGTTGGGATTATCGCCGGATTTTTTCCAGCAGCCAAAGCCGCTCGCCTCCATCCCATTCAAGCATTGCGTTACGACTAAAAATCTAGGAAATATCCAAGGGAATTCGCTCGCATTGGAGCTCTCCAGTTATCCGTAAAGCAGGATTTGATCCACCGATTAGAATCACTCAACCGTCACGCTTTTCGCGAGATTCCTAGGTTTGTCAACATCGCACCCCCGTTGAACGGCGATGTGATAGGCAAGCAGTTGCAATGGAATCACACCCAGCAACGGAAAAAGTGGCTCCAATGTGGAGGGAACTTCAATGACGTCGTCCACTAGGTCGCGGGTGCGAGTATCACCCTCGGTGACGATAGCGATGAGTGAGCCACCACGCGCTTTGATTTCCTGAAGATTTCCCATGGTTTTTTCGTAAAGAGCATCCTGCGGAATGATAATCACCGTGGGGGTTTTTTCGTCGATCAAGGCGATAGGACCATGCTTCATCTCAGCTGCTGGATAGCCTTCGGCATGGATGTAGGAGATCTCCTTTAATTTCAGAGCTCCTTCCAATGCAACTGGAAAATTGTATTGGCGACCAAGAAAGAAAAAGTCCTCCGCAGCCGCATATTTAAGGGCAATCTGACGAATTTTTTCAGATTGCATCAGGATAGATTCTATTTGAGCTGGAATCTTTTCCAAGGCCTGGATGAGGTGCAGTCCACGCTGCGAAGAGAGCATACGAATGCGCCCGAGTAGGAGAGCCAACAGGGCAAGCACCGTGATTTGTGATGTGAACGCCTTTGTTGAAGCAACCCCGATTTCCGGACCGGCATGAAGATAAATTCCGCCATCGGATTCGCGGGCAATCGTGCTCCCGACGACGTTGCAGATCGCCAACACGATATGCCCACGACGTTTGGCTTCGCGTAATCCCGCCAACGTGTCGGCTGTTTCTCCTGACTGGGTGATAGCCAGAACGAGCGTGTTCTTATCGATCGGGGAATTACGATATCTGAATTCGCTCGCATACTCGACCTCCACAGGCAGATGGGCTAATTCCTCGATCAAATACTCTCCGACCAAGGCGGCATGCCAACTGGTTCCGCAGGCTGTGATCACAACTTTATCCACGCTGCGCAACTGAGAATTTGTGAGATTTAATCCACCAAATTTCGAGGTGACTTCATCATAATCAATGCGTCCACGCATCGCATTTTGAACAGTCTTCCCCTGCTCAAAAATCTCCTTGACCATAAAATGAGGGAATGCTCCTTTCTCGGCGGCTTCCGCACTGAATTCGATCTGGTTGATCTGCACCCTGGCCGTATCCTCGCCAAGACTGACAACTTCGAATCGCTCAGGCGTTAGTGTAACGACATCGTAATCGTTCAAATAAACGACCTGCCGTGTGTGCGTCACTAGGGCATTCGTGTCGCTTGAAAGAAAATTCTCGCCTACACCAATTCCAACAACCAATGGGGATCCGCGGCGTGCGCCCACCATGATTCCCGGATGATTCGAGGAGACCACTGCTATCCCGTAGGTGCCAATAACCTCGCGCAGCGCATTCATGACGGCCTGCGTCAACCGTTGTGCTTCTTGGTTAGGAATTGAGTCGAGTTTCAAATAATGCTCCCCGACCAAATGTGCCAACACTTCGGTGTCGGTTTGGCTAATGAATTCGTGGCCTTCCTGGGTTAAACGCTGTTTGAGGCGATCATAATTTTCGATCACTCCATTGTGAACCAAGGCAATGGTTCCTGAGGAGTTAAAGTGGGGATGTGAGTTTTCATCCGTAGGTGCGCCATGAGTGGCCCATCGGGTATGTCCGATTCCAAGGGAACCGACCAGCGGCAGCTTTTGCAACACTTGGGCGAGACCATCATCAATTTTCCCCTTTTTCTTCCTCCATTGAAGGGATTGTGCCGATAGAACTGCCATGCCGGCGCTATCATAGCCCCGGTATTCAAGCCGTCGAAGACCCTCCAATAAAATGGGGGCTGCCTGCCGTTGACCTATGTAGCCAATAATTCCGCACATGGAATCAAATTATGGGGACAATTATTACTTCGTCCATGAGAATTGGATCAATCACTTGCTGCCCCGAGCATCCCGAAGTTGTTGGTGAGAAGGCTGGACTACCGGATCAAATCGGTTCAATGTTCTGGGATGGAAGTAAAACAACGATTGCAAGGAC
>CAMBHS010000153.1 GCA_945867235.1 Akkermansia muciniphila
CCAAGAACGGGACGGAGGAGGCCGGACTGCCAGTGCACCCCGGCTTCCTTCGATCTCAATGGGGAACAAACTCGGGTAACACCGACTTTTGGCGCAACGATCTCACGCGCTGCTCGGCTCGGGTAACACTTACTTTTGGCTCACTACGAGAGCGACGCAATAATAACACTTTTGGAAAAGTTTCAACCCCAACTCATTAAAGAGACCTTTTGTGTAATAACCTCGCGACAACCAATTTTAATATTGATTAGGAATCGCTATTGAATTTCCTGGAATCGGATCCGGCGATATTCCATTTGACCTTGGTCTCCTTCCAAGCCTATTGGGCCGGTGGCTGGAAGTTTGAGTGCCGCCTCCAGGATTTCACCATTGCAGGTGCAATACGCCACGTTGTCTTTAACGGTGACAATGACCTCATTCCAATCCTGCGGTTTGTATTGAGTGAGAGCCTTGTAGGGTCCGGCGATCAGGTAATCACGGCATTGGAGTTGCGGTTGGCGAATAAAAATACCGCTGTCCGCTTTAGGAGTTGCCCGAAACTCGAGTTTTAGAATGAAGTTTTTCGGAAACTGGCGGGTTGTGTAAAGTTGGGCAATTTTACTGCCTTCGGGTGGCGTTTTCACGATGAGCCGTCCGTTTTTTGCCAAATAACGACCTTCGTTGCTGGTTGTTTTTCCGTCAAAATTGTTCGTTCGATATCCCCACCCCGTTAAATCGCGACCATTAAACAAACTGATAAAACCTGGCTCTAGTTGGAAGGTATCCGGTGCTGTTTCCAGAAATCCATACGTAGCAAAGATTGGACGGAGAGCCGCTCCCCATTTCGCATATCCCTTGCCGTTGGGGTGAAGCAAATCAGGAAACTCAGACACCTTGGCATCCCCCTGCGCATCCGCAAAAAGGTGCCACGTTTCGATAAACGTTACTTGGGCATCTCCCTTAACAGCAGCGAAATAGAGTTCATTGATTTTTTTGATCTGTTGGACAGGTCGGCTTTTTGTGGCTGAACTTGGAAACACAGAGCACAAAACAATAGGCATCGTGGGATTATGCTTCTTGAGTTCGGCGAGAATCAAACGCAGGTTGCCCGCAATGGTTTCTGGCTCCGCACGTTCCTCAAGGTCGTTTGTACCGATGAGCAATACAACGGCACTTGGATTAAGCACCAACACATCCTCCTGCAAACGGAGCAAGACACCGCGAGTGGTATCACCACTAATGCCGCGGTTGGCTACTTTGACTTCTGGAAAACTATTTTCCATCGCATCCCCCCATCCTTGGGTGATGGAATCTCCAAGGAAAACGACTGATTTTTGATCCTGCTGGACCTGCTTCGACCAAGCACTTCGCCGTTGAACCCACAGATTTCGGAACCAGTCTGCCCGACGGATTGGCCCCGCTCCTGCCAATCCCACATCAGTCGCAGGAATTTCAAATTTGGAATCCAAGTTTTTGACCGAGGTTTGTGCAAAAGTTGTCCAATCACAACCCAACGTGGCAACAATGAGAGCGAGCGTTTGATAAAGTTTCATGCGTATGAGTTTTGAGTGTGAGCGAAATTCGTTCCAAAGGCAAGAATGGTCGAAGCCAGATTACTTCAATTCAAGGTAATCGCGGAAGGATATGAGCCAGTTAGGAAATGGGGCTTCGAAAACTACTCTTGTCTTAGATACTGGATGGTTGAACGCCAGTTTCCAAGCGTGCAGGCAAAGCGGAGCATCAGACAGGGACAACGTTTGCACCTCTCCTAATTGTCCATCGATCAAATAGGTTTTATCGCCACAAATTGGCAGTCCGCGTTCTCGGAGATGCAATCGGATTTGATTCGTGCGTCCGGTGATCGGCTGGGCGATTAATAAGGCGGTTCCATCACTGTCGCAATGCACCACCTCAAACCGAGTGATCGCAGAAAGTCCTGTTTCCTCATTCACAGTTCGACTACCGAGGTCTTTTGTTTCACGACTGATGGGCGAATCAACGATGAAACTCGATTCCGCAGGGTGACCTTCTACTCGGACGATGTAGGTTTTTTGAACCTCACCTCGACTAAACTGCGGCTGAAGCAAACCTGCAAAATGGCGCGTGCGTGAAAGCACTACAATCCCAGTGGTATTGGCATCCAAACGGTGTGCAGCACGAGGTTTTTGGTGATGATAAACATTCCGAAGGACATATTCCAAGGTGTGTCGGTTAAACCTACCGCAAGGATGCATCGGTAAAGGAGCCGGTTTATTCACAACTATAATCGCTTCGTCCTCATGCAAGATTTGAATCGCCATCGAGACAGGAGGTTCGGTGATACCAGGCAACAAGAAATAAAAACGTTCACCCACCGCCACAGGGTGGATGGATGTCACCGGTATTTTTTGAGGATTCAGGAGACGATGGTTGTCGCAGTGTTCCAACCACTCCGTTCTGGAGATGTGCCCCAATAGTCCACACAACAGGTCGATCAACGGGGCTCCATCAAATTCGGCAGGAACAGAAATGGGGCGAAAGTTGTCGTAAGGCTCGATTCCAGGCAATGGTGTCGCGACTTTGGCAATCTCGAGATGGCGCTGAGCAATCGTCTCCGCCATGTGATCCTCCGAAGTTTTGAAACAGTAGGAGCAGGATTCGCCAGGCATGAAACGGGGATCTTTTTGATCTCCGGACGTCAACGGGGTCAAGCAGACAAAACATTGATCCGAGGCGGTTTCATGTAGGTCTGGATCAACGCCAACACGTTGATCAAATACGAAACATTCCCCTTGATAATGCTCACCTCCACAATCCTCAAAGTATTTGAGGATTCCGCCCTCCAGTTGGAAAATATTCTGGAATCCCTCGCGTTGCATATAAGGCCCTGCTTTTTCGCAACGGATGCCACCCGTACAAAACATGACAATGGGCTGCTCCTTCATCTGTTCAGGCAATTGCCGAACTGCGTCGGGAAATTCCCTGAACCGATCGATCCCAAGCGGGAGTGCCCCCTTAAAAGTGCCGAGTTTCACCTCATAATTATTGCGAGTGTCCAAAAGGGTTATGGGTCTGCCCTCGTCCAGCCATTGTTTAAGAACCCGGGGAGAAAGTTTAGGCGATGTGTATTTTTCCGGTTCAATCCCCTCAACACCGAACGCGATGATCTCCTTTTTAATTCTCACCAACATCCGTGAAAAAGGTTGTTCGTCACTTTCACTGATTTTAGGTGTGAGTTGTTCCAAGCCGGAAATCGATCGCAACTCCACTAATAACTCTGAAATTCCAAGTTCGGTTCCGGCGACAAAAAGATTGATCCCTTCGGTGCTGAGCAGGATCGATCCCTTGAGGGCTCTTGCTTTGGAAAGGTTCAATAACTTTTCCCGAAGATCCTTCAATTCACCCAACCGCGCGAATTTGTAAGCGGCGATATTTAGGATTTTAGGCATGGATTCACAACTATACCTCAGCATGGCGGGGTGCCACCTCGGTGCCAAGGAAGAAGGTAAATTCGGAGCCTGAATCCACGCATGAAACGAAAGTTCGATGGCAGAAATCCACTAAAGTTTAGTCAATGAATCCAACGCTGTAACGATGACGACTGATTCTGTCAACCCACTGCGGATGACGAGCTTGGTGCCAATAGGGTTGGCTTCACGGCGGACATAACCCAGAGCAAGGGGGGCTCCGAGAGCAGGCGAGATGAGTGCCGAGGTGACGAAACCAACCTCGCGATCCCCAGAGAATAATTTGGTGCCCTGTTCCGGCACTGCGGCGTTATTATTCTCGAAGCGCAGACCCCGAAGGGATTTTGCAACCTGCCCATAGGTTCGGATACGAGCGATGATTTCCTGCCCTGTATAGCAACCTTTGGAATAGCTGATGGCTCGACCTTCAAGTCCGGCTTCCGGCGGTAAGGTGGTTGAATCCATATCGAGTCCGTAACGGGGGACTCCTTGTTCGATTCGCAGCGTCTCCCAAGCCTGCCACCCAGCGAGTTTGCCTCCAAGTTGTTCAACAATTTTCACGACTCGCTTCAACACCTCTGTGAATGATGAAGCTGGGACGAAAAGATCGAAACTTGGACACCCGAACCGATTCAGGCTCGCCAGATAAATCTCTCCAAAAACCGGATGGTCAGTTTTCGTCATGGACCCACTCACCAATGGCAGTGGAATTTCCAAATCGAGCAAACGGATCGCAGCGTCAACCAGCGGCCCCTGCAACGCCAATTGGGAATACAATGAGGTGGCATCAACAACTTGAACATCGTCAGCGATGATGAATTTCTCCAATCGTTGCAAGATATGTTCCGTCAAACCGGGCTCCATATCCATCAGCAACTCTTCGTGCAAAACCCACACGTTGGCGTCTGATTCCATCTTCGCCTTTGAATTCACAATGGCGGCGTAACACCCCTGCCCTTCTTTCAAAGAAAGGATGTCGTTGGTCACCTGACCGTGGAGAAATTTCGTTCGATCTTTACCGACTAGGCAAAGGCGAGAACGCGCACTGAGATCAGTGACGGCGACTGTTTCTCGCAGAGCACGGTATTCAGCATTGAAATCGCCGAAGTGCAACGGCGTTTTGACCCCATTAACGAGTGTCCACACAGCCCCCCATTTATCGTGCGTTGACTGATCCACCATAAGGCTGCTGGGTTAGAGACCTCTGTGTTGAATTAAGGAATTCAATGTGTTCCTACGCATTGTCACGAGACCAGTTCCCAAAATGCTCACGGTGTCTCAGCGTAGTTAAAATAACCTATGAACATTTCATCCATAGTTTGTTCACCAAAGGTGACCGCCTGCGTTGGGTCAGGGTTCTCGGAGTTGAGCTCAGAATTATCGAACGCTCCGACGCAATGGAGTTTCGTTCCTGCGGGAACGACCTTCGGCACTGCAAGTCGGTAAAGCGTCTGCCAATGAAATTCATAATGCGGCACCGCAAGCAATACCTCCGTTGTGCCATCAGGATAAATTAATTCATACCGGAACCATGATCCACGCAGGTGCATATGAGGTGTCAGCTCGTATATGGTGGATCGTTTGGCGAATTGAAAATCCGACATTCCGGTCACGATAGTTTCCTGGGCATACGGGGGAATCGAAAGAATGGCGTTAAAACTTGTCTTGGTGAGCAATTCCTTCGGTGCTGCTCCACTGGTTTTGTCAAGGTAGAGCCCAAGTTGGGTCTGATCAGTTTCAGGTTGCCCTGTGGTGACGTAATGCATTTGAAATTGCATCGTGACACCGGCCACCAGTTTTTTCGCGGTGCCCGCCGGAAAAAATGCAGGATCCTGTCCCGGCACATAGCCCGCGAAATAGCCTCCCAATCCGCCCAAGTTATCCCAGATGTTGGCACTGGAAAAAACCAACGCATGGTGAACCACCCGACTGTTTCCGGGTTTGATGACAGCCGCTTTCAACCAAACATTCGTCTTGAACGGGTTGACTATTTTTATATTTCGATAATCGACCAACCCATCCTCCGGCAGGGATTGAAGCGGAATGGTCAAAATCAGATCCGGTGTGCCTAGGGGCCAATCTGCATTGTTTGGAGCAGCATTCGTGAGAGGATCCGTTCCGAGCCCACGGGGGGCACCGGCATCCACCCATGTCACCAATTTGCTGATTTGAATATCGGTTAGAGA
>CAMBHS010000154.1 GCA_945867235.1 Akkermansia muciniphila
ACCGGCATGTGCTCCATGCGAGGCTTAAAAAAGCAGGCACAGCATGGAAAAAACAAAACGCCAATAGTTTAGCTCAACTCAGAGTCCTTAGAGCAAACCAGCAATGGGAAACTCTTTGGAATTAATCACCCACTTTTAATCACACCCTCCTTAAACCCAGTTTGATTGTTGTGATTGACTTTGATTTTGGCGTAACAGCATCATCAACTCAATCCGCATGAAAAAACCATTTATAAAACAAATTCACTCTGCGCTGGTCTGCATTATAGCCCTTGGTTGTGTTTCCGTGGGGCAAGCTTTCGCCCAAACGCCCGAGGATGTTTCAAAAGCCTTGATCGATGGGACCGGAACGGGTTGGAGAGATTTGGTTAAAGCTGATTTTACCCATGTTAATTGCGAACCAAATACGTGGACTTGGACGAATGGACTTATTCAATGCACCGGTCAACCTGTTGGCGTGATTCGAACCGTCAAGTCATTCACCAATTTTGAATTGGTGGTTCAGTGGCGTCATCTCAAATCGGGTGGTAATTCTGGAGTATTTGTCTGGGCAACTCAGGAATCCATTACTGCTCTAGAACAAGGCAATGGAAGGTTGCCAACTGGGGTTGAGGTTCAAGTTTTGGATCACGGGTATGCTGAGCAATATGAGAAGTCTTCCAAGAAGAAACCCACTTGGTTTACGACGAATGGGGATGTTTTCCCGACGGGTAGTACCAAGATGAAACCCTTTCTTCCCATTTCCCCCGACGGTTCGAGAAGTTTTCCTTCAAAAAATTTGAGCAAAGGAATCGGTCAGTGGAATCATTATTACGTTCGGTGCATCAATGGAGAAGTCAGGCTGTGGGTCAATGGTGAGGAAGTCTCGGGCGGCACATCCATTAAGCCAGCCAACGGCTTTTTGTGCCTCGAATCTGAAGGTTCTCCCATCGACTTCAAAAACCTTCGGATAAGGGAACTGCCTTAATACTGTTTCCGTCCTACTTGAAGGGGATTTGTATTCGATCCCGTCGAATTTCAGGGCTTCAGGTCACGTTCAAACCATTCCAGCATGCTTACCCACATTTCCGGCAGATACTTGTGTCCTGTATTCGGATAGATGCGACTCACATAATTCGCTTTCTTCCCATAGAGCTCATAAATGGATGTTACGGCGGATTCAATAATGCGAACCCCACGCACGGGGGTGCCATCGTCCTGATCGCCATTCATGCAGAGTAGGGGACGGGGAGCTGCGAGGGAGACGATCGCTTCGGTATCAAAGTGCTTCAAAATCCCAGGGACAAAATAATAAATGCCATGATATTTCAGCCCTTGGCGTGAGATCAAATCCTCGTAACGGGTCAGGCAGGCGACAGCAACCCCGGATTTGATCCGTTCATCGAGAGCCATCAACCACCACGTCCGGGTGGCTCCCATGCTGATGCCTGTCGCCCCGATGCGGTTGGGATCGATCTCAGGGCGCGCCGCGAGAACATCCAAAGCAATTAAATCGTCGCGGAGGATCATCCCCCAGAGGGAGCGTCCGAGCCAGAGATTGTATTTGCTCGCCGTCATCTCCCCCGAGGAACCTTTTTCCGTCGCACCAGCGGGGCCGACTCCGTTTCGTTCTCCAAAACAATAGGCATCAATCGCAAGCACAGCGTAACCGCGTTCTACGAATTCAATCGCGGGCACTGCCGGGGTGTGGTCGTTTCGAAATAGCTCCTCTTTTCCGATGTCGCATTCCCCTCCGTGCCAGTGGCAGTAAAGTATTGCGGGAACTGGGTTTGCTTTGGAGGCCTTTTTAGGAAGGAGAAGATAAGCTGGAATCTCAGCACCCGCACCGTTTCCGATGCTAAATTTTTCCAAGTAATAGCTGTTCTTGTCTTCACGTTTTACCCCTGAAATTGTGGGAGAAACTGGACGCACCGGAAGATCACCGAGCAGCTTTTGGAGTTGAGATTTGATCACACCACGTCGCGATTTCCAATCATCCAGCGAACTTGGAATCACGAATTGCGGTGCGGCGAATTCCACCAATAATGACTTATCCATTGCCATACCTTGAATCCACATCAAACCCATGATTAGAAGCAAGGAGCAACGAACTGTGTTTTGCTTCCCACTATTCCGGACCCATGAAATATCCGGCATACGCTTCCTGTCGATTATCCTGCTGGGTTGATACAGCGGACAGCCTTCCAATGCCCCAGCATTCCGATGGGTTCTATGGTTTCTATTTCTAACCCTGTATCCTTCATCAGTTTTCTAAGGTTTAAATCCGTCCGAAAACCAATGCGATAGCACAGGGGAGAATAGAGTTTGTCGATGAGTCCCATGACGGGATGTTCGCTTTGAAAGTGATTGAGAAAAACGATATATCCTCCCGGCTTGCACACCCGTTTCATTTCCTTCACGACGCTGACGGGATCTGGAACGGTCGAAATAAAGTAGGCGGCGAACACTCGGTCAAAGCTTTGACTAGGAAAATCCAACTTGGTGGCGTCCATCTTCAAAAGGCGGACGTTTTTTAACTTAAGATCAGATGCGCGCTTCTTGGCGATATCGAGCATTTTCTCGGAGAGGTCAATTCCTGTGATTTCCACATTTCGTGGGAACAAAGGTAGGGAAAGTCCGGTTCCGACACCGACTTCAAGCAGTTTTGTTTCTGGAGAAAGGGCGAGAAGTTCAGGGCCTAGTTCGCGTCCGCTCTGGAAGACTTTACCAAACAGGAAGTCATAAACTCCAGAATAGCTGTTGTACACCCGCTCCATGTATTCTACACTCATATTACAGAACCGACAAAAGACGTTTTCGTAACCCTTTTTTAATCCATGTATCCCGTGACGTAAACTGGTAAAATGAGGGCATTCAGAGGTCGATTCGTCATTGCGAATGAACCCCAGAAAAATTCGTTTCTGATTATCAAAATATTTGATGAGTCAGATCCATTAGTAGACGAGAAGGTCGATCAATTGTTGGCCTGTGGAGCTGAGTTCCCAATGTTTGCCTCGTCGTTGCAGTAGCTTTCTACAGGGATTCCGATCGAGTTCGACTTGATTGACGCTCAACACAGATATTTTTCCTGCTCGTCCCACTAATTCAGAGGGTGCCCTAGGAATGAGTTCGAAAGGCAAACCGTTGAAATTGATAGCAATTTCGTAGGCCCCAATCCCTTCGCGTTCGGTCAATGGATTACGTTTAATTAATGAAATATAACGCTTGGCATAAGAAAAGTTTTTTGAACGAATCAAAATGCGACACAATTCTGGTTGTGAACGAACATGCTTGAGTAGGCTAAATGCGGAACCTTGCCGATTTTGTTCCAAAAGAATCGCCCGTGGATCTAGTCCGAGAAGGTTGCGACCATTCCATGCTCCGTGATCATTCCGCTGTCCAGGTAGGCGTTTTTTATACCAAATAGGAAAATCATCGTTGACGAACAAATTGAGTTCGAAATGCAAATGTGCCCGATCTTTCGAGATTCCTTGTCGAGTATTAGTTGTCCGACCCATCGTGGCGATTATCTCTCCCTGCTTCACGGTGTGGCCGACCTGAACCTGCTTCGATATGGCACTGAGGTGGGCGTATACCGAAAAAATTTCGAGACCTTCGATTTGATGTTTTAGGATCAAGTATTTGCCGTAATTCGAAAGACTGGATTTATGGTTGATATAGGCGACGGTTCCGGAGGCCGTTGCCAGAATTGGATCCACCGATTCACCGGTTTTGTTTCGATGAACGCTTCGAATATCCAAGCCTTCATGAATCTGCCAACCATCCGATCGAACACAACCAAACGTACCGCTAGCCCATGGTTTTCCGACCGTGCCCACAAAAAAACGAGCTTCACCACCCGGTTCAAACAAGGCTCGATTAGGGGTTGGTAACCCGAAAATTTGACCAAAACAAAGTGAACCAGAAACCAACCAAAGAATTGAAATCAAAGGTAAACGACCCAGATCAAAACACATAAGGCTTGGATAGTTTTTTGATTACATTTGTCAGGCCGCGAACAATTCGTTCCGCCTCTGCACGGGTGCAATCGGGTGTAAAGACCAAGGATCCGTCGGAGATCCTTCGCTTAATTATCGGAGCCCCCAACCATCGAATTTCAGTATAGGCCACCATCACAGGCATCCGAAGCCCTTTCGAAGAAGTTGTTACTGTATCCAAAACCAGCTTTCCATGATCATTAAAAGTTAATCGAATGGCGAATCCGCCTAGGTTATCCACATCGACAATCTCTACTTCCTTGATATCTGCCGTGTCCGCGAAGGGAGTTGGAGTGACTTGGATTTGGATTTTGGGTTGTTGACCAATGGTTACGGATCGTTTTTCGGCAACTGTGTTTATATTTTCAATAAACAATTGAATTGTCGTGGCGTCTTTGCCTTGTTTTTTTTGATCCGTCGTCTTGCAACCCATGAATAGTAGGCAACCCAAAGCGATACCCAAATAGATGTTGATGCGCGCCTGAAAAATGTTCATAGTCAAGGTTCGATAATAAACTGAAACGTCACCGCATAGTAAAGTAGTTATGGGACAACAACACAACAAGGTCGAAAAACGCCGCCGCCGAGTGGCTTATCTGAAACGGAAAAAAGCCACCGTTGCCACCAAGCCTGCCAAGGCTTGATTTGCCTACCGAGCTTTTTAATTGCCGATTAAGGCAATAAAAAACGGGCTGGAGTGAAATCCAGCCCGTCTTGCTTTGTTATAAATTACTTCTTGGCTTCGATCTTGGTGACGGCCAAAAGGGACTTTCCATCAACGACGGTGATAACACCGGTTGCTGTGACGGCTTTCGAGCCTGAGCACAGATTGCCTTTGTGAAAGGCATTGCTCACATCACCGGTCAGGTAATAGGTGACCTTTTTTCCTTCAGTTTCAGTGACGATAACGTTTTGACATTCGTCACCTTGCTTTAGGGCGCATTTGGCACATTTGCCATCCCCACTCACGGTAATGGATTTGCCATCTGCAGCATGAACGGTGAACGCCGCAGCGACACCGACAGCGAGAATTGCTAAATATTTTTTCATAGAATAACGGACTCCCTGTAATGTTGATCGAGTTTCAGTCTGCAAACCCCCCACACATGGATACAGGGATGCAGTGTCTTCAATCTGCCATTCTTTTATATTTTTGCAAGGCTGATATGTAATTGAGTTTACCCCGGGTTTAGATGGTTCATAATTCGTTCAACGTGGATTCCTCAAAAACACTCATCCCGGGAACTCTTTATCTCGTCGCGACTCCTATTGGCAATATGGAGGATATCACCGTTCGTGCATTGAGAGTTCTGCGCGATTGCGACCTAGTGGCAGCTGAGGACACACGACACACCGGCCAACTACTCCGCCATTTTCAAATTCAAAAACCCATGATCAGCTATTTTCGCTTTAATGAGGCGAAGAGAAGCGAGGAAATCGTCGGGCGACTGGGACGTGGTGAAACCATCGCGTTGGTGACGGACGCAGGTTCCCCTGGCATTAGCGA
>CAMBHS010000155.1 GCA_945867235.1 Akkermansia muciniphila
GGGCGTTCTCTTTTTGAACCGCTCGAAACCATCCTGCGTCCAATGGAATGGGCGGCTGGTGGGCACAGGGTTCAAATCAAACCCGCCCAATTGGGGGAGTTTGCTGGAGCCATCGGATCTGCTTGCAATGCACTTTACCGATGTTGAATCCGTAGGGAGTGTCGATCCGTTCTTGCGAAGTTTTCCGTTCGATAACAAGTCTCACCGATTCTTGATGCTTGCTCTTTCAGCCAATGGGACAGCGTCAAATTCGCGCAACAGTTTTTCCGTTATATAATCAAACAATCGAATTCTTCCATCGGATCCTCCCACAGCCAACACGGGACTGGAGGATCGAAACGAAAGGGCAAAAACTGGTCCCCCTGTCCATTTGAGCGTTGCTTTGCGGTTCCCATCAGCGGCATTAAAAATGACGATCTCCCCACCGGTGCTGCCAGCGGCGATCCATTTCCCGTCTGCACTCCACGCGAGGGATTGAACCGATCCAGACAGGCGATGAAGTTCGCGCACAAAACTATTTTCCTTATCATCCCCCTCCGCCAATCGCCCACCGCGAGGTTCCATCTTGTAAACACGCGGAGACCCTTTGTCGCTTCCGCATACCACGAGATTTTCTGTCGGGTGACGAGCCAGACACACCAAAGGTTCCCCTTGGCGATTCACGTCGTCGATCAAATGACCGCTGGCAACATCGATCAACTTGAGTGAACGATCACGCCCTGCTGAAACCAGTTTGGTTCCGTCATGACTCCAGGTGGTAGCGAAAACCCAATCGATATGGTTATCGCATTTCATGGATTCCTTACCATCAGCAACCTCGAAAACGCGAACCATTTTATCTGCACACCCAACGGCAATCCGTTTGCCATCGGGGGACCACGAAACCCCAAAAACAACGTCGGAAGTTGTCTTGATGGATCTCGTCAGAGTGTAAGTTTTTGTATTCCAAATCTGGATTTCGCCATATTGGGAATGGGCTCCACCTGAAACCGCCAATTGAATTCCATCCGGTGAAAATGCAATGGATTCGATGCGTGGAGAATCCCCTACAAGTCGAGCAACAATGCCCGAGTTGGTTCCTCCGTGGAGCACCACCTCATGCCAGCCTGCAACAGCTAGGATGTTCCCATCAAGAGACCAAGCGAGTGCCGTGGTGGCTGGTAACGCAGGGTAAACAGGCGGAGAGGTCAGTCGATGAACGAGCCCCCCGGGCGGAGTGTCGTCATGGGCTCCTTCTGCGATCCACCGCGTGATCAACTTTACCTCGGCGGATGTCAACGGTTCACCTTCCTCCGGCATCGATGGTTCGGTGCCAGAGATTTCCTTCAGCAACGGACTTGCCTTCGGATCTGAGGGGAGTATGAGCGGTGCATGTTTGCCGCTTTTCATAACGGAGGGATAGGTTGTCAGATCGAATCCCCCTTTGGTTTTTGAAGGTTGATGGCAACCTGTGCAAGATTGACGGAACAGAGGCAGAACCTCCTTGGAAAAACTCACCTTAGCTTCAGCTCCGTAGCTGATCATTTCCATACCCGCCAAAGCACCTAGGCTAGCGCACAAGCACAGAATCCGAAAACTCATACGTAAAAGGGATAACTTGTGAATCATAACTCCTCTCGGGCTCGGAGTTCGTAGCCATGCCACAGCGTGCCACGGTCGTTGGCATCCTGCACGACGAGAAAATAAGTTCCGTCTGCCGGCAACTTGAATCGCACCAAAGGATCCCTCACTTCTCCCTGATCATCATTCGTGGCGAGCACCCGACCCTGGGAATCATACAGAGTCAATAATCCGTCCAACAATGATCCTTCGCGAAGGGCAACAACTTCAACCACGAGAGTTTTTTCTGAGTGACCCGAGACGGTAAATACATCCACGTCCTTATCGGCCTGAATCGCACCAATGACTCGAGTGCCAAACTTGATTTGTTGAGCGGTTTGGAATCCGTGGTTGGGTTCTTTCTCTAGGGTAAAAGCCTCTGCTGGTATTAGGGGGACAGAAAACGGAGGGGTGGTTCCACCTAAAGTCGTCACGCTGATGGACAATTTAGCATCCACCAAATTCGGCGGGACCACGACATCGACTACCACCAGCGAATCACCCACGTCCTTCGCAACCAATCCGGTGGGGATATCCACCGTTTTCTTTTCCTTGATGGTGGCCTTGAGTAGTTGACCGGAGGCACGGATTGAAACTTGAGTCGCATCCGCGAGCTTCAGCCCCCGCAAGGTCACTGTGGAGTTGGTCCCGATGACAATGCCTACGGGAGCAACCACGCAAATTCGAGGATCGCCATTCTCCTGCGCCCAACCTTGACACTGCAGAGACCCCATCAATAAAGCATATCCAACGAGCAGGGACAAAAACTGCCCAAACTCAAGGAAGAGGGCTTCGTGTTTGAAGTAGAAATCCTTCTGACCCCGACGCAACCTCATGCGTATAGACCTTTAATGGGCGATCCTTCGGCGAGAATGTGGGTGGGACGCCCATCCGGCATCAATAATAATTTGGCTGGATCAATTCCTAACGCTTCATAAATGGTCCAACAGACATCAGCAGGACGCACGGGACGATCCGTCACGAAGGCTCCATTCTTATCGGTGGCACCTAGAACTTGACCTGCCGCCACTCCAGCACCGGCAAAAATGAGCGAACCCGCACGACCCCAATGATCGCGACCGGCATCCTTGTTCAACTTTGGCGTGCGTCCAAATTCACCCATCACCACGACTAATGTTTCTTTCAACGTCCCTCGGTCATGCATGTCCCTGAGAAGTGCCGAAAGTCCCTTATCAAAATCAGGGAGTTTTTTATCGAGCCCCGCGAATATCTTGGCATGATGATCCCATCCCCCGTAATTCACGGTCACAAACCGGACGCCAGCCTCTACTAAACGGCGAGCCATCAAACAGCTTTGTCCAAAATCAGTGCGGCCATATTCGTCACGCAAGGCAGCGGTCTCCTTCGCCACGTCGAAAGCCGATTGTGCTGTGGGGGAAAGCACCATGTCAGCGGCCTTCTGACCGAACTCATCGTAAGTGGATATCTGATCATTGCCTTTGATCTGCGACGCGAGCGAATCAACAGCTTGCAGAAGAGACTTGCGGCGATCTTGGGATTGCAAACTCACCCCGGCTTCCTGGGTGAGGTCTCGAACCTTGAAACTTGCGTCGTTTGGATTGCCACATTTGAATGACTCAAAACGACCGCCGAGCCATGCGCTTCTACCTAATTCCCAAGTGAAGGCAGGGTTTTTAGGAATGGCAACATAGGGAGGAACCATCCCAGAAAATCCAGTTTCATGCGCCACAACGGCTCCCATGGCGGGGTGATCTCCAAAAGCGGAACCGAATCTCCCTGACAAAACCCAATTAGTGGCCGTTTCGTGGTGATCGTTCTCGTGAGTCCCTGAACGAATCAAGGTCACCTTGTCCATTTGAGCAGCCATTTTTGGCAACAACTCTGTGATCCGTAACCCAGGGACACGGGTGGAGATCGTGGAATATTTTCCTCGAATTTCTTCGACGGCCTCAGGTTTGGGATCGAAAGAATCGTGGTGCGACAACCCTCCACCTAAATAAATCATGAGGACCGATTTTGCACGGCTTGAGGATGTGGCGGCGGATGCTTTTTCGATGGCGAGCAATTGAGCCAATGACAACCCGACCGGAGTCAATGCGCCGATGCGAAGAAAATCGCGTCGCGACAGACCGTTACAGAGGTTCCTTTGCGTGGTGGATGTGGATACGGAAATCATCGAGATCAATGGTTAAAAGTGAATTCCTTGGAGTTCAGAAGCGCCCACAGCAGATCCTTAAATCCTTGCGCCCTCTGATCGTCAGAGAATGATTGGGTTATAGCCTTTGTTTCCTTTTCGGTGGGAAGACGACTGACCGTTGCGAGAAATAGGGATCGGATGATTTTCTGGTTGTCGGTATTATTGGTCAGGGAGGCGAGGCGACCCGACGGGTCGGATATCTGTTTTTGCAATTCCTCACCATTTTGAAGGTGCAGTAACTGGGGCAATGTCACTTCGCCGCTTCGTTCACAGGCACAGGAAGTCACCCGATCACTCCGCCCAAAGAGTGTGAGAAAATAACTATTCAGGTTGGGCTCAGGAACTTGCACGGCACGCACCCCCAATGGATGCCCGTCAAATTTGGCAGGTGTTCCAGTGCCTGAAGCGATCGCATCCATCAATACTTCCGCCGGCAATCGCCGCGCATAATAGTGAGAATAAAACCGAGTATCGGTTTCATTACCCTTATGGGTGGCGGAGCTCAGTTGATAAGCACGAGAGGTGAGTATGAGTTTTATTATATGTCGAAAATCAAATCCATGATCCACGAACTCTTGATTTAAAATCGTCCAAAGTTCTGAATTGGACGGCGGATTACTCGCCCGAAGATCGTCCACCGGTTCCACCAATCCGACGTTGAAAAAATGCTTCCAAAGTCTGTTGACCATCGAACCGCTGAATTGTGGACTTTTGAGCATGGAAGCAACGAATTGTTCGCGGGGATCGCGACCAGGTTCATGGTTCCAAGGGATCCGATCAAGTCCCCGTGGTGACATCGGCTTGCCCGTGCGAGGCTGGTTGACGGAGGGTTTCTTGGACTTTTCCTCTTCAACCTGCTTGAGCGCGTCGGCCAACTCCCGGCGTAGCTCCGTCAGTCGTTTCGTAGATTCCTCCCCGCCGGGTTCCTGCCCATAGGCACGTGTCACCCATTCGGTCTGCTCCACCTTGCCGGCAATCTCCAGCGACCGACGTTCTTTTTCTCGTTGTTCTCGCGTTGCAAAATGCAGAACACTGGGTGCTTTTTCAGAACTCTCACGTTGTAATGATACTTTTGAAAAATATGCGGCAAAGTGATAAAAATCATCCTGCGTATAGCGTTCGAGGGGATGATTGTGACAACGGGCGCAACCGACACGGGTACCGAGGAAAGATTGGGCGACGCTATCCGGCAGTTCACTTTCTTCAACATTCGATTTCTCGCCGATAAGGGTAATAAAATAACCCACCTGCGGATTGGCAACCGAATCGCCTTTGGACAACAGGACGTTGGAAGCGATCTGATCCCAGCCATGGTTGGAGGCAAGCTGGTTCCGTATCCAAGAATGGAATGTCCGCACCCCTTTGACACCTCTTACATCGTGATCGCGTTCCTTGCGGTTTTGCAACAAATCGCCAAGTTGCAGTGCCCAGAAATCAACCCACTCAGGCCGCATGACCAACTGTTCAGCTAGGACCGAACGTTTGTCCCGTCGTTTATCGGCCAGAAAAACTTCCACTTCCGCAGGTGTCGGCAACACGCCAATGGTATCGATAAACGCCCGGCGGATAAAAGTCTCGTCATCGCACACTGGGGAAGGTGCCAGATTCAACCCCTTGAGTTTGGAGAATATAGGTTTATCCAACGGGTTGTTTGCCTTGGAAAAGTCCGCGCCCCTTATCGATTCCGGATA
>CAMBHS010000156.1 GCA_945867235.1 Akkermansia muciniphila
ACCCAAAGCATCGCCCACCTCGTAGGAGAGCCCGGAACCTTCGAGAGATATTTCGAGATGTCGTGTATCTTTTGCCGAACGGGCCCCGTTCAAACGGTGATTGGTGACTAAACGTGCGGAGAAAGGGTTCTTGCGTGAATACTGAGCGTCAAGTGGCGAAGGGGTGGGAGAGGTGTTTTCGAGAGAGGGAACGGGCTCGGTCCCCAATTGCTTCGGAGCGGATTCGAGTGCCACCCAAAGGTTCTCCATCCATGCTTTAGCCATGGCTTCGTAATCCGTGTCGCATTCGACACATGCAAACATGGGGACAGCACCCAAGTTTTTGAATCGCTCATCGAACTTTTTTCCGGCACCACAAAAATCTGAGTAATTCTTGTCGCCCAGCGCGAGCACGCTGTAGGAAAGATGATCCAGACGCGGAGTTGAAGGATCGGAGAGCCTGGTCCAAAAGTTTGCGGCATTGTCGGGTGCTTCACCGTCACCCCAGGTGCTCGTCACGAGAATCAAATACCTCTCCTGCGCGAGGTGGGTGGAGGAACAGTTGTTCGCCTCCATTAATTTGGGCACGAATCCTCTTTTTGTCGCCTCCTTGGCTACTTTTTTTGCGAGTTGTTCTCCTGTTCCTGTTTGACTGCCGTAGATCACCAACAAGGATTGCGAGGGGGGAGGGGTTGGCGGTGTTGTCTCAAGGCGGGTGGCGTCCGCGAATAGTCCCGCCAAATACCCATTGATCCAAGCCCTCTGCTCGGTGTTAAAAGGCGCATTTAGAGGAATGAATGGAATGGGATGCATCCGTGCGATTTATAATTTTAAAAAACAGTTTATCGATCCCGCAGCAAGGGTTGGTCAGGTGTTAAAAAACGACTCACGAGGGGTATAGCAACGATGATGCCAATACCTTTTAAAAATCCTACCATCCTGGATCCTTAGGCTTAAGTGGCTTAATCATTGTGGGTTATTTCAGTGTTTGGAACGGTTCAGCGACTCCTGAGTGAGAAACTGGATGTAGGAAAATCGAGGGGCTTAAATCCGGCGTGATGGGCAAATTTCACCAGTTCCCTGTGGAGATTTTTACCGTAATGCTGAAGGTTTTTTTCCCCCATTCACCAGAGTGATTGCCACCGCACAATTTTTGTAAGAAGGCTGGCGGGAATAAGTATCCATAGAGTTGAGGGTGAGTTGATTCGCGGTGGCATAGTGCATGGGAATAAAGACCTGACCGGGAAACACAGCGGCGGTGAGGAATGCCTGTGCCTCGACCTGGCCTCGGCGCGAAAAAACCCGCACCCAATCCCCCGAACGGATCCCAAGGCGTTTCGCATCGTCGGCGTGGATTTCGACGTAAATTTCTGCGGGATAAAGTGATCGTAATACAGCAGATTTTGCGGTTCGGGTTTGAGTGTGCCATTGCGCCGAGGTGCCACGGCCTGTCAAAAGAATGAATGGATATTCCGCATCACAAGGCTCAGGAACAGGTCGTGGCGACTCGTAAATAAACCGCGCCCGTTTGTTGGGATGAAAAAACTCCCCGTTTTCAAAAAGGCGGCGGTGACAATCCGAGAGTTGATCCCCTTCCCTGTAAGGCCATTGGATGCCATTTGCCTCGTCGATCATTTGATAATCCAGTATGCCAGAAATATCACAGGGTTGACCTCGGGAGATGCGCCCCAGCAATTGAAAAACGGCTTCTGGGGAGGACCATTTTTGAAACAGATCAGCGCACCCCCAATACTGGGCAATGAGTTTGAAGATGCTGAAGTCGGAGAGCGACTGGCCGGGGGCCTTCGAAATCTTTTTTACCAAACCAATCCGGCGTTCGGAATTGATGAACGTGCCTTCCTTTTCGCCCCAACCGGCAGCGGGCAAAATGAGGTGGGCAAGCTGTGCTGTTTCTGTCGAGTGATACATGTCCTGCACGACTAGAAAATCTAATTTACTCAGCAGTTCCTGAGTTTTTTGTTGATTCAACCATGAATGGGCTGTGTTGGTGGCAATGATCCACAATCCTTTGATGGATCCCGATTCGATGCCTGCGAGGATTTGATCATAGGCCCAGCTATTTTCTGCGGGGATGAATCGTTCATCGATAGAAAGGTGTTCCGCGATTTTCTGACGGTGCGCTTGATTTGTAAAATCATGACCTCCGAGCAAATTCGTGGTGTTGCTGAAAAGGCGCGAACCCATCGCGTTGCATTGGCCGGTGATTGAATTTGCGCCGGTTCCGGGTCGCCCGATATTGCCCGTCATCAATGCCAGATTGATCAACGATTGGGCGACGCGTGTTCCTTCGTGACTTTGATTGACGCCCATCGTCCACCAAAAGGAGACGCGCTCTTTTTGACCGATCAACCGGGCGAGGGTCTCAAGCTTTTCGGTGTTGATCCCTGTCACACTCGCAACGTATTCAGGAGGGAATTGCACGACGTGGGCTTTGAATTCTTCGAACCCTTCTGTGTGCTGTTTGATAAAATCAGGCTTGATCCATTGGTCGCGAATGAGGATGTGGGCGAGCCCGTAAAAAAATACCAGATCAGATTTCGGACGTATCGCAAAGTGCTGTGTGGCGGCGACGGCGGTTTCTGTGCGCCTAGGATCGATGACGATTATTTCTGGCTTCCTTTTGTTGCGCAACACCCTCTGCCACATGATGGGGTGAGCGATGCACAAGTTGGATCCCACCAGCACGATGACGTCGGATTCCTCAAAGTCCTGGTAGGTGTAGGGAGGCGCATCAAAACCGAAGGACTGTTTGTAGGCCGTCACCGCCGTGGCCATGCACTGGCGTGTATTCCCATCGCCATGCACCATCCCCATTCCAAACTTGGTTAAGGCTCCCAGTAACGCCATTTCCTCACTGACAATTTGGCCAGTGCTGATGAATGCCACAGAGTGTGAGCCATGTTGATGTTGAATCGCCTTCATCCGCAGGCAAAATGTCTGAAGAGCCGTGTCCCAGTCCGTCGGTTCCAATGTGCCTTGTGCATTGCGAAGCGATGGAGTCAAAGCTCGGTCGGTGGCCTGTAGGGGTGCCAGTGACTCCCACCCTTTGGGACAGGCCATGCCGAGGTTGACAGGATAATCTGTGGCTGGGGTAATATTGATGGCTTTGGCATCTTTTAAATGCACCGTCAACCCACAACCGGTCGCACAGAACCCACAGATCACGGTCGTGGTATTGTCGGGAACCAGACGGCTGGGCACCTTACCCAATCCAAACTGCGCCGGTTGCAACACCAATTGTTGCGTCAACGCCCCGTCGCGTTGCCGAAGGAGCCCTTTCAATCGGGCTGCTGCCTTGGGGATTAATTTTTTACTCATCGAAACCCTCCCGGCATTTTATCAGCCGCCACGGTTGTGAAAAATAGGTAACGTTCGACCATCTCGGCACTCAAAAGCGTCACGAGCAAGGCGAGAGCGATTTTCGAATTCTGGGGCTGCACCAAGAGAATGAATGTGAAAAAAATTCCACCAACCCCCAATAACAGATAGCGGATGCGTGTTATTATCGGGACGGATTCAAGGGATAAAATGGCCGATTTTCGCAAGGATTGAATGCTGGAATTTGTCCAACTGCGGAGCAATCGTATCTCCCACGCTAATTTGGCAATGGAGCCTAGAAACAACCCCGTGGTGAGGGGTTGCACGAGAGCTGTCGGAAGCGCACCGGTCCATGAACCCAACGCTAACACCGATGCCAAACCGAGGAGGATTGTGGTTCCCAAAAATTTGAATCCAGTCACCTTCCAATTCCAAGCGGGCCGACAGGTGTCATGATAGACCATCACGGAGGCGAGTGTTCCCAATGTGCTGAGCAGGACGAGAACCCAGGCAAATCCGGAATGCAGCCTCTCCCACTCGGGCCAACGCCGCAGCAGGAGAGTTGCCATCAAAGCGGTCTTTACCAAAACCCCAAACACAATGGCTTCGCGACTCAGCCATGAACGGCGCCATCCCAGAAAAATCCTCCACGCACCTTTGGGTCTCCCGAGGTGAAACACACTCGCCACCGATCCGAGAATTGTGCAGATCGCACCCAAGAATAAAAATTGGAAACTCTCGCGAGACGACAGAGAAGGTTGAAGCCAAGCATGGATGCAATAAATCCCAGTGGCGGTCTGCATCAAAACCAACATCACCATCAAAGGTAGGTGTGCAGGCTGTAAACGAACCTCGTTGTAGTCTGCGGCCTCCAAACTAGAGACTGCCGCATTTTTAGTAATATACTTTGTGGTGGGCAGGGTGTAGGCGGGGTTAGGTGCTGTGGGTAGAAACGCGGTAGTCGCCCCATCGTCGCCGCGATAGGAACCGACCACATCGGAGTGTTCTACGATGCGGATGGCAATGGCTGCGTTGGGACAAGCTTGCACGCAGGCGGGGGCTTCATTCACAGCCAACCGACTGGAGCACATGTCGCATTTGCGCACAATGCCCAGACTCTTGGAATACTGGGGCACCTCATACGGACATTTCAAAACACAATACTGACAACCGATACACTGGTCATCGAGGTGCGACACGATTCCCGTGACCGGATGTTTATCGTAAGCCAGGACGGGGCAACCGTTCAGACACGCCGGATCCACGCAATGATGGCAGGCCGTTGTGACCGTCCGTTGCTCGCTGCCACGACTATGACCAACCAACAAACCGACGCTCCGCCAGGTTTCGTTTTCCTCCAATCCATTCAAACTATGACATGCCGTCACGCATGCTTTGCATCCAGAACATTTGTCTAGATCCACCTCGAACGCATACTGCTGCCCGACCTTCGGCTGGGTCAGCGGGAGGAGGTCGCGGTAGTATTGTTGTTGGAGGGGGAATTCCGCATGGGCGTGCCGCTGTGAGAAGCGTTCCACCGCCGTCAAGGAACCCTGTTCTGCCAAGAGTTCATCGATAAGAGTTTGGTTGGAAAGATGCGGTGGCTTAGAGGTCATGAAGGTGTCGACCGTCCATTGAAGGCGATTAAACCAATCGGCGTTGAGTATTGATTCTCTTGACCGGGTTCATGCATTGATTACCTCGATTTTATCCATTCCATCAACCCATAGCCGGAGTTGTGCCAATCTTCAACGGATTCCATTTCCTACGCCTCTCCGCCTCAGGATGGTATCCATGAAAGAAATTCATATCAGGCCCGCCGATGAGCAGAACCCGTTATTGATGCGGTTCAGATTCGATGACGGGTACTTCTAATTGAAATTTGAACAATCGTGAATCCAACCGATCCAGTGGAGAACATACGACGAAGTGAGCGCAGAAAATGACCATTCGATGTTCGCTTTTTGACAAGATGACGAAAACGATCCCCCTAACCTCCGTTAAAATTATTCCCAAATGCAACAGATGTGGGCAAGTGAGGGTGGTGCGCCGGACAGGACTTGAACCTGTAACATTCTGATCCGAAGTCAGATACTCTATCCAATTGAGCTACCGGCGCATCGCTTACT
>CAMBHS010000157.1 GCA_945867235.1 Akkermansia muciniphila
TAGCGCAAGGGACACTCTGCCACCCATTTGGAATACAAGCCTCCGGCGGCCAGAAACTGACAGAAGAAAACAAGTTGTCCCAGCGGTGTGACGGGGGCATCTGGATCCCACTCGACTTGAATGCGCCGCCCAATCGTGTCCACCGGGATCGAAGCCGGCAGTAACACACGACCTTCTGGGGCAGTCAAAAAACTCTCACCCTACGGGTGAGCCGGAATTGGAGATATTTTCGGACTCATGCCTCACTCAATCAACAACTTGCAGAAAAATCCATCTCTTCCAACTGCCGTTTTAAGGGTCATCCTTTCCAGCGTTGCTGGCTTTCAGATAGGCTTGTTGGGTCCACGTCGTCCCGCTTCGTGCAAACACGTAGGTCGCCCCAGAATTGAGTGCGCTTTCGTTGGAAGCGGTATTGACTCCCTTCGTGCTGCTGGCCTCTCCCCGTGCCCCGACGGCCACCGTGTCGCCCGATACAGCTACCGAGACACCGAAAGCGTCTTGCGCCCCAGTGTTGCTGGCTTTGAGATAAGCTTGCTGCGTCCACGTCGTCCGGCTTCTCACGAACACATAGACCGCCCCGGAATTGAGTGCGCTCTCGTTGGAAGCGGTATTGACGCCCTTCGTGCTGCTATCCTCTCCGATTGCCCCGACAACCACCGTGTTCCCTGAAACGGATACCGAGTATCCGAAATAGTCGTTCGTTCCGGTGTTGCTGGCTTTGAGATAGGCTTGTTGCGTCCAGTTCGACCCGCTTCGCACGAACACGTAGGCCGCCCCGGAATTGAGTGCTCCCTCGTTGGGGATGGAATTGACGCCCGTGGTGCTGCTAGACTCTCCGTAGGCTCCGACGACCGCTGTATCACCTGATACGGCTACCGACATGCCGAAAAAGTCACCCGCACCGGTGTTGCCAGCTTTGAGATAGGCTTGTCCGCAAAACCAAGCCCACCGAGTAGGTGGGTTTTTTTTTGTGTTGCCAGCTTTGAGATAGGCTTGTCCGCAAAACAGGTATTTCTGAGAAAGCGCGGAACACAGGCAGGGTTCTGGGATGCCAACGCGGGCTTGATGGGTTGGTTTTTCCACGCGCTCCCCAGTTTTTCAGGTTTTTGTCCGGCGGCGGGTGCACCTCCCCTCTCGTTTTTCCGGATCCGAGTTTTTGGCGGCTCAGGCCACCAGTGCCATCTCTTGTTTTTGTTCCAGTCGCGCCAGCACCCACAGGTTGTGCGTGAGCACCTGCCAACTCACTGCCATCTCCCGATGGGCAAATCCTTTGGCTCGCAATGGTCGTCCCATAAAAACATTCTTGAAAATCCCGATGCGCCCTTCGGTCTGGCTGCGCCGCTGTTGCAGTTGCGCAAAGCGTTCTTCGCCCATCCGCTCCCGGAGTCGCGCCGGGTTCTTCGGACAGATCCCGTTGTAAATCCCCTTGCTCTTGAGCAACGTCTGGTTGGCCGCGCTGCTAAATCCCCGATCCGTGCCCAGTGCCCGGATCACTCCCGCTCCGTAGGCCGCTTCCATCTGTTGCAATCTCTCCGAGAGTTGCCGCGCGTCCACCGGCGCGCTCGCCCGATGCAATTGCCAGTCCACGATCACGCCGTCCTTTTGTTCCGCAAGCAATAGCGTGTTTCCAAATTCAACTTCCCCGCCCGCTTTGCCGCGCACCATCACGCGCGTGTCCGTCTCATACAGACTGAGCACCTTGTCCGCGTTGTCCACCCGCCGCTCGCCGATGATCCGTTCGTGCGCCTGCTTCTGCGCCTGCGGCAAGAGCGCCAGCACGCCGTCCATCCGCCGCAACACCGCTTCGGCTTGCGCGCGCGTCCAGTCGGTCTGATTCCATTGGCTGTCCAGCAGCTCGCGATGCCGCCGTGCGTGGCCCGCCACCACTTTGATCTGCTGCTTCATCAAGCGCAGGATTTTCTTGCGCTGCTTCTTGGAATCCTTGGTCCGGCGTGCGTGCGTCATCGCGATGCTCAACCGGTTCATCGCCTTGAGAAACGTCTCCGGCGGCTCCCTCCGCTGCTTGAGACCGTGCGCACGAATCAGGCGCGTGGACTTCATCAGGGTGCGCACCGCGTCGCCCAACAACACCCAGTCCACCGGAAAATGGATGTGGGTTTTCAAACAGGTCGTGTCCAGCCACACCGTTTCCAGTTCGATGCTACGGGCCAGTTCCAGTGCTGACGCGCCCGTCGGTTGATGGGCGGTCAGGATCAACTGGGTGATCAGCGGGCGCATCGATTCGGCGGGCAGCCAGTGCGCGTAATCCTGCAACGTGCTTTTGCCGGGCACGCGCACGGCGACCAGTTCTTCCAGCCCGCAAAACCAGCGGAACAGCGGACACTCGGCCAGCCGCCGGCTCATCCCGCGATAATCCTCACCGAGCAATCCTCTGAGAACGTCGCAACGCAGGGCGCGGTAACTGTGCCGTTGATGGCGGGCGCGCGCCTTGGGGGTGGCGTCGCGAAACTGCTGGTCGTAACAGGGGAGGCATTGTTCGACGAAGGATTTTTCCACGCTGCTTGCCAGTAGGATTTGATCAATGCGGCGCAGACGCTCCTCGAAATCGCGATAATCTACATTGCCCAGGACGACCGGAAACGCTGGACACAGGGCGGGCTAAAAGGGCACGATGAGGGTGGCGGGCGAAGGATTTTTCATTGGTGTGAAAATCATAACCCACCGATTTCGGTCAAAACCATTTTAATCGGTGGTTTTGACCGATTATTTTCCCACACTCAACCTCGGCCACAGTTGATCAGACCCTTCCTCGGACAGACCCTATTTAGGGCAAATTTTATCTCGATTCGGATAATTCGATAGAACTTTTTCAGCCGCTTCGCGCATGGAGTCCACCAGTTCCGTCGGTTCAATCACTTTCGCATGTCCACCCCATCCAAGCAACCAGCGGCTGACTTCTATCAGGCTCGACAGAGTCAGCCTGAGTTCAACTCTTCCCTCGGCAAGCTCGAATAATCGCTGGGAAGGATGCCATTTCTTTTCCCGAATATAATCGGCAACCAACTCATTGAATTGAATGACGACTTCATATTTCGCCACGCCAGAATGTATGCCGAATGAATTGCTCAGCAGGTTTTTAATGGAGAACTTTGCGGGGCGCTTAAATGTCTCCCCTGTAACTTCAACAGACCTAATTCGGGCAGGAGCAAACGTGCGTATGTCTCCACGAAGGTGACACCATGCAAAGAGAAACCACTCCCCATTGACGTTGGCGAGGTGGTAAGGATCAACCAGACGCGGTTCGATCTGGCTGTTTCCCGGTTTGCGATAATGCAATCGCAACTGCTCATTGCGGGCGACCGCTCGTGAAATAATCTGGAAAGTTTCCAAATCCAAGACGGGTTCCGCAGTGGTGCGGAACGAAATGGTTTGATCCCAATCCGCTAGATTCAACGAAATCGTATCTGGCAAACTGGCCGAGATTTTTTTGAACGCGCTCAACAAGGGTCGTTCAAAGGATGTACCACGATATTGTTGGAGGGCTTTTTCCGCAACCACTAGGGCGATCAATTCGCCTTCTGATATTTGCAACGAAGGAAACCCAGTGACCTCTGCGCTATAAAAAAATCCATTCCGAATCCGATCAAATTCAATCGGCAAATTCATGCGGTCACGCATGAATTCCAGATCTCGGTAAATCGACTTCGATGAAACTTCTAGTTGCCGGGCGAGTTGTATGGCGTTGGGATGCCGTCCACTGTGCAATTCCTGATGGATTTGCATCATTCGCTCCAAAGGCGGCCGAGATTTCGGCATTCCTGCGTCGTCCTTTACGAATTGATGTTTTCGACCGGACTTAGGCATGGCAGCCTGAGGGGTTTATTTGAATACCCGAGCTTGTAGAAACGTGGTGCTCAAACTCATCGTTCACTTAAAAGGACGCCGCTTCCTTATGCAATCCTCGAAAGCAATTCGTCGTTCGTTTTGTGTTTTTTGAGGGCAGCGGTGAGTGTGTCCATGGCCTCCACGGGGTTGAGATCCACCATCATGCGACGCAGTTTGCGTATGGCCTCCAATTGATGTGGGGCAAATAATTTCTCCTCTTTTCGAGTGCCGCTTTTGGGAATATCGATCGCAGGATACAATCGGCGTTCGGACAACTTTCGATCGAGGATGAGTTCCATGTTTCCGGTTCCCTTGAATTCCTGGAAAATAAGCTCATCCATACGTGAACCCGTGTCGATCAACGCAGTGGCGATAATGGTGATCGAACCTCCTTCTTCAATTTTTCGTGCGGCAGCAAACATCTTGCGCGGAATTTCCAATGCACGTGCATCTACTCCGCCAGTCATCGTGCGTCCCGAACCGCCATGGACACTGTTGTAGGCACGGGCGACACGGGTGATGGAATCCAGAAGCACAAATACATCCTTGCCTGATTCAACGATGCGACGGCAGCGTTCAATCATGAACCGCGACAATCGAACATGCGTCTCCAAGTCCTGATCGTTGCTGGAGGCGACGACTTCAGCTTTCACGGATCGTTGAAAATCAGTGACCTCCTCGGGGCGTTCATCAATTAGCAACACGAGGACATGGACATCCGGATGATTCTCCTTAACCGCATTGGCGAGGAGCTTGAGAATTGTGGTTTTTCCTGTTCGTGGTGGGGCGACAATTAATCCACGAGTGCCTCGACCGATGGGTGTGACTAGGTCGATAATTCGAGTCTCGATGATATCCGGTGAAGTTTCCAAACGAAACTTTTCATGGGGATCAATCGTGGTCAGGTTTTCAAATCGCGTTGCTCGAGTAAAGTCTTGGAACAACAATCCACCCACCTTTTCCACTTCGCGCAATTGAGGACTTGTTCCGCGATGAGGGGGTTGGGTGAGGCCTTCCACGAAGCAGCCTTCCCGCAGGAAGCAACGTTTGATCGTGTCGGGTGTTACAAAAATATCGCTTGGTTTGGGCTGAAAGTGATTTTGGGCAGATCGGAGGAAGCCGAAGCCCTTTTCGGAAATTTCAAGATACCCTGAACCCGGTTCTGTAACCACCGGACCCTGATTTACATTCTGTTTCATTTATAATATAGCTGAAGGTTCCCCCCTAGGCATGACCCTGTGAAAACTAAATTGAAGTTTAGAATAGGGAACACCGCTAAGACGCATTGGGTTTGGAAATCCAAGCCGAAGTTCTTCCGGTAGAGACCTGTGACCCTACCTAAATACAGCTTGCGGACAATAAACGCAACACGTTTTCAACGTTTATTTTATTCGCCTTGTTTCGAGGTTGAGCAAAATCAAAGTAAACTTGCGTCGTCGCGGTTACCAATAACCGTAACAACCATCCGCGCCCCAGATTTGCGACCCGCGATAACGCCTCATGAATTCCATGTTTTTCCACGCGACAGAACCATCGAGTAACCCGACATTGCCACCCTTGGCTCCGACATCGCGTGGACGTTGATCGAAGGCC
>CAMBHS010000158.1 GCA_945867235.1 Akkermansia muciniphila
TTTTCTTGCCGACACCGGCATGGGTTTTACGGGATTGGCACTCTCGGCACTCTTATTCAAGGAAGACCGATTGGGGGCAGAATCACCTGAATCCACTTTCCAATTACCGGATGGAAAACCTCACTTTGCTCCCAAGGCAAAGTCTGTGATCTGGATTTTTCTATGTGGAGGAGTCAGCCATTTGGAAAGTTTCGATGTGAAGCCGGAGCTGAACAAATACGCCGGCAAATCGATTTCAGAAACGCCTTACGCGTCTGTTATGAGTGGCGAAGGTAAAAATGTTATTGGGGCGAATCCTGTGCATGGGAACCGAAAAACCATCATGCCATTACAAACAGGCTACAAATCCTACGGGGAATGCGGATTGGTTGTTGGAGATTGGTTCAAAAACATCGGTGAATGCGCGGACGACTTGGCTGTGGTGCGATCTTTGTGGACAATCCATAACGATCATGGAGCCCAACTGACGTGGCAGACCGGGCGTCACCCTCGCGAGTTGGATCATCCGACTTTAGGTTCATGGGCTTGTTATGGGTTGGGATCTCTGAATGAAAATCTTCCTGAATATGTCGTTTTAGGCACTCCCACAGGAGATTGCTGCGGGGGGACATTTACCTACGGTGCCGCCTACCTCGGTCCGGAACATGGCGGGGTGCGGTTGAATACAGATCCCAAGATTGCCCTCCCATTCATCAAACCTCCTACCAACTCGATTACTATTGAGGAACAATCGCGCAATTTAAGTTTGCTAGGGAAGCTCAACCAATTGTCTGGAATTGATTATCCCGATGACCAGAACCTACGTGCCCGAATAAAGTCCTACGAGCTGGCGTTTCAAATGCAAACAAGCGTTCCGGAAACTTTGCAACTGGAGAAGGAGCCGGAATCCATTCGAAAACTTTACGGACTGGATAACGACGCAACAAAAGCGTTTGGCGAACAATGCATGGTGGCTCGCCGTCTTGTTGAACGTGGGGTTCGATTTGTCCAAATTTTTCACGGAGGCGGTGGCGGAGGGGCATGGGATGCGCACAGTGATATCAAGACAAACCACACCAACCTATCCACCCAGGTGGATCAACCTGTGGCAGGGTTGTTGAAAGATCTCAAACAGCGGGGGATGCTCAAGGATACATTGGTCGTATTTGGAACAGAATTTGGACGATCCCCCGGTGCGGAAGGAACGGGGCGTGATCATCATCCGTTAGGTTTTAGTGCGTGGTTGGCAGGTGCGGGGATCAAGGGTGGAATCCAGCATGGTGCCACGGACGAACTTGGATTCAACGCGGTTCAGGATCGACATTACGTCACAGATATTCACGCCACCACGACCCATCTACTGGGGCTGGATTCGCGGCGACTCGAGATTCCTGGTCGCAAAAGGTTGGAACGAGATCACGGTGATATCATCGAAAAGATCCTCAGTTGATACGTCCATGAAACTCTGAACGCAGACTTTATTGAATGCCTAAGCGAACGCAACAACAAGACCTAGCAAATGACCTGCTCCTGCCGTGCTTATTGTTTGCGGTGTTAGGCGGGATGACCTGGGCTATACGGGGATGCTCAGGGTATGGAGCCTGGGAGGGTTGCATCTTTGCTGGAGTAACTTGGGGAACGGCATGGTGGTTTATTGCGCGGAACCATGGAGAATCCCAATCGCGACGATACGCTTCAGGGTGGATCATTTTAGCACTGACTGTTGGCATCGGTTATTCGGGCAATCGTGGGTGGATGCAGTGGCAGCATTTTTTCACCAACCGGATCTATACCAACTTTAGCAAAGGAGAATTCGAAACGATCTCCAGTGGGTATGGCTTTCTATGGCTTTTCATTGCGGGAGTCCCTTGGGCGGGACTGGGCGCATGCCTCCTTGCATGGTGCGGTGATCGCCAGAATCTTCGAGTTCGGGATTGGGTGATGCGAATTGGGTGCGGTGTTGGCACAGGACTATTGGCGCGCTATTTCTTTGAACTCGCTCCCGGCCTATTCCTCCCCTTGCACAGCACCTTGGCTGCAAAATACGCGGATATTCAAGCCAACCCTAGTCTGATCCGATTGGTAAACGACAGCCGGGAAGCGATAACCCATTCGGGATTATACCTTGGTTTTCTAGGATTCGAATTATTCCGGCGCGATTGTCGCAATGCGAAGCTGATTCTGACCGTGGGTCTCTTGAATGGGATGGGTTGGGCCATCTGCCAGAATTGGCGATGGGCTGTGGATGTCTGGCCGAATGGCAATTTCAACTGGTGGCGGTGCTGGGAATCCAGTGGAGGAATCAGCATTGGATTAGCCTTTGGGGTCGCCTTTTATTTGGTGAATCAACGGCGTGATTTGAAAAGTTTGCCTGAGCTAAAACCTAGCCATCAAACTCTGTTTTGGGAAAAGTATGCTGCTTATGCCGGATTAATCGTGGGTCTTGGGGTTTCCATTCGCTGCGGAATTAAGGGTCGGATTAACAACACCATCGGGAACGAGGATTATTGGGCCATTGATGTTGATTGGTTTGGTGGTGAACGCCGTGTGTCTCACCCGGGTATTTCGTAATAAACCCCTGACAGAAGATCTTTTTCCTAACGCCTATAAACTAATGTGGCTAGTGTTGATCACCCAAAATATTTTAGCCCAACTGGTCACAGCTCCATATAATAATTGGAACGAAATGGCCTTTAAGATTTACTACTGCCTGCTGTTTGTAATTTCTGCAGTCATCGTTCATTATTATCATATTTCAAGCACCCCACAAAAAAACCAGCCTCTTAATTGAGAGGCATCCTCAATGTTTTAACCTTTAAAAAATCCTATTAATCATGCCACCTACATCCTCTCCTACATCCAGTTTTAAATGGCTCAGGTCGTGTTTCCAACGAGTCACCTGCTTGATTTCAATTATTGCCATGGCGCCAAACTTTATTGCGCAGGACACGCCCACTCCTACTGGGATGTATCTTTGGAAAGAGGGTGCTCCCAGTGCATTAGGAGATAAGGACCAAGATAAACCCACCTTGACCCCTTATCTGGCGAATTCATCAAAGGCAACCGGAACGGCTGTCGTGATCTGCCCGGGAGGAGGCTATGGGGGGCTTGCGGGTCATGAAGGAAAGGACTACGCGCTTTGGCTCAATGAAGCCGGCATTCATGCTTTTGTGCTAAAATATCGTTTGGGCTCCCATGGATACCGACATCCTGTGATGTTGGGGGACGCAGCCCGTGCTGTTCGCATGGTTCGCGCGCGCGCCTTGGAATGGAAGGTTAACCCACAACGGATCGGTATTATGGGATCCTCAGCGGGGGGACACTTGGCCTCGACCTTGTTGACTCATTTTGATACCGGAGCAACCAATTCGACTGACATTATTGAGACGAAAAGTTCACGGCCAGATTTCGGAATTCTTTGCTATGCCGTCATCACGATGGGAAAATTCACCCATCAAGGTTCCCGTAACAATCTCCTCGGCTCACCGGCACCGCAGAATTTGATAGAGTTACTTTCGAATGAACTCCAGGTTACCAAGCAAACCCCACCGGTTTTTCTTTGGCACACCGTTGAAGATAAAGCTGTTTCTGTCGAAAATTCATTGAATTTTGCCATTGCATTGCGAGCCAATGACGTTCCATTTGATTTGCACATTTACGAAAAAGGCAGGCATGGCATCGGGTTGGCCAATGGTCATGCTTGGACGAAGGATTGCCTGTTTTGGTTATCCGAACGCGGACTCCTCAATCCTTAATCATTCCTAATATGCTTCGTTATTTAGCTGCGGGATTCCTCCTTATTTGCGGGACTCAATCCACCCTTGGTGCCGAAAAATTCGCAGGGCAGGTGGTTGATGCGAAATACTATCATCTGGGGGATAGTGTTGTTACAAATTGGAACGAAACGACCACCCATCCGATCGGCAAACGATTGGATCTGACCTTCAATTCTCATGCCAACACCTCTGAAACTCTTCTGTCCATTGGGCATCGACACATAGATGGTAAATGGGAATTAACCCTGAATGGAAAACTCATAGGTCATCTGCACAAAGAGCAGAATCTCCGCCAGTTTTATTACACGGTTCCTCCGAATATTTTAATCAACGGAACCAATGTTCTCTCAATCATTTCGAAGTCGTCCACGGACGATATTTCAATCGGCAACATCAAATTCTTCGATCAACCACTCGCCAAGGTTTTACAATTAGGACGCGTTCAAATAACCGTCAAAGAGGCACTTAATAAAAAGGGGTTGCCTGTGCGACTCACGATTCTTGGAGAGGATAAAAAGCTGGTTCCCATCTATGAACCAAACAGCCCGAATCTCGCCGTGCGTGAAGGGTTGGTATATACTTCAACAGGGGTTGCGGAATTTTCCCTCCCTGCCGGTAATTATTCAGTCATCGCGACCCGTGGCATGGAATGGAGTCGAAGAGAAGTTGTTTGCGAAGTCACAGAAGGTAAAAAGACGAATGCACACCTTGAACTTCGCCACGAGGTGGATACCCGTGGATTCATTGCCTGTGACACGCACCTTCACACGTTTACATTCAGCGGGCACGGAGATTCAACCTTGCCTGAACGCATCGTGACGATTGCTGGCGAGGGGGTCGAATTGGCCATTTCGACGGATCATAACCACCATACGGATTACGCTCCCGAACAGAAAAAACTTTCCTTAAACAAATATTTTACCCCGATGGTTGGAAACGAAGTTACCACAAAAAATGGTCATTTTAACGCGTTCCCATTGTCCCCCAAAAAACCCGTTCCAAATTATAAGGAAACAAATTGGGTGAAACTCGCGGCTAATATCCGCGAACACGGAGCGAAGGTGATCATCATGAACCACCCACGGTGGCCAAGTCCAAAGGACAATCCACTCAACATCGTCCAATTCAACCAGGCATCAGGGGATCGAACGGATGACGTTGCCTTGCCTGTGGATGGAATTGAATTGGCAAATTCTACCAGCCTTCAAAAAGATCCGTTGCTGTTGTTCCGAGATTGGTTCGCATTGTTAAACCACGGCAATTTGATCAAAGCGGTTGGATCCTCCGATTCTCACACCGTTGGGGATCCAGTGGGGCAGGGACGCACCTACATTCGATCATCGACGGATGACCCCTCCCAAATCGATACCAACGAGGTGATTCGATATTTTCTACAAGGGGCGACGAGTATCAGTATGGGAATTTTCTCGGACATTAAGGTCGATGGGAAATTCAGACCAGGAGACCTCGTGAAGGTCGGGTCCACAGTCGGAATTCAATTTAGGGTCGCATCACCTTCCTGGATTTCTCCGCGTCGAGCGTTGCTGTTTGTCAATGGTCCAT
>CAMBHS010000159.1 GCA_945867235.1 Akkermansia muciniphila
ATGAAAGGCAATGCCAACCCCAAACCTCCGTATGTGGCGACCTTCATGTAGATGATGAAACCTCCCATGGGCCCGAGGGGATTCAGTTTTACATCCAGCCCAGATTTCATAAGGGGCCGATCCAGAATATGAACAATGGTGGGTGCAAGCACCAAGCAGATGGTCATCCCTAACAGGACGGAAACCACCGTCTTGATCAGCACCCAGCGCAGATCTTCCAAGTGATCAAGGAAGGATTTAACTGGACCGCCCTCGTCTTCCGGCGAAGAGGAGGGCGGATAATCGTCCACGTTGGCCATGTGTGCTTAAATCACCAAATCCGAAAACATCACGCTTTGGAGGTGTCGTGGACGGCAACTCCATCCCCTATTTGGGATTGGACTGGGGTTGTTACCACTTGCTTGGTCGGCGTGTGGGTGGGTTCTTCATTCATCGCGGTGTTCAAGTCTTCTTGAATCTCTTTCGATGATTTCTTGAATTCTTTCAGACCCTGACCCAACCCGCGTGCGAGTTCAGGAAGTTTCTTGGCTCCGAATAGAACCAGAACCAATACTAAAAGGGCGATCACTTCCGGCCCGTTCAAAAACGCTAAGGTAACATTCATATCAACTTACTTATTCCGAGTATCTCTAAAGCCTAGGTTACCAACGCCGCAATGTAAAGGAGTCAACCGTGGCAATGAGTTTTATGTCGCGATTTTTCCGCTGGACGAGCGATGTTCCTTGCGGTGTTGAGCAGGTCGCTCTAGGAAACTTTACCGGTCGGTCCGGGGCGGTCATCATCATCCAAGCTCGAGCGAATATCGGTGCTGACTTCCTTGGTGGTCTTCTTGAATTCCTTTAATCCTTGGCCGAGTCCGCGGGCGAGTTCAGGGATCTTTTTGGCACCAAACAGAATCACCAAAAGCACCAATATGGCTACCAATTCCATTCCATTAAAAAATGCTAGCGACGTGTTCATAAGGCTCTTACAGATTCATCAACTCAAAAGAAACGGTAACACACTTATCTAAAAAATGCGAACCAAAGAATTTGTCATGAGAATCCGACCGCAAAGTTTACGCCAAAAAAAAGCCCCAAGGTTGCATGAACAACATCGGGGCTGAAAATGGGTGAGCTTGTAATTATTGTTTGGGCTTCAAAACGATGAATGCGCCGCGCCGATTTTGAGAATAGGCTGACTCGTCATGACCGGGCACCGCAGGGCGATCCTTACCGAAGCTGATCGTTGTGACTCGATCCGCTGAAACTCCGAGGGTCAGTAAATACTCGCGGATGGATAGGGCGCGGCGTTCGCCAAGAGCACGATTATATTCTTCCGTGCCACGTTCATCGCAGTGACCTTCCACCTTGAGCAGGTAGCGGGGTTCATTTTTGAGATAAGCCGCTGCGGCTTCAACCTTGGAACGTTCCGAACTTTTTACCGAAGATTTGTCATACTCAAAGGAAACGGTCTGAGAAGCTAAAATGAGAGAATCCTCCGTCACATCATCCGGGTTGGGGCGTTTTCCAAGTCCTTCTTCATCAATATTCCCAATCTTGACGTTGTTTGATTTGCTACTTCCGTCGTCGGTAAGGGTGCCGCCATTATTGACACCTTTTCCAACACCAGGATTCGTACCGCTCATGTTATCGGGACCAGGTGCAGTCGTGCGACGGCCTTCGATAGTGGTTACATTTTTTGGGCCTTTTTTGCAACCCACTGCACCGGCAGCAAGGAGTGCGGCCAAGAACAGAACCGGGAAAGAAGTTAAAATTTTCATGTGGATCCTAACGTTATTAATGACAAGGTTACTTGGCCCATGCGGGTTGCGAGCAGTTACCCAAATTCAAAGGGATATTCTTAACGCGTTTAGTGGGCACGTCAAGCAAAGACAAAGTTCTCTGACCTTTGTTTCGACGGACAAACACCACGGTGCGAGAATTTGGAGCCCACGAGGGATCCTCACCTTCAACTAGGATTTGCGCTTCACCTCCCGACGCAGGAACCGTGCAGATTTGAAATCCCCCCATCTGTGAAGTGAAAACAATGGACTTTCCATCAGGCGACCAATCGGGTTCGGTGCACCGGGTGACCCCCGCCGTGCGTAAACGAGTCATTTCGCCTCCGCGCGAGTTCACAGTATAAAGGGAAACGGCACCGCTGACCCGTGAAGCAACACAAATTCTGGAACCGTCCGGAGACCAGCAAGGCGAAGATTCATCCTCCTTGGTTTTCGTTAATTGGACTAAATTACCTCCATCGAGATCACTCACGAATAAGTCTGGGCTGCCTGATTTAGATAATATCATCGCTACCCGACGACCGTCCGGAGAAACGGCGGCACTGGTATTGAGCCCCGAATAACGTGCAACCGGTTTACGCTCCCCCGTGGCCAAAGCATGAGAATAAATATCAGGATACCCCGCTCTGTAGGAGGTATAGAGCAAAGACTTCCGCCCTGGAATCCATGTAGGTGCCGCCACAATGGCGCGGTCATGAGTGAGTTCAACGGCGTTGTTTCCGTCGTAATCTGAAATACTGATTTCACTCGAAGTGCCATGCTCGGTTTTAAATGCAATCCGAGTCCGACAAACACCCGGGGTGCGGTGAATCGCTTGAATCACATCATCAGCCAACGCATGGGCTTGGGTGCGAGGACTGGCATCGGCGTATTTTTTTGCCAACAGGGAGGCTTTGCTCAATCGATCGGTCAGGCGGCCTTCGACGTCCGTCTCATTGCGGCCTGCGAGTGAATACTGCGCGACATCCTCAGCCACGATGATGAAACCCGCGACCTCTAGGTCAAATCGCAATACTTTGGCGACCTCTCCCGTATAACCGGACAAAGCGATGGGAACCGGTTTTACGCCCCCCGTGGAAGTGTTCACAATATCGATTACCGGATCCTGAGCCTGCAACAGCAGTGTGAGACCCATCCAAGTTGTGAATACACATGCCCAATAATTAAATGCTTTTTTCATCCAGTTTGACGTTTTGAGCGTAGATTAAATCGAATTTTAAAAGTGCGTTCGTTGTCTTTTGCTCCATCGGGGAAAGGGTGAACAAAACGAACTCGAGTCAACACCCCTTCGATGGACTTATTCATGGTTGGGTTCCCACTGCGACTTGTTACAGCACTCGAAATCACTCGCCCATCGCGGGCAATCACCACTTCCACTTCCACTGTCGCCCTGTCATCCTCCAAATCAGCAGGGGGTTGCCAGGCTTGGTTGTATTTCGTGTATACAAATTGACGGTAGCTTGCGTAGAACTCGCCTCCCGGACCTGGCATTTCCACGACAGTGCTTGGGGACAGACTGGAGGATAACCCACTCACCGCGCTGGTGAGTGCGGAGTTGCGACCCTTTGCCCAAGCTTGCAGGCGTGCGGCATTTTCATCGGAAACCCGCTTTGATTCAGCTTGTTCACGAGCGAGACGTTCCTTTTTAGCCTTTGAATCACCCACCTTTGTCTGCTTCAGGTTTACTTCAATATCCGGAGCCTTTTTGTTCTCTGGTTTTGGATCTAGTTTTTTAGGCTTGGAATGAGTCTCGGGTTTGGGTCGCTTCAGCTCGGCAGGGTCGGGCGTGGGTTTTGGCTCTTTTTCAAATAATTCCTTGAATTCGTCTCGGGGCGGGGTGGGCTTTTCCGGCTTTATCGGCTTTATCGGCTTAGGAGGGGGCTCCGGAATCGGTTCAGGCTTTGGTGGAACGGGTGCTGGATCGGGGGCTAACTCCGGCTCCGGTGTCGCCACCCCAACGGGGGGTGCGGGTGCGGCGGTGACATCGGGATTGCCACCCCCCACAAGCTCGTCATCCCGCAATCGAGGCATGAGAGTTAGCAAGGTGAGCTTTTCGGGTGCAGGTGCGGATTGGGGTGCGAAAGCAGCCACCGACAATACCAAACCCACGAGTGTCGCGTGGAAACCCACACTCGCGAAAAAGAATTTGGTTTGCAGGCGGCTCATCGCTATTTGGCTCGTTTTGTGCCGAAACTGACTCTGGAAATCCCGTGCTTTTCACAGCGATCCAGCACGTCCATGACATTTCCAAACTGCTCTTTGGTATCCGCCCGGATGTAAACGGTGAGCTTGGGGTTGGTTTTGAAAGCTTGTGCTAGGGTGCTTTCCACTTCGTTTACGTTCATTTTGCGCCCACCCATAATGTAATATCCTTGGGGAGCAACCTCTACGGTTCGCAAATCTTCTTTGCGGGGTTTGGTTGTCACCTCCACTCCTCCGGTGGGTAAATTGAGCTTGATGCTTTGTTCGAGCAACGGGGTGGTGATTACAAAAATGATCAGCAACACAAACGCTAGATCGAGCAGCGGTGTGATGTTGATGTCGTTCAGCGTGACGAGATGATTGCGTTGGGAAAATCGTCTCATGAGATTTAGCCCGTTCTGTTAACTTCCAAAAAGTCCAATGAAATAAACGAACCC
The DNA here is from genome assembly GCA_945867235.1 of Akkermansia muciniphila. GTDB lineage: Bacteria > Verrucomicrobiota > Verrucomicrobiia > Limisphaerales > SXQI01 > SXQI01. The sequence goes on from CAMBHS010000159.1 coordinate 4,423, forward strand.
ATTGGATGCCATGATGATGATACCCATCGCTGCCAAGATGGCGATGATGATGAAGCCGATGGAGGCCCAACTAGCCTTTTGGGTAGGGCCGCTCCGCCAACGGAAACGGAGTTTGCTCCACCAACTGCGGTGCAGATTTGCTCCACAGTCCTTACAGACGGTTTTGGTTCGTAGATTGTTCTTCCGACAGCGTCGGCACTTGATAAAGAGGTGCCCGCCACAGTGCCTACAGACAGACGCATCGTTAGGATTGAGTTCCCCGCATTTACTGCAAGCAAACTGTCGTCCTTCAGATGGTGTCGATGATTTTCCATCGCTCAACCCTTATCCTTTCCTTCCTCGCGAAGAAATTCTGTTTCGATCCGGGAAACCAACTCCTGCGCGAAATTATCCATTTCAACGGTCAACACTCGCAAGTTATGTACCAACCAATTGTAACCAAACATCGAAGGAATTGCCACCAGCAACCCAGCGACAGTGGTGATCAAAGCCGCCGCCACCCCAGGAGCCATCGTTGCGAGGTCAGCATTTCCCTTCATTGCCACCATGCTGAACGTACTCATAACCCCCCAGACCGTGCCAAGCAAACCTAAAAAGGGAGCCCCACTGACGGCGATGGCCAAAAGGATGAGACCCGACTCCAACTGGAGTGATTGTTGAGCCACCGTCCGCTCTAAGGCACGTTTCACATGTTCCATTTTAGCCAAGGAAAGTTGTTGAACCGTTCCCTCGGTTGATCCGATTTTCAATCGCACTTCCAATTCCGAGCATCCTGCTTGGTAAACAACGAATATAGGACAGCCTTGCACTTGAATCTGGCGGTCATGAATACTCGTGACGAGGGTTTGGGCACGGAATTCCTCATAGAAAAGGCG
>CAMBHS010000160.1 GCA_945867235.1 Akkermansia muciniphila
GCAATATCACCTTTTCCGTGGCGCCCTAGGTCATACCTGAATTCAGGTCCGAATCCGACCCCCCGTTTGGAGCGGTAATCGAGATCCATGTCGAATTGCAGATCGTCATTAAACTCATAAACGTATTTGTTGAGCGAATAAGCCCCAAAAGAATTTCGGTAACCGGGCGCAAAAGTAAAATAGCGTTGGTGGTCCCTCAGATTTCGATAAAAATAGGGCAACCAAAGCACGGGCGTATTGCCGACATAAATCGTCGCGTCTCTGGCTTCTATCGATTTGCCAACGGTCAATTTCATTTTTTTGGCGCGAATCCTAAAACTAGGTTCCACCAAATCATCCGTAGTGATAGAAGCATTGTGGATTTCCTGCACTTGGTTGGTGGTCACGGTGTCTAGGCTGACGCCGCTGACAAAAACCGGAACCATTCCCGCACGAAAATCGGAAGCCTTAATCTCATTTTTTTCAAAATTATACTCCAGATGGTTACCCTTCCAATAAGTGCCTTCGCGCTGAAGCGTCACATTTCCATTGGCAATGATAACCTTGGTGAGATCGTTGGCTCGAACCGTTTCAGCCGTTAAGACCACATCCCCATAACGAACGATGACCCCATTTGTGCCGATCCATGTATTTTGTTCCAAGTAGTGAATTATTTCACTGTCGGGTCGAAGGTTTTCAATTTGGAGTGCCACTTCATTCGTAGATGGATCAGCTTTTATTGCCGTGGGAATGGCGAATAAACAGAGGATAAATATACAGGCACTTACAAATCGATTAGGCATTGACGAACCCAACTCTAAGGGAAGCGGGCTAGGGGTGCAATCCTTCCTCAATTGATTCTCGAATCGATGGTATCGGAGACTTGCCTTTTGCTCGTTCGGCTCTAGATTTTGAGGATGAAGCGAGACATTCTGCCAGTCGCCATTAGGAGTATTGTCCCAGCTAACGGCGGGTGCGCGATATTTGTCGGAAACGACGAGAAGGTCTTCGTGATCCAAGTGGAAAACACCATGGGAGTGGTGATCGGCATGTTCTTGGATGACACCCCCAAAGAGCGTCCATTGACGCATGATTTAATGGCAACCATGATGCAGGGGTTTGGTATTAAAGTGGATCATGTGGTGATCACCGACCTGAAAAATTCCACCTATTTTGCTCGCCTCATTCTCAAGCAGGAAAACGAACTCGGCAAAAAAATAGTCGAAATCGATGCTCGACCGAGTGACTGCCTCGCCATGGCAGCGGCGCAAAAGAGGCCTGTTTTTGTTTCCAGTGCCCTTTTCGAACAGGTTGACGACATGTCAGAGGTTCTCGCCCGTATTAATGAGAGTCGCAACGATACCGAGACGTAAGATTCCCTTATGGCGAAAACAGCTCCTGTCGGGATCACTTCGGTTTATTTGTTTGCAGGCGATGATGATTTTGCCGTCAAGCAACATGCCCGCCAGCTTTATCAAAATTGGAGTGCCGAGGTCGGAGGATTCGATCATGAAGTGATCGATGGAATGGCGTTGAATAGTGGCGAGGTGATAGGTTCCATACGCAAACTTCGTGAGGCCATGCAGACTCTCCCATTTTTCGGCGGGGGCAAGGTGATATGGTGGAATAATTGCTCCTTCTTGGGAGATGATCGTGTGGGGAGTTCTGCGGGAGTCACCGCCGCACTGCAAGAACTCGCACAGGATTTCAAAACTTTCCGGTGGGACACCGTTCGCCTGATCATCAGCGCGGGTAAGGTAGATAAACGAAAATCACTCTATAAAACCCTGGACAAAATCGCCACGGTGAAAATGTTCGAGGGTTGGTCTTTCGAAGATAAAGATTGGCATTTTCAAGCTGAAAGAGCGGCGCAGGAACATTTGCACAACCTACGAAAGAGTATCGACGAAGCCTCTTGTGCTCGGTTGGTCGCAGATGTGGGACCGAATCCACGCCTTTTGGCAAATGAGATCGAGAAGTTGTCGATCTACCTCGGCGATCGAACGAAAGTGGAATTGACCGATGTGGAAGCCGTTGTCACTCGTAATAAATCGAGCCGCGCGTTCGCACTTGCTGACGCCCTAGGTCAACGGAATTTGCCACGGCTCTTGAAAGTGTTGGATGAGGAGCTGTGGGCAGTCAAAACGGATTCATCGCGGTCAGAAATCGGTCTGCTCTATGGTTTAATCAGCAAGGTCCGAGTGATGTTACTTCTCAAGGAAATGATTAAGGAAGGCATGATAAAGGTCGAGTCATCCTACCCGCAATTCAAGGCACAATTGGAGCGCGTTCCATCTCAATCCATGCCAACGGATAAAAAATTTAATCCCCAGGCGATGCATCCCTTTCTTCTCTTTAACTCGCTCGCACATGCCTCCAATTTTTCCTCCGAGGAACTTGTTCACGCGATGGAATCGCTTTTAGAATGCAATATGCGCCTTGTTTCAAGGGGTCAAAATGAAACGATCGTGTTGCAGCAAACCCTGATCAATATTGTTCAATCGACCCATTCATCGCCAAAACCCAGACGCCGGTAATCCATGACCAAAATTCCTACACATTTTTTAGTGGCCGTTGTCGGAAAAAGGGCGTTTCTGAAGATTCCCGAGCGAGCCAACTGCATGAGCAGCGTGGAACTAAACCGCATCGTTACTGCCTTGAGGTCGAGGGGGAACACAATTTTTGTGCTCGATCTGTCCGGATGTCTGACCATGGACAGCACCTTTTTAGGTGTGCTGACCGGGTTCGTATTACCGTTGGAAGGTGATATGCGATCACCTCAACTGGATGTGCGATTACTGAATGCAAATCGGCGCATTGTCGAGTTGCTTGAAAGTTTGTGTGTGGAACACCTTTTCACATTCGAACTGGAATCGGAACCTTGCACCCGTGTTTTTGAACCCTTGTTGGATCATCCCCTAGAACCATCCAAGCGGGAATTATCCTCAATTTCCCTCAAGGCTCATTTGCACCTGATGGAGTTGGATCCTGCCAACATTCCAAAATTTAAGGACGTCGCAAAATTCCTGAGTGAAGATTTAATCCAGGTTAAGCAACCAGAACCCTCAACCAAAATCGACATCTGATTTAGCAACGGATTCAGGTTCCCATCCCAAGAATTATTTGGGTCAGTCTTTTTTCGTAACTTTGAGTTCGATATGCAAATCCCGCAATTGTTTGGGCTCTGCGGGAGCCGGTGAATTCGTCATCAAATCGGCTCCTTTCGCCGTTTTTGGAAATGCAATGACGTCGCGGATGCTCGGGGTGTTGCAAAGCATGGCGATCAGTCGATCAAATCCGAGTGCGATCCCGCCATGCGGTGGGGCTCCATAACGGAAAGCCTCGAGCATATATCCAAACCGTGCTTGGACAAGATCCGGCGGTATCTGAAGGATAGATTCAAAAATTGTTTTTTGAACTGCTGGCTGATGAATTCGTATGGATCCTCCGCCCAGTTCAACCCCATTGACAACGATATCGTAATGCTGACCTCGAACCTTTTTGGGATCCGTTTGCAGAAGCGGGATATCCTCCTCCACAGGTGCGGTGAACGGATGGTGGCTTGAATACCAACGGTTCTGTTCCTTGTCAAAACTCAGAAGCGGAAACTCCACCACCCAGAGAAAATTGAATTGGTTGGAGGGAATTTGGAGTCGCCCTTGAGCCTTGAGGACGTCTGCACAGTAAAGCCGGATTCGACCTAGAATCTCGCATGCATTCAGCCATTGATCGGCAGCGAATAGAATCAGGTCGCCCTCCTCGATGGCTAGTTTTGCGTTCAGAGCAGCTTTTTCTGCCTCGTTAAAGAATTTGACGATGGGCGATTTCCACTCTCCATTTTCTACTTTGATGAAGGCCAAACCCTTGGCACCAAAACTCTTGGCGTATTCGGTCATGGTTTCGATTTGTCCTTGGGTGGCATTGGCAAGTCCCTTGGCATTGATGGCTTTGACAACTCCTCCCGAGGCAATGGTGCCGCTAAAAACTTTGAACGTGCTGAGACGAAATTCCTCCGTAAAATCGGTCAACTCCATTCCAAACCGAGTGTCCGGTTTATCGATTCCGAACCGGTTGAGTGCGTCGTCAAATGACAACCGTGGAAAGGGAGTCGGGATCTCCACGTTCAGAGCGATTTTCCAGATGCGTTTCAGCAATCCCTCTATCAACGCATAGATATCTTCGCGATCGATGAAGGACATTTCCAGATCCACTTGCGTGAATTCAGGCTGCCGATCAGCTCGCAAATCCTCGTCCCGGAAACATTTGGCAAGTTGAAAGTAACGCTCCACGCCGGCTACCATCAGGATCTGCTTGAATTGTTGGGGCGATTGAGGAAGAGCGTAGAACTGACCAGGATGGATGCGGCTTGGAACCAGGAATTCTCGGGCCCCCTCTGGTGTGGACTTGAACAGCAGGGGAGTCTCCACTTCTAAAAACCCCTGTTCATCGAGAAACACCCGTGTTCCTGTCGCTACCTTACTCCTCAATCGCAGGTTGCGAGCCATCTCGGGACGCCGTAGGTCAAGGTAACGGTATTGAAGGCGTAATTCCTCATTCACCTTGGCAGCCACCTCCGGGTCATCCACGGGGAAGGGAAGCACTTCGGCTTGGTTCAGGATTTCTAACTGGGTAACTTCCAACTCCACTTCGCCCGTCATTATTTTAATATTCTTCGTGCCATCAGGTCGTAGTCGCACTCGTCCGATGACTTCGATCACCGCTTCGCTGTGGAGCGAGGAGGCGCGATTGAACACATCGGCATTAAGATTCGAAGGATCAAACACGGTCTGGGTGCGGCCTTCCCGGTCGCGAATATCCACGAAAATCAAGCCTCCAAGATCACGGCGGGAATGAGCCCATCCGGTCAAAGTCACAGTTTGTCCCAAATGAGATGGGCGCAATTCGTTGCAATGGTGTGTCCGTTTCATGTGCTACATCGACCTCAGGCACCCTCAGGCGACCGAGTTATTTAGTCTCCACTTTGAGCCAGATTAGGATGCGTTTCCAATCAAATTTTGGCTAATCGGGTTTCGCGCTCTTTAAAAATCAACCGGATATATCCTTGACCTAACCCATTGATATGGAGTATCGGAGCACTGAACCATAACTCATAACTGCCCTGTAGGCAGCACCGTGTCTCTCATTGTATCAATTAAGGTAATCAAAAACACCATGAAACGATTATTATTCCGCTGTCGGGCGCAGGACAAAATACTTCAAATTAGGCGGAGAGGCTTAGGGTGTCGTTGAGGGCGGCGTGGTGGTTGGCCCGTAATTTCCAGAAGTCGTCCCAATGCCGGCTGCGTTCGAGGCAG
>CAMBHS010000161.1 GCA_945867235.1 Akkermansia muciniphila
TGTTTTGACTTCCCCCCCCAGAGAGGTCTGTTAGAGTCTTTCTAGAATAATTCTAAAAAGCTGCGAGGTTTTGACTTCCCCCCCCAGAGAGGTCTGTTAGAGTAGGAGTGATGGAAACGGTTGATAATGTGGGGTTAACTCGACTTTTCTGGGGGTGGAAGTCTTAACTGATAATTTGGCTCTGGAACCTCTGCCTGGCACGTTTCCAGAGCCATTCTTTTTTCCTGATCGTCAGTTTTATTTCCAGATTGGGTCGGCGATCAACGCGAGTCGAACATTGCCGACGCAGGGCAGGAATGATTGAGCTGGCTTCATTGGGTTCGCGGGATCGGCCGTTGATCGAGGCATGCCAAAGGGAAGTGTTGATTCCTGCGGAAAAACTTTAAAAAAGAGTTTTGACAGAACCCGACGAAGTTGTAGTGTGAACTCAGACTTTTCTGGGGGGGGAAGTCTTAACTGATAATTTGGCTCTGAAACCTCTGCCTAGCACGTTTCCAGAGCCATTCTTTTTTTACCGAGGGTGATGTTATTCCCAAAACTCGACTTGCTTGGGCATTTTGGGGTCCACTTGGCGTTTCCCCTGTTTGTAATTGGGGCCAATGACGGTGGAACTTTTTTCCCATTGTTGGTCGGTCATGAACATCAGGCGGACGTTGCCGGCACAGGGCACGAAAGTTTTTACTCGGTTCATCTGGTTGGTGAGTTGGTCGTAGCTAACACAAGGGCGGGCGTAAACTGAAAATTGGATCATGAGATAGCCGCTATCGAGGAGGTCTTTTCGGAACCGTGAAGCCGCCTTCTTTTCTTCATCGGTGCCGACCGGCAGATCGAACATGGCCAATACCCACCCCATACGGAACGGGCTTTGTTTCACAACTCGGGCACCCAAAAGAGTGCGGAAGATTTTTCGCTATAACTCCTCGCGAGGGAACAGGCCGAGGCATCGATGGCATCCATCAGTTTCAGCGAATGATCCCGGTAACGAACCCGAGTTTCGCGCAACTGAGTGCCTACTTTTTTGCACCATGCTTTGAGGGAGACATCGGGTTCGAGCAGGAACTCCGCGATCATTAAATCGACCGAGGGTCGGAAGGGTTCCATCAGGTCATAGACCAAAGGGTGGGCCTGATAGCGCGTCGTGTGCTTGACGCCTAGCAAGGGAGAGAGGCCGTAGATGACCAGCGCGCGGTGGCACAGCGCGGCGAGCACCGCGTAGCCATAATTAAGCATTTGATTGGGCGGGGTTTCCACTGAGCGCTCACGTTTGGTGCCGGTATAACCGATCGCGGGGAAATACAGTTGCCAGTATCGACGGGCGCAGTTGGCCTCGTCGATCTCGCCCGTTTGAAGCGCACGATCTAGGTGCGGGGAGGTGATCTGACGACGATGAAGTACGGAACGTTGATTGAGTGTTTTACCTCGAAGCATCGTCTGCCATAATCTCTCGTTCAGACGCGCGGGCCGCGCAGACTGGTTCAAAAATGCCCGTTGATCGGTGATCCGGCTGAGGGGGACCGTCATGCCGCACGGTTGATAGGCGGAGTCGCAATGCAATATGATCGCTTGCTGCTCCAGCACCCCTGAAATGAAATTGGAGGACATATGGACTCCTCGAGCCGCGATGATCACGGCTCTTACATCCTCGATCGGCAGGCGATTCTCCGATTTGTCATCCCCTCGACAGACGACGAACCCTCGGTCTCGATGGAGCGAGCACCCGTGCTTGAGGACATGGATAATGTGGTGGCTCATAAAAATGTTTAGATCACAGGCAATCTCCGACCGACCACTCCGGCCCATTCCGACGCCCCATCGGGGCTCACCGACTGTCGTCCGGATCAATCGAGAAACCCGCTTCTAGAAGCTTTGAAAGATGCATCAAGGGGTAATCCATTGATGTAGGGCTCCGCAGCTGGATTTGGTTGTCGGCCCTGATTGTTGCAACGGTGTATCTCCCTTTTGGTAAGGGTGTTTTTGGATGCGGCACATCCTTGGTGAGTTGGACTCGATCTCCCGAGCGGAAGAAACCGATGATCCGGATGGATGGAGAGGAGGCGGTTAATTCCGATGTCACTTTGGGGATGCTTTCGAACACATAAACGGGTCGGACCTTGGGTTTCCCTTGGGCGTCGTAATACAAGAGTTGACCTTTGTGACTCTTACCGCCTTTCCGGTAGTTGCCGCCATGCGTGCCATCTTTGGCGAGATCTCTGAATTCCTTGGGGTCTCCCTGGTTCAAGGACACACGGCGGACACGATGCGGTTTCCCATCTGTTTTTTTTGTGAGGGAAAGATTTTTGCAAAAATTGTTCCAATCCGATTCGGTGGGATTAGTCCCAAGAAATTCTTTGAGACGCTCGCGGATGTGAGCATCCCGGATGTCTTCAATTTTTTTAAGAGCGGATGCGATATCAAAGACCTTCTTGTTGGGGCCGATGGATTTCAAGGCGAGGTCCTTCAGAGGAAACCGTTTGACCATGGTGGGGTTTGAACTGGAATCCCTGATCCCGTAGATGGACTCACCTAGAGACGGTTTTTCAACGCACACGTTTTCGGCGTGACGATGTTGATATAATGGGCGAAGTATTCTTTGTGGATGCCTTCGGGGAATTTGAAAAATGAGTGGCCGCTCTGTCCTGGATTTTTTGACCAATCCGGGACGAAGTTGATGCACATGGCATCCAGTGCGTGATGGCGATCGTCATCGCGATTTTTTTTCTCGGCTTCCTCCTCGTCGGGGGTGTCGGGGTGGAGGATTGAGTTCAGCTTGTTGACGCGCCGGATACGGGCGGTGAGGCTGCCATTGACAACCGTGACTTTGCGCTCGCCTTTCACAAAGCCATTCTGCCAGCCGAACTGGATCGAGAGGATGGTTTGGGAAAGCTTGGTGATCCAGGCGGTTTCAGCTAGGGCGGTGTATTTCTCGACCAGTGTTTCGGCGTCTGGGGAAGTGAGCAATTGGACTTTTTTTCCGCGCAGCAGAGTTTTACGGGCATTGACACGTTCGCAATAAGCATTCCATCCGGGCGAACTCGATAGCCATTGATATGGGGTTCGTTTGCCTTTTTCTTGGTTCGTTTTGTGAGTGGTGAGGACGTAGTTGACTACCGCGTCAGGCCCGCCCATTTCACGCGGGACGATGTGCTCGATCTCGTAATCATCGAGCTTGGTCTCCGCCAAGGTTTCGCCAGTATAAAGGCAGATCGACCCTTGTGCCGAAAGGAGTTCAAATTTGAGCCCAGCGGATCGACCTTCACTCCCTAAGACCTTGGCTTGCTCGCGGGCGGCAATTCGATCCTTGGCGCGGTCGCGCTGGAATTTTCGAAGTTCAAACTTGGCTTTGGTCCCCATAAAATCCTCGCGGATAAACTCGATGACGACGTGGTTTGGAGTGCCGAATGTTTTTGCGAGGTGAAGGATGCGGGAATGGAAAAGGTTGAGGCGATGGCGGACAATCGGATCGTTTTGGCTGCCGATCAGTGACCTAATGGCGACGGCAGGGTCCGTGGAAAGATTGATGAGCGCGTCCAGTTTTTGGTTTGGAAGGTAGAGCTTCTCCCACGAATCGCCCATCCGGGTGAGAAAGATGAGATCGCCGGGGATCAACCCCTTGCGAGGGTCTTGGTTGTTGTTGAGCAGGGCGAGTTCGTTGGCGTGGGATTGGCTGGGGGTAAGGCCCGAGAGGAGCAGTCGTTTGGCAATCTCCAAGGCCGGACGGCAATAGCTGGAGCGCCCTGATGACCGAGGGGCTTCCACTTCCTCAGACCCTGTGTGCGGATGACCCCGGAGGGTTTTGGAACAGTATTTTTTCCAAGCTGTCTTGGAGATTTTAAAACCGTTGAAGTCACTGTTCTCAAAAACAGCCTTTAACTCGAGATGCGTAAGCTGAACCATATCGGCACCTCGCCAAAACCTGAGGTTTTTCAGTTTCATCAGGAAGGTGACCTCGGCAACGATCGTGGAGGATTTATGGAGGGATGTGGTTTTCTTCCCATCGACTTCTTTTTCCACTGTGAGTATTTTGCATACGTTGAGACGGGGAATCAGGGCGCATTTGGCGATGATCCGGTTGTCGAAGCGGGGGATCTTTTGGCTCAGGACACCCTGCCAGTCCGAGGCTCCGCCTTCACGCAGTTTGAATTTCTTACGGAGGGCCAAGTTGTAGGAGGCATAAGCTTCGCCCGCCGGACCATAGAGGAGTGTGTCGGCTTTGCCAGCCAAGGCGGGGAAGTCTCGGCCCGCAGCTTCGACCATGAGTCGGATTTCTTTTTCGATCAATCTGCGAGGGACAATTTGGTTGCGGGTGGATTCCGCGCTTTGGTCGATGCGAAGGATCAGTTTCTCGGGATTTTCCGGCGACCAGAGTCCCATTTTCCAAGCATCAAAATAACAGGGAAGTTGGTATTCCGGCCGCTCGGGAGCCATCGATTCCAACTCCTTGGTGAAGGCGTTCATGCGACCCTGTGTGACACCCTCCTCGTCATCTGGCTTGGCGGTGGTGCGGGTTCGCTCCTTTGTTTTCCAAGGGATGTCGGGATCGTAGCCACGACGTTGGATGGCGGAATGAAACGCTTTGTAAAGCTGCCATGGATCGAGTGGATCGCCCCGCAGGAGTTTGATGCGGAGCAAGCACGAGGTGTAGCAGATATCCCCTTCATCTGGGGCTGGAAATTCTTTTTCTAGGCGAGGGTCGCCGGGTCGGATCACCCATTTCTTATCTTCGTCGGCGGCAGGCACCGAGGATCGTCCCGACAGCACCTCCAATCCGCATTCAGTAAAAACCTCCTTGAGCCAAGACTCGCGGGCGTGGTGAGCCTGGCGTGTGCGAAAAAAGCGACGACGGGTGGCCGCGGATTTGGTTTCCGCAAACTCCGGAGGGATGATCAGAGATTCGACGTGGAGGAATTTCGACCCTAAGCGCACGGCTTCGCCGATGGATCCTTTGCCGATATCAAATGACCAGATGGTCTGATTGTCAGTGCTCATAGCCTTAAAAATATTTCCGCTCATTTTTTGTTAAACTTCACGCTTTGATCGAGCGATATCCAGTGGTGAGAACCGGATTATTCAAAACAACAGCCCGAATAACAAGTCAATTATGATTGGGGTGTGATTAAACCGAGCATCCCGAAGTTGTTGGTGAGAAGGCTGGACTACCGGATCAAATCGGTTCAATGTTCTGGGATGGAAGTAAAACAACGATTGCAAGGACGGCTGATTGGATCCGAAGATATCGAGTGGTTGCGAGTGTGGATTCAGGAGAACT
>CAMBHS010000162.1 GCA_945867235.1 Akkermansia muciniphila
GACGCCGGAGATCGTGCGGGATTTGCAAAATGCACGTTGGGGCACCAAGACGGTGTGGGAACACTTGGTCGAATCCGGAGTTCAAATGACGGAAAACGCGGGGTGCGCCGCCTGTCTCGGGGGACCCGTGGATACATTTGGGCGTATGAACGCACCGTTGAAATGTATCAGTGCCACGAATCGGAATTTTCCGGGGCGCATGGGGCATAAGGAATCGCAAGTATTCCTAGCCTCACCCGCCACCGTTGCCGCGAGTGCGTTGACGGGTCATATTACGGATCCGCGGGACTACTTGAGTTGATCGGCCGCTTAGCCGATCGAGATTTTATCATGCGCGAGAGGATCGATAAAGGGTGTGAATGGGGTATCCTTGGCCTCACTCTCGCTATTTTGGTTTTCGGTCCCATTGCCTTTGGAGCCGTGAGGATCGTCGAGTCCATTTGGATTTACGGCGGACTCGTGGTGATCTTGGTGCTTTGGGCTGTCCGTGCTTGCGTGCGCGATAATTATCGGCTTCTTTTGCCTCCAATCGCTTGGTCACTTCTTGCGCTCTTAGGTTATATCGCGTGGAGAACCCAGAACTCGACCGTGCAATACACGGCACAAGTTGAGTTTTTTCAGATCGCCGCCTTGGGGATTTTTTTCTTCGCGATTCTCGATAATTTGAACCGATCAGAATCGGCCAATCTGATCGTGATGACGCTAATTTTCACGGCGATGGTTCTCGCGGCTTATGCCGTTTACCAATACCTCACGGATTCGCAAAAAATCTTATGGGTAAACCAACCCGTGCCTTACCGCGGACGAGGATCGGGGACTTATATTTGCCCGAGCCACCTTGGAGGATTTCTGGCGATGATTCTGCCGCTGGGCGTCGTTTATACTTTGACGGGGCGGATGAACAATTTGCTGAGGGTTTTTCTCGGTTACGCTTCGTTGATGATTCTCGCAGGAATTGCTGTGACAATTTCCCGAGGAGCATGGGTGGCGGCGGGGGGAAGTATATTGTTACTTCTTATAGTTCTGGCACGCCGACGAGAGTTTTGGATTCCAGCGGGCATTTGCCTTGCCGTGCTGCTTTTTGGAGGAATTCTGTTCGGCGTCAAAGCACTTCAAACAAGGGCGAGGATGGAATCCCCGACAGGCGTGGGGTCTCAATTGGCCGGACGAACCGATTATTGGCAGCCTGGATTGGAAATATGGCGTGAAAATTTTTGGATTGGCGGCGGCACAGCCCACTACGACCTGCGGTTCCACCAGCATCGTTTGCGCTCCATGCAAAACCGACCGGAGCATGCCCACAACGATTACATCGAGGCATTCGCCGATTACGGGATGGTCGGGGGCTTATTCATCGCATTATTTTTAATTGTGTTAGGTTGTTCTGTGGTTCGCATTTGGAGATTTGTCAAACGCGGGGGGGATCTTGGCTCCAAACCCAGCAACAGATCTTCATTGGTGTTAGGTGCGGCGTTTGGATTGGTGGCCATCGCCATTCATTCTGCGATGGATTTCAACATGCACATTCCTGCAAATGCCTTCGTCGCAATCACCTTGGTGGCGTTGGTTGCGAGCCATCACCGGTATGCCACGGAATCTTTTTGGATCAAAACTAGATGGTGGGATCGGATCATTTTAAAAGGTGTCCTCTTGGTAGCGGCATGGTGGTTGGGAGGGTTCGCTTGGGGATTGCATTCAGAGGCTAAATTACTCAACAAAGCCGCCAATTACCCCGAATTATCGGCAGAAAAAAGGAAATTGCTGCTGGGTGCTTATCGAATATTTCCAGCCAATTTTTCTACAGTTTTAGCGATTGCGGACATCGACCGAAAAATTGCTTGGGATGAAGAAAATGGATTTGAAGATATAGCGGGAACAGCCCTTCTAGGATACCGGCAGGCACAGGCATTGAACCCGTTCAGCCCTTACGGATATTTGGGCGAGGGATTGACTTTTGATCTCCTCAAGCTTCCCGGATCTGCCACGGCCGCCTTTTACCAAGCGTTGATTCTTGACCCGCAAAGCTACTATGTCTCGGCGCATTTAGCCTGGCATTTCTTCCAAATCGGACAGGATCAAAAGTCCTACAATTGGGGGTTGCGATCAGTGGCACGGTTACCCGTGAACAATCCTTTGGGATGGGCATACGTTAAGGCACCGGAAAAACGTATGCAGGAGCAAGGTTTGAATGCACAAGCCGGTTCCCGCACAATCCCGTAAGTTATTTAACCCATTGGTTTGGTCGATTATTGAAGGGTATATTTGGGATCCGTATTGGTGTAAGATTAATCACAAATAACAGATTGACATTTCGTGTTGAAAATCTAAAGTTGGAGCAGATTCAAAAGATGACACCTAGCGTAAGGAGCAAAAACGTATGAATTCTATGGGAAAATTATCCAAAATACTGGGGTTGTGTGCCACATCCGCCTGTTTAGCGATTTCATCCGCGGAAGCGGCTGTAAACAAGGCAACTGTAAAACGTGTGACGGGCTCTGCGACTGTGAGTTCGGACAAAGGTGCGACCTGGAAGGAGTTACTCGCTGGGAGTTCCGTGAAACCGAATTCACTCATTAAGACTGCCGCCGAATCTGCGGTGGATCTTTCGTTGAATGAAAACGGATATGCGGTTCGTATTCTCGCGGATACCACCCTAGGGATTGACAAGCTCGATTACGATTACAGTTTGATCGAACTCGTATTTCACACCCAGTTGGATCTCCAAAAGGGTAGAGTAGTGGGTTTTGCCAAAAAAATGGCAGGCGGATCGACCTATGAAGTGAAGACAGCAAAATCTGTCGCAAAAATCAAAGCTGGAATTTTTGAAATCACTTCCGAAGGGGCGGGCGAAATCTCCGCAGACGGAATCAAATTAGCGAATGACTACAGACTGCTTCCTTCAACTCCCAAGCTGGAAAGCCCTGCACCGATTTCTACGACGGATAAGGCTACCACGGTGACAGGAACAGCCGCACCAAAAGCGACTGCGACAGTTGCAAACGGAAAAGTCACAGATTTAAATGTAACGGACAAAGGTAACAGGCTCGTGACGACGACTGTGGATGGAAAAAGTTACGATGCAGATATCGAAGTTGTATTGACGAGCAAAGATGGGAATGGCAGTGGGGCTCGCGCTGTTGCCAAGGTCAAGGATGGTGTCGTGGTAGGGTTGGTGGTGCTGAACCAAGGTAAAGGCTATACGCAGGCTCCCGAGGTGAGTTTCAAGGACATTCCTCAATTGCCTAGTGTCATCCCAACGAAAATCAATCCAGTTTATACTCCTCCGCCACCGGTTGCTGAGGCCGCTTCAGTTGTCGCCAATGGTAAAGTAACCAAAGTAACAATTGTTGCCGGGGGCGAAAACTACTTGGGTTTCGGTAAGACAGCGGATGGGGCGACGGTCGTATACAATGCAGCTCCGGAAATCATTCTCAAGAGTGCCGACGGTAATGGGACAGGAGCCAGAGGTATTGCCATCGTAAAAGACGGTGTAATTACCGGCATCCTGATTACCAATCCCGGAACAGGATACACGTCTGCTCCAATTGTGGAGATCAAATCAAAGCCGATTGATTTTAATGCGATTAGTACGGATGATGCGGTCTTCACCGCGCCCGTCGCACAGGTCGCCCCACCACCTGCGTTGATTGAATCTGCTAAACCAGTTGTAGCCGCCGCTGTTGTTGTCACTGAATTATTCATTCCGGGCACAACTACAGTAAATCCGGAGTATGCCACGGTTAAGGAGATCACATTCGTTCCTACCGAGGCAGCCTACATTACGATTACCAAAGAAGGTTTTGTGTTAGATGCACCTCCAACGATCATCTTGTCCAAACCTGATTTGGAGTATAAGTTCCCAGATCCTTCAGAAGACCTTACATTGCAAAAAATTGGTGCTGCCGCTCGCCCTGAAATTCGCGGAGCAACAGCGATAGCCATTGTCGAAAACGGCGTGATTGTAGGCATTGTCATAACAGATCCTGGGTTCGGCTACAGCAAGGCTCCGGATGTTAAAGTTGAATTGCCTCCAGTACTTCCTGAGGTGTTGCCTGAGGTTTTGATCCGTGTAGAAACACCAAAAGCTGCGGCGACAGTGACGACAGTTGTTACAGATGAATACTATTCTATGGTAACTCAATTGTCCTTACCTGCACCTGCTCAGAAATTAAAGTATGAGAAGAACAAAACCTACGACTTGGTTTTGACTGGTCCAGATAATAAAGAGGGCAGCAAAGCTAGAGCAACAGTTAGTACGGATTCAGAAGGATTCCTGATTATCGAGAATGACTCAATCAAAGTAACGATTACCGATCGTGGTCTTGGGTATTCTAAAGCACCCAGAGTATGGTTCTTGGGTGAACCTGTCGTTGAGGCCATTACTAAACCAGCGGACACAACTGGTTCTGTGATCGTCATAGTGAAACCGAAAGAAGAGGTTATCGTTGAGGTTTCCACGTTGACTCGTCCGTAATGATTGTTTGAGATAGTGCAAGGAATTAAACCTTTAGCCCAGAGTCACTTATGTTGCTCTGGGTTTTTTGTTTCCTAATTTGAAGGCTCAATTTAACCAAAGGTATAAATCTGACTCGATATCGAGAGGTCTAAAATCTGAACTCCAAAACAAGGCTCTAAATTTTTTTGATTGATGGGTGAGGTGTGAAAGGTTAGTAAGCGCGAAGGCGATAATATCGTTGGGGTTGAGTTCGATTTATCGTGTTGGTTGCGATAGGATTCCAACTAGGGTTTTCCAGTTGGGTTGATGATTCCAGTACAATTGTGTCAGTATGTTGTGATGGGTTTGATTCAATCCAAGTTGCAGTCGGACGCCCTGCGAAGGAAGTGCCCCACCCGACTTTTTCCGGTCTGTAATACACCAAACCTCCTCCATCGCCAAAAACCCTCAATCCCAAACTGGGTTTATCTCCGAAGAAATATAAACCTTCAACTTGAGTTGCATTGTAAAATGCAAACGCGCCGATATGGGTTATAGCGGATCCAAACGTAACCTGAACAAGGTTTGGGGAATCATAAAAGGCTTCGTCATCGATATCTATGACTCCGTTTCCTAGGGATAAATGGGACAGATTGCCACATCCGGCAAATGTGTTTTTACCGATGTAACGGACTCCATCCCCGATGGTGACATTTGTCAAAGAGGAGCAGCCCGAAAATGCCCATCCACCATAAAATTCACTCGTTCTGGTTTTTTCATCAACGCCCAACGAAATAACATTTCTTGGAATAGTCACACT
>CAMBHS010000163.1 GCA_945867235.1 Akkermansia muciniphila
TTTTGGGATCGTTCAGGTTTTAACGCACTCTTGTCCCTATGCGTTCTGACCAAAAACAAAGACGCGAGTTTACTTTGGAACTGAAATTGACCAACAACTTCGGGATGCACCGCGCGACACCGTTCGTCATCGGAATTGTTCGGCAAAAACCCATCCCTTATGTTAGGATGCCACAATGATTCCTGTTCATTCGAGGCGACATTTAACTAAACCTCTTCCGACATTGATAATCGTCGTGGCGGTGATTTTTATTTTCCTAGCGAATACCCTGACAGAGGGAGCCACCCCATCGTTTCAAGGGATCACATGGACCAATAATCTCCTCTCACTCCACACTCCAATCGTGCCCTCGGGAGTGATTCAAATTTGGTATCTGGAAGCGTTTCTCCATCCTGGTGCGAGAACACAAAGTTGGAATCTCTCCAAAATCCCGCACCAAACCAAACTCCTCCACGCTTCCGCCGATCGACGGAAACTTTCGTTTGTTACGGAGGTGCAGACGAATATACAAGTCAGGCACCGCGTGGAATTAAAAAAGGACGAGGTGACGTTTGATTATGAAATCGAAAATAAATCGACTGCAGCGGTCGATCTTCAGTGGTTTCAACCCGCGTGCATCCGAGTTGGGGAATTGATGGATCGACAGCAATCAAATTTTGTAGAGCGTGCTTTTATATTCACGGAGAATGGATTTACGTGGCTCTCCGACACGCGTCGAACCACGAACGCGCTTTATCTTGGAGGACAGGTTTATGTCCCTCCCGGGATCAATCATGACGATGCCAACCCGCGCCCCGTGGCTAGACTTCAGCCGGTTCTGGGGCTCATCGGATGTGTGAGTGCGGATGGGAAAACCATGCTTGCCACCGCGAGCAGCACCACTCACGAACTGTTTGAAGGAGTTTACGTGTGCCTGCATAGCGACCCTCACTTAGGGGGTCTCGCACCGGGTGAGACCAAACGGATCAAAGCTAAAATATACCTGCTCAAGGCGGACCCAGAGCAATTACTCCGGCGGTATAAAAAAGATTTTCCCCAGTTACAGAGGTCGCGTTGAGTTACTTTCAACCAAAAAGTCCACGGTCGGCATTTGACGGTGTCGCCTACTTCCCTTAGGTTGCGGAACATTTATTTTCTTCAGATAACATGATTGGTTTTATTGTTAAGAAACTGTTTGGATCGAAAAACGACCGGGAAGTGAAACAACTACGGCCGATGGTGACCAAGATCAATGAGATCGAGGCGGGTCTGCAGACGTTGTCCGATGAGCAGTTACGCGCAAAAACCGAGGCTTGGAAGGAACAACTCAGCAAAATTGAGGACAACACGGAACTGGCAAAAGCCCTGCAGGAAATCATGCCTGAGGCGTTTGCCGTGGTGAAAACCGCCTGCCGACGGCTATGCGGCAAGGATATTATCGTGCGGGATCGTCCTCTGCGCTGGGAGATGGTTCCCTTTGATGTTCAATTGATCGGGGGCATGGGTCTGCACATGGGTAAAATTGCAGAAATGGCCACTGGCGAAGGGAAGACCCTCGTGGCGACTCTGCCCACCTATTTGAACGCGCTCACAGGACGCGGCGTGCATGTGGTGACCGTAAATGATTATCTTGCGGCTCGTGATAGCGAATGGATGGGGGCGGTCTATAAATACTTGGGTCTGAGCGTGGGGTGTATTCTCCATGACCAATCACCGCAGTTCCGTCGTGAACAATACGCGTGCGATATCACCTACGGCACCAATGCCGAATTTGGTTTTGATTACCTGCGCGACAACGGCATGGCCACAAAACACGAAGAACAGGTCCAACGCGGACATTATTTCGCCATCGTCGATGAAGTGGACTCGATCCTGATTGATGAAGCGAGAACACCGCTGATCATCAGTGGTCCTGCGGTGATCCATACCGAACAAAAATTTACGGAGCTCAAGCCTTTAGTTGTCGCCTTGGTCAAAGCTCAAGAAAAGCTTTGCAATCGATTCCTTGATGAAGCCGGCGTACTCGCTAAGAAACGCCAACCCGAACCTGGGGCCAACTTGGTTGATGATCCGGAGACCGAAAAAGAGATCGGCCTGTTGCTTTACAAAGTCAAAATTGGACAACCTCGCTCGGAAGGTTTGCTCAAGATGTGTGAGGATCCGACTAATCTGCGGCGACTCAACCAAGCTGAGTTGAGCCTGCATGCGGATCAATCCAAGAAGCAACTCTACGAGCAAAAAGAAATGCTGTTCTTTGCGATGGATGAGAAATCCCGCGAGGCAGATTTGACAGAAAAGGGTCGAGGCCATATCAGCCCAAACGATGTGGATGCATTCGTTCTGCCGGATCTGATTACTGCTTTTCATGAAATTGATCACGGTTCAGAGGCGGATCCCCGTAAACGAAACGAGGAAAAAGGCAAAATACAGGTAGAATTCGAAGAAAAATCGCAACGAATTCACAGCATGTCCCAGTTGCTCAAAGCCTATTGTCTTTACCAGATCGACGTGCAATACGTTGTGCAGGACAACAAAGTCGTGATTGTGGACGAAAACACAGGACGGCTCATGACGGGGCGCCGCTGGTCAGACGGGTTGCACGCAGCGGTGGAAGCCAAGGAGGGGGTTGAGATCGAACGTGAAACCCAAACCTTTGCGACGATCACCATTCAGAATTATTTCCGGCTTTATCTCAAATTAGCGGGAATGACCGGCACGGCGGAAACCGAAGCTTCCGAGTTTTTCGATATTTACAAACTCGGGGTGATGACGGTGCCTACTAATCGACCGATTGCACGCAAAGATCGGCACGACACCGTTTACAAAACGCGCCGCGAGAAATACGCCGCTGTGATCCGCGAGATCAAGGAAATCCATGCCCAAGGCCGCCCGATGCTCGTCGGAACGATTTCCGTGGAAGTCAGCGAACTCCTAGGGAAAATGCTCAAAAAGGAAGGCATCGCCCACTCCGTCCTCAACGCCAAATTTCACGAACAAGAAGCAGAAATCGTGGCGCGGGCGGGACAAAAAGGATCTGTAACGATCGCGACAAACATGGCGGGGCGCGGCACCGATATCAAACTGGGATCAGGGGTCAACGAGTTGGGGGGACTTCACGTCATTGCCACGGAACGTCATGAAGCCCGACGCATCGACCGGCAGTTGCGCGGACGTTGTGCACGCCAAGGTGACAATGGCTCCTCGCATTTCTTCATCGCGTTGGAGGACGATTTGATGCGGCTTTTCGGCTCGGATCGCCTCGTGAAAGTCATGGAGCGTGTCGGTCTTGAGGAGAACCAGGAATTGGAGCATCCTCTGTTGAATCGGTCGATTGAAAGCGCGCAAAAACGCGTCGAACAACACAATTTCCAGCAACGTAAACGGACGCTGGAATTTGACGACGTGATGAACAAACAGCGCGAAGTGATCTACGGCTTTCGCAATGAAATTCTGAAATGCGACGACGTGCAGGACCGCTTGATGGATGTGATGGAGGAAGTCGTGATTCAAAAGATCAACGAATTCACCACACCGGATCAACCTCCGGAAGATTGGAATTTGCGCCCTCTGTCCGACTGGATTAATTTGACTTTCCCTCTCGGAATGCCCGAGGAGGAGATTGTCAGAGTTGCCCAAGAGGGACAGGAAGTGCCGTTGGTCGATTCTGCGTTCGAGGGTCTCAGCGCGGCTCAATTTTCAGCTTGTCTCTTTATCGCAAAAAGCGTGCGCGATGCTTATCAGATCAAGATCAGCTATGAGAATGCCACCGCCCTCAAAGCACTGGAACGATACACGATCCTGAGTGCAATTGATAAACTCTGGCAGGAGCACCTTTACTCGATGGATAGCCTGCGAAACAGCATTTACCTCCGCCAATATGGCCAGCGCGATCCATTGATCGAATATAAAGCCGAAGCCTTCAAAATCTTCCAAGAATTGATGGTTAGCATCAAAACGGAGATTTGCCGCAATATCTTTTTGAGTGCTTCGAGTTTGATGGCATTCCAACAGTTCCTTCACAATTTGCCGCGCCGAACCGAGCATCAGACAAGCAGTGCCTTTAGCAAGAATCCACCGGCTGAATCGGGCGGAGAAATGGTTTCAGAAGCCAACGAAGCCGTTTCCAAAGCACGGCCTGTGCGCACCGGCCCCAAGGTTGGACGCAATGATGCCTGTCCCTGCGGATCAGGCAAAAAATTCAAACAATGCTGCGGTAAAAACGGTTGATTTTCTGTAAAGCACTGAGAATCAGCCTCTTGCCAGCGATTCCGCAACTTCCATTTGAAAATTGCTATCCCCCTGATGTTTGCAAGGGGTTGAGCATTTTCGCATTTGCTGAGGACTTTCTTATTTGTGTCGGGGCGGGAACAAAAGGGGACAGCTGCGAGTTCAAAAGGGGACAGGTGGTGTGACGGTGGGAATTATCCCTTGGTCGAGGGGTTGAGGAGGCCTGAGCGTAGCGAAGGCCGACGAAACCCCTCGACCAAGGGACGGCGGTCGGTTTGACTGGGAGCTATTAAAAAAGCAACTCGCTAAACGTCTCACCAATCTGTTTCTCCAGCAGATCCTTCAGCAGTTCAATGATGGGCTAATCGGTGTCAGTGATGCCTCCTTCCAACTCCAGATCGGTCGTACCCACCTATACCGGCTCCGCACTCGATTCCTCAGAGAACGCTCCCACTTCGCCACCAAGCCCTCCGGCGGTGACCATTGGCCCGACTGGCCTCCTCAAGCCATTGCCTTCCTCAAGGAATTCCTCCCCCTCCAAAAGCCCCCCAACTTCCAACTGGTTGCCGACGAATTGGAAACCCGCCTCGGTTTCAAGCGCCATCGCGAGTCGGTGGCCACCTTCGCCAGAACCCATTTTCCTAATCTCATCTGCCAGCCTGAACATCATCCCAAAGCCCGACGGCGCTGGGAACGCTCACGCATCAATGAACTCTGGCAGCACGATTCCTCCATACACCAGTGGTGGCCCGCAGATGAAAAGCAAACATTGCTGCTGACCGTCGATGATCATTCCCGCAAACTCTTGGGCGCGGTCTTCGTTCCCACTGACACAACATGGAATCATTTCGAGCATTTTCGCCGCCTCTTTCTCCAGCACCACCTGCCGCTAGTCGTGTACACCGATGGGTTGAGCCTCTTCGGGCATGATTCCATGGCCGACGACCGTGATCCTTGTTCCGAGTTCCAACGCGCCTTCTCCGCTCT
>CAMBHS010000164.1 GCA_945867235.1 Akkermansia muciniphila
GGACCAATGGATTTCTTTTAAAATAAAAAAGCCTCGACACGATGCTTATGTTGTCTGCCTTGCGCTTGGCGATGGAGTCACGGATGAATCTTGGAAGACCTATGAAAATTACACATTGTCCGCGACAAACCCTGTATGGCTGGATGCGAATGGGGATGGTAAATTCACTACGCCAAGAGAAACAGCCCAGCACCTGCTTCTGTCGATGGAACAAAAAGTAACCTCACTGCGATCGATCGCTCAAACCGCTGAACCCGGAATCGCTGTTCAAGCCATGAGTTTGGCTCGGGCTCAATGGCCTTCATCGACCCTTGGTGCGTTAGGCTTACTCCTCGATGAACTGGCGACCACTACTCCAGCCTTCGCACTCTATCGCGACCAGTTACGAGGTCGTTGATCTACTTGAATCATCTCGAACGCAATTTTGCTTCATGTTCACGGGATTTGGAATGTCTGCCTAACCATGGATTACCGACATCACACGACTCGAGTCGGATAAAAATGGGCTCAGAACTTCATTTGATCGTTCCTAATGCTTGCCAAAAAAAACAATGAGTCTAATCTCCACGTCTTTAACTGAACCTTATGTCTATTAATGGAATGACAACATTGTTGGCGTTCGCGCCTGCAACGCAGCCTGGAACTCAGGCTGATCCTAAAGCCCAGATGCTACAAATGGTCGGCACCTTTGTTTTCATGGGTCTCGTTATGTATTTCTTGATTTTTCGCCCTCAGCAAAAAAAATCAAAGGAACAAGCAGCGTTGATGAAGAACCTGAGGGCTGGCGACAGAGTGCTGACCTCCAGTGGTATTGTGGGCACGGTTTTGACGGTCAAAGAAAAAACAGTCTCCATCCGATCGCTCGAAACCAAACTGGAAATCCTCAAAAGCTCCGTCGTGGAGATTACTAAAGACGCCTCACTATCCGCCGAATCCTGATCCTGTTTTCCCATGAATCGAAATAATACCTGGAGATTTCTGATCGTAGTCCTTGTCGTCGCTTGGTCGCTATTTGAGTTATATCCACCGACGGGTCGCGATTTGCTGCAAGAATTCAAAGGAAAATCCACTCTACACGATACCAACTACAACGCCATCGTCGCCACCGCAGATGCGTTGCAAAAGGAACGACCTGCAAGCGTTTTCCGAAATTTGCGCCAGGCCATCGGAACCAACGACATCACCCGTTACTTTCCTGCTATCAAAGTGGTTAACCAAACCGATCCGACGAAACATGTATTGAATCGATTGCAGCAGGATGCCGCTGGTAAAATCAAGTTGGGTCTCGACTTGCAGGGGGGTAGTTCATTCCTCGTAGGAGTGGATACATCCAAAGCTTTAAGCGACACCAATCTCAATCGCATTTCCGCCGAGGACACCCGCCAAAGAGCCCTTGATCAAGCGGTGGAAGTGTTGCGTAAACGCGTGGATAAATTCGGTGTTTCCGAACCCTTAATCCAACCCGTTGGAGAAAATAAAATCTTGATCCAGATGCCAGGACTTTCTGAATCGGACAAAGATGCAGTGCGAAACACGTTGCAGAAGGCTGCGTTTCTTGAATTCAGAATGGTTCACGCGGAAAGCGATAATTTGATTGCTGAAGGTCTCGGTGCCCCTGGATATGAAAAACTAAATCTGAAGCAGAAGCGCGGAAATGGACCCGAAACAATCAGTTCTGTGTTGGTCAAAAAAAGACCTGAGCGAGGGTTGACTGGTAAATACGTCGAAAAAGCTTATGTCAATCGTGATCCTATTTCTAATCGTCCGACTATTGGTCTGACCTTTAATTCTGAAGGAGCCAGATTGTTCGGTGAAGTAACGAAGGAACACGTAGGTCACCAATTAGGAATTGTGTTGGATGGGGAACTTTATTCTGCCCCGAATATCAACGAACCGATCAACGGTGGAAGTGCGTCAATTTCTGGGGATTTCGATTTAAAGGAAGCATTCGAACTCCAAAACGTTCTCTCCAATCCGTTGGAGGCTCCTGTGAAAATCATGGAGGAACGCGGAGTTGAAGCGTCGTTGGGCAAAGCAGCCGTGGACAGCGGAATTAAGGCGGCCATTTATGGAACCATTGCCGTGGCAGGGTTTATGTTGGTTTACTATATGATGGCGGGATTGATCGCTGATGCCGCATTGATTTTGAACATCATCATCCTGCTCGGGATCATGTGTTCGGTCGGAACAACTCTGACACTCCCCGGTATTGCAGGTATCGTGCTGACTATCGGTATGTCTGTGGACGCAAACGTGCTTATTTTTGAGCGTATTCGTGAAGAGTCGAAAAAGGGGAAATCATTGCGAGGTGCCATTGCAGCGGGGTATGACCGTGCCTTCAGCACTATTTTTGATTCCCACGTAACGACTTTGATTTCTTCCGTAATCCTGATTTTCATGGGCACTGGTTCAATCAAAGGATTCGGCATGACACTGACAATTGGTGTGTCGGCGAGTTTGTTCACAGCCCTCGTGGTTACTCGCCTGATTTTTGACTTTATGCTCAATCGCAACCTTATCAAAGGGTTGCCTATGCTACATTTGATAAAAACGACAAATATCGATTTCATGAAAATTGCCAAGCCAGCGTTTATCCTCACTTGGGCGGTGATTCTGATTGGTATCTCCTACGGAATTTTTGCGCGCGGCGAAAAACTATTGGGGGTAGATTTTCGCGGCGGTGATAGCTTGACGCTGCTTTACGAACAAAAGGTTGATCAAACCTTGTTGGTCGAAAGCCTTAAGAAGGCGGGACTCACGGAACCTGTCCCACAATACCAACCTGATTTTTCAGGTGGCCCGGACACCCTGCGAATCACCTCAGAATTCGGAACTGGAGATAAAGTTGAGAAAGCTTTGCAACAGGCATTTCCACAATCAAAGTTTACCCGAGCGGGGTTGGATAAAGTGGGAGCCAGTGTGGGTGCTGAGATTCAAAAAGGCGCTATCATCGCGTGCATGCTTTCGCTTTTCGGCATATTGGTTTACGTCGCTTTTCGTTATGAATTCTCATTTGCAGTGGGAGCGGTGTTGGCCGTGATCCATGACGTTCTTATGACGATAGGATGTTATTGTCTCTCTGGACGCGAGTTCAACGCACCGGTGATGGCAGCAATATTGACGATTATTGGATTCTCGATTAACGACACCATCGTTATTTTCGATCGAATTCGAGAGGATCTCAAATTAGGAGTAAGAGGGTCGTTCAAAGACATTATCAATCAAGCATTGAACCAAACATTGAGCCGCACAATAATCACCTCAGGAACGGTTTTCCTAGCAACGTCCGCACTCTTTGTTTTTGGAGGGGGAGGGATCAATGACTTCGCCTTTACGTTCCTCATAGGGATCGTCACAGGAACTTACTCTTCGATCTATATCGCCAGCGCATTGGTGCTTTGGTGGCACAAAGGACAGCGTCCTAAAACGACAATGGCCAGATCTGATGTTGATCCTAATTTAGTCGCCAAAGCGATCTGAAGTTTTTCAGGACAAGGTGGAGTGGTTGTGATCCACCTTGTCCGCACTTTGTCCCTCCACAACCCTATCGCAGTGTCTCTTAATAAAAATGCCTGCACCGTTCGAAATCCCCCCCCTATACTGGGTTATATTTCTGGGGTGCATTTTGTTTTTTCTGGCTCTGGATCTAGGCGTTTTCCATCGCAAAACCCGCGAAGTTCGAGTTAAAGAATCCTTCCTCTGGACGACGGTTTGGGTGGTCATCGCATTTCTTTTCGGCACAGTCATTGCCCCCTATTTCCTTCCACAATGGGGTAAGGAGTCTTCAACTGAGTTCATCACGGGGTATATCATCGAATTATCCCTATCGATGGATAATGTCTTTGTGATCGCTTTAATTTTCAGCTTTTTCGGAGTCCCATTAAACCTGCAGCATCGAGTTCTATTTTGGGGGATTTTAGGAGCACTCATTATGCGGGGAGTGCTGATTTGGTCAGGGGCTGAATTGATTCAATATTTCCCTTGGACACTTTATATATTCGGAGCCGTGATACTTATCACTGGAGTAAAAATGGCCTTCGCGGGTGATGATAAAGTCGATCCTGAGAACAACATTCTCATCCGGCTTACCCGTCGGTATCTCCCTGTTACCTCTCATTTTCGAGGATCGCAGTTTGTTGTAAAGCAATCCGGTCGGTGGATGCTCACGCCCCTAGCTTTAGTCCTTATCACCGTTGAAACGACGGATCTCATTTTTGCTGTAGATTCCATTCCCGCAATTTTCGCAGTGACTCAAAATTCATTCATCGTTTTCACTTCGAACGTCTTCGCCATCTTAGGTCTAAGGTCACTTTATTTCGTACTAGCGGGAGCTATTGGTTATTTTAAGTATTTGAAAGTTGGATTGTCAGTGGTGCTTTCTTTCATTGGTATCAAAATGCTTGCGTCCGCGTGGATTCATATTTCTACGTTGCTTTCATTAGGGGTCGTAATCGGCATCCTTTTAATCTCAGTAATCACTTCGGTTCTTGTTACTTCTCGTGACAAAACGCCGCCTTTATCCCCATGAAACCGGAGCAATCATCCTGGATAATACCTCCTGTGGAGGGTCAACTACTCCAGGATTTGTCGATTGCTTTAGGTTTGCCTGAGTTATTGCTTCAATGCTTACAGAACAGGGGAATTAAAGATCCCCATTCGATCACCGAATTTCTGAATCCGAGGTTAAAATCACTCTTGGATCCATTCTTATTACCGGGAATGCAACAAGGGGTAGATCGATTAATCCGCGCTCGGACTGCTAACGAACGGTTGGTTGTATTTGGTGATTATGATGCAGACGGTATCACAGCGGCGGCAATAATAAGTCAGTTTCTCTGCGATTTTTCTTGGAAATCGTCCGTTTATCTACCCCATCGAATGGAGAAAGGCTATGGGCTTACAGGGGAGGCTGTTGACCATTGCTTAGAACTACATGCACCGCACTTAATTCTTGCAGTGGATTGTGGCACCACCTCAATTGAAGTTGTTGATCATTTACAGCAAAAAAACATTGATGTGATCATTCTAGATCATCATCAACCCGAATCCGAGTTGCCACGTTCTTGTGCTTTGATTAACCCTCAAGTGACACCGAGTGAGTGTCCTGGTTTTATCCACTTATGTTCTGCTGGATTAGCATTCAAACTGGTTCATGCACTCTTAATTAACCTTCGGAAAATGGGGGAAC
>CAMBHS010000165.1 GCA_945867235.1 Akkermansia muciniphila
CACCGGCATGTGCTCCATGCGAGGCTTAAAAAAGCAGGCACAGCATGGAAAAAACAAAACGCCAATAGTTTAGCTCAACTCAGAGTCCTTAGAGCAAACCAGCAATGGGAAACTCTTTGGAATTAATCACCCACTTTTAATCACACCCGCGAGGATCGGGGATGCAGGAAAGGGGTTGATGGTTTGATTCAGGAGATGTAGAACGGCAGTCGAGCATTGTTATGCAAAGCAAAGCCGCCACTGTCGGGGAGTATCTTGCCGGGTTGCCTGCCGATCGCCGTTCTGCAATCGAGGGCGTGCGCGGCGTCATTCTAAAAAATCTCGACCCCTTGTTCGAGGAGGGGATGCAGTATGGGATGATCGGGTATTACCTGCCGCATCGGGTGTATCCAGCGGGGTATCACTGTGACCCGAGTCAGCCCCTTCCGTTTGTCTGCCTCGCCTCGCAAAAAAATTACATGTCCCTATACATGGGGTGCGTCTATGGCGACCCGGAAAGGGATAGCTGGTTTCGCGAGGAGTGGGCTAAAACCGGCAAACGGCTCGACATGGGGAAATGCTGCCTCCGATTCAGAAAACTTGACGACCTCGCGCTTGAGGTGGTTGCCGAATCGATCCGCCAGGTGTCGGCTCGTGAATTCATACAATTTTACGAGGCTGTCCTCAAAACGAAGCACAAAACCGTTCGCAAAACCGGCGCAAAACCTACAACCTCAAAAACCAAGCCAAGGTCGGTCTAAATCGCAGGGAAGGCGTGAGGGCATTTGGACAATGTGGACAAGAATCATCAGCACAACCTGATTGGAGATTTGCGACCTTGAAAGTGGCCTCTCCGCTCTGTCCACGTAGGGATGCCATAGCCCTTATCACAATGACCGCTGTGGGACGGTGTTAGGTTACATCGAATCGTTTCATCGTCCTGTCGAATACATTTCATCGCATCGGAAATCGCGGCCTTCTGCGGTTGGCACCCTCTGTGCTAGGGAGGAGCCGATGCGGAATATTACTCATTCGTTGTTAAAAACTGGGCATTGGCCCACATTGGTCAGCGCGTTTCTTTATTTTGATTTCAGCTTCATGGTCTGGACATTACTCGGAGCACTGGCGGTTCAGATTGCGGCTCCCGAGTCACTCAATCTCACCGCGCAACAGACAGGGTTGATGGTGGCGATGCCCATCCTGTGCTGTTCAGTGTTGAGGATTCTACTGGGTCTCGTGGTGGATCGGATTGGAGCAAAAAATACGGGAATTATCGCGCAGAGCATTGTGATCCTAGGGCTGACAACTGCATGGATGGTGGGTCTGCGGAGTTACCCTGCTGTCTTGGCGATGGGATGCGTCCTCGGGTTTGCAGGAGCGAGTTTTGCCATCGCGCTGCCGCAGGTGGGACGTTGGTATCCGCCGCAGATGCAGGGTCTGGTGCTTGGTATCGCCGGTGCTGGGAATGTGGGTGTTGTAATTGATGTGCTCCTAGCTCCCAGGCTGGCGGCGGCGTATGGATGGCAGTCGGTGTTTGGCTTTGCATTGATCCCTGCCCTCATCGTCCTAGTGATTTACGTAGGCTTCTCCAAGGATGCTCCCGTCGTCATCGCCCCAAAAAAAATCCGCGATTATTTCCGTCTGCTCCGCGAGAATGACACCCATTGGTTTTGTTTCTTTTACACAGTCAGTTTCGGCGGCTTCGTGGGTCTAGCAAGTTCGCTCATCATTTATTTCAATAGTGAGTTCGGGTTGTCGGCGATTCAGGCTGGGGAATTCACCGCGTTGTGCGCGGGAGCCGGGGCACTGGCTCGTCCCGTAGGCGGAGCAATCTCGGATCGAATTGGAGGAATCCGGTCACTTCATTTTTTCTATCTCATTGCAGGATTAGCGTTGGTGCTGGCAGGGTTTGTGCATTCGCTTTGGATCAATTGCGCCATCATGCTGACAGCGGCGGCGGCTTTCGGCATGGCTAATGGCGCGGTGTTTCAACTCCTGCCGCAACGATTCGGAAAGGATATTGGGTTGATGACTGGGATCGCAGGTGCGGGGGGGAGCTTGGGAGGATTCGTCCTAGCCACCTCGATGGGATTGTCCAAGCAGTATTTCAGTTCTCCAACCATCAGCCTTTGGGTCTTCTCGGCGTTGTGTTTTCTGGCTTTGGCGGGGTTGGGAATGGTAAAAAAACGGTGGCGCACCACATGGGGCGCGCTGGCTCATGCGCGAATTTGATGAAGATTAAAGAATTTGAATCTGCAGAACCCACTCTGGAACTAACCACCGAATTCCCATCGTGACATGGTTCCTGATCCCTCCGATACTCAGCCCGTGTCCAAGCTCCTTGTCCGCACCACGAGCTGTGTCCAGGCGTCCGAAAATGGATCGTCCTCCGATGACGCTGTGGAAGCACGCTCCTTCGATGACGGAACTTTCTTGGCTGTCGTCGCCGATGGTTTGGGCGGCGCGGAATACGGAGGCGACGCGGCTCGTAAAGCGGTCGCAATTTACTGCGCCAATTATCGCAATCGTCCGCGAGCGTGGAGTCCTTCAAAGGCTCTCGAGGAAATCACCCGTCACCTCAACCGACAGTTGCACCAGGAAGGATTGGCTCGATATGAATCACCAGAACTCTCCACCACGGTCGTCGCTGTTGCGTTGGACGGCAATCGACTCCATTTAATCAATGCGGGTGATTCTCGCTGCTACCACTGGCGGAATGCGACGCTTACACAGCTCTCTGAGGATCACCGTGAATCCGGTGCCGACCGCAGTCATATACTCTACAAAGCTCTTGGGTTGGCAGATGACCTCGTTCCACACTTTGCCTCTGCTGATCTTCAAGCTGGAGATGTGTTGCTGCTCTGCTCGGATGGGTTGAGTGATTTGCTGTCCAATGCCGACATCGCCCGGCTCCTTGCAACCCATCCGTACGCGCACACGCTCGTGAATGAGGCACGCGGGCGGGCGACACCTGAGACTCTCGACGATATCGCCGTTGTGGTGCTGGTGATCGAATCCACAGGTCAGCCCACCGGATGCGAAGCTGAGGCATTACCCATCCCTGACCGGCTCAAAGCGGGAGACATTGTGGATGGGTTCACGTTGCGGCAATCCTTCCGCGCCACGGATCGCATCTGGCTCACCACCCGCGCCGGCGAGTCTTTCGTTCTTAAATTTGCTCCCCTCGAAGCTCGCAGCAACGAGGCGATCCTCACGCAATTCATCCGAGAGACATGGCATGCGACCTCCCTGCGGGCTCATTTTTTTCCGACGGCATTTGTCCCTGAAGGAGCGACCTCCCGCTACTACGCACTCCAATATTTTCAAGCCCCCACCCTGCACCAATGGATCGCGACACAGGGCCGCCTTGACACCTCTGAAACCGTTGCTCTCGGACTCTTCCTGCTCGACGCCGCCCAGTTCCTTTTGCGCCATGATTTCGTGCACGGCGATTTGAAGCCGGAGAACATCCTTGTTTTGGGGGATCGCGGTGCGCTCACCTTCAAGCTAATCGACCTCGGAAGTGTCGCGGAAGTCTTCAGCGTCAATACGCGTGCAGGGACATCGAGTTATCTGGCTCCCGAGCGGTTCCACGGAGCAGCAGTGAGCGAGAGCACGGAGTTGTTCGCGATCGGGGTTGTGCTTTATCAGGCTGTCACAGGTCAACTTCCATTCGGAGAAATCGAACCCTTTCAGACCCCTGTATTCCGCACTCCACGCCAGCCCAGCCGATTCAATCCCCATCTGCATCCGTGGCTGGATGCCGTCCTTCTCCATGCACTCGCCCCGTGCCCTGAAGACCGCTACACCGCCTACAGCGAGATGCGGTTTGAATTGGACAACCCAGAAAAAGTAAGACCGTTTCACCGCGCCAACGCACCCCTCGCCGAACGAAACCCAATCTTGCTACTCAAACTGCTCCTAGTCGGAAGCATCGCCATAAACCTGCTGCTGTTTTGGAAACTTCTGTCCCGCTGACCCGCCCTCCTATTGCGAGTATCAATCTGGATTCATCCAGCCGAACGCCCAGAAAGTATTATGCAATTTATCGCTTCAGGTTTGTTGAGTGGAGTGGTAGGTTTTTGGCAATCACATAAATAGAACCGTGATAATCCATGAGGATTCCCGCACACCTGATGTGGGCGTTTGGAATCGTCTCTGGGTCAGGTCATGGGACGCAACGCAGTATTCAAGATGAAACAACCACTCAAATCATTGACAGGTTTTGTAGGAGCCATTGTCGTGGCGGCTCTCACTTTGACCGCCAGCATGGCGGCAGAATCGGCTCCAGGAACATGGAAATGGAGCTTTACCGGACAAAACGGTCAGGCTTTCGAAACGACTCTCAAACTGACCCAGGATGGGGGATAAGCTGGCTGGAAAGATTTCCGGGCGTGTCGGTGCTGATCGGGACATCGAGGAGGCTTCGATCAAGGATGGCACGGTAAAATTCACTGTCAAAAGGGAGCGGGACGGGCAGACCTTCGTCACGAAGTATGAAGGGAAAATAGCAGGGAATAAAATCACTGGTAAATCCAGTTCCGATCGCAACGGTGAAGCTCGCACCCGGGACTGGGAAGCAGTGCGTCTGGCGGACGTTGCCAAATGGGGTGGGACTTGGACCGCTTGGAGCA
Source organism: Akkermansia muciniphila (assembly GCA_945867235.1). GTDB lineage: Bacteria > Verrucomicrobiota > Verrucomicrobiia > Limisphaerales > SXQI01 > SXQI01. Next base: position 4,614 of record CAMBHS010000165.1, read on the forward strand.
CCCGCCCCGACGGCCAAAAAATGGAATCCAAACTCACACTCAAACAGGAGGGGGAGAAAATCACGGGCAGCGTGAAACGTGGCGACACTGAGACCGAGCTTCAGGACGCGAAAGTTAACGGTAATGAGATTACTTTCCGCTCCGAACGCGAACGTGAAGGACGCAAGATCGTCGTGAAAGTAACTGCCAAAATCACGGGCGACTCGCTGAAAGGCCAGCATGAATCAGATTTCTCGGGCGAACTCCGCAAAATCGATTGGGAAGCAACACGCGATAAATAATTCTCGGACCCAATTTTCGAAAGCCTCTCGCTGCGGGCGATGGTTACGAGGTGTCGCCATCGACCCGCTTAAGGCATTCAACGGTGCATCCCGAAGTTGTTGGTCAATTTCAGTTCCAAAGTAAACTCGCGTCTTTGTTTTTGGTCAGAACGCATAGGGACAAGAGTGCGTTAAAACCTGAACGATCCCAAAACTGGCCACAGCCGCGTAATCTGGCTTGAAGTTGCT
>CAMBHS010000166.1 GCA_945867235.1 Akkermansia muciniphila
AGGTGATGCCCTCTACCCACAAACGCGGGATGGTATTGAAGCCCTCGGGTTTATCGCTGCCGGACCTTGGGATTTCATCGGACATGAGGAGGTTCCCGAGTCCAAAATTGATGGAAAAATCGCAAGACACTTGGATCGCGATGACATGCTCGTGAACACACTTCAGACTTTTAATAGTCTGACGGTTCAATGTGCGCAGTGTCACAATCATAAATTCGATCCTATCAGCCAGGAGGATTATTACAGCCTGCATGCGATATTTGCCGCCGTGGATCGAACGGATCGACGGTATGATTTAACACCAGAGACTGGCAACCAACGCAGGATCTTGCTGGCGGAGAAAAATCTTGCTGAAGATCAACTAAAACAACTCCGGTCTGCATGGGTGCAGAGAGCGGGAGAAAAACTTTCGGATTTGCAGAGACAAATTACGCAATTGGAAAAATCAAAACCCAAGACGGAAAGGGTGGGAAGCCATAGCCAGATAGAACCCACCCAAGGTGTTGAGAAGTGGTTTCAGATCGATCTCAAGCAAAAGTCAAATATTTCAAAGATAGTCCTTCGACCTTGTCATGATGATTTTAATCAAATCGGCGATGGATTCGGATTTCCATTACGATTAAAAATCGAGGTCGCCGATGATCCTGAATTTCGCACCGGGATTGTGAGACTCGATGAGTCCGAGGCAATAGACATTCCAAACCCGAAACTGAAACCATTCGAGATTTCTGGAAAGCAAACACAAGCTAGGTTTGTCCGTATCACCGCAACCAAACTCGCCCCTCGACAAGGTGACTTTATATTTGCGTTGGCCGAGGTTGAGGTGATGTCTCCGTCTCAATTGAATCTCGCCATGGGGGCTTCCGTTACTGGGAAGGATTCTATTGAAGCCAATCCTCGTTGGAGTCTGACCAATCTTACAGATGGCTATTATCCCGGTCAAACAGGCAGCACGCTTCAGGAAAAAGAGAGTTTAGATTTACTTAAACAGCAGGAACAGGGATTGCTGCAATCATCAGCGACACAGTCGGAAAAAGACGCGTTTCAAACATTAACTCGTTCAGTAATTACCCGATCAAACCAACTCGAACTCCTGCCGCCGATGGGTGTTGTTTACGCCGCTGGAATCCACACGGGCAAGGGATCATTTACAGGTACTGGAGCTCAAGGTGGGAAGCCGCGTGTTATCAAATTACTCAAACGAGGCAATGTTGAAAACCCTGGGAGGGAGGTCGATCCAGGTTCTTTGAGCTTGGTAACGGCGTTACCCGCGAGGTTTGAGATTGATTCGACCCATGATGAGTCAGCTCGCAGAGTTGCACTGGCGCGTTGGTTGTCCAATCCCAAAAACCCGCTGACATGGCGATCCATAGTCAACCGAGTCTGGCAGGAACATTTTGGTCGTGGGCTTGTAGATACAGCGAATGATTTTGGTCATATGGGGGCGAGTCCTAGCCATCCTGCGCTGCTTGAGTGGTTGGCGGCCGAGTTTCGAGATAGTGGTCAATCATTACGGGCACTCCACCGAATGATCGTTACGAGCCACGCCTATCGCCAATCCAGTGCTAATAACCTAGAGGCTGCTCGTAAGGATGAAGGCAACCTTTGGATATGGCGAATGAACCGGCGTAAATTGCAGGCCGAAGTTATTCGAGACAGTGTGTTGGCAATCGCTGACCGGCTGGACTTACGAATGGGTGGGCCGAGCTTTCAAGACTTTGTCATCGATAAACCCGAACACTCTCCTCATTTTGAATATGGTTGGTTTGATCCCGAAAAAAACCTGAGCCAGCAACGGTCCATCTATCGCTTTATTGTAAGATCCCACCCTCAACCTTTTATGACCGTGTTGGACTGCGCCGACCCGTCGATGCAGGTCGCCAAACGCAATGAAAGTGTTTCCCCGTTGCAGGCGTTGGCACTGATGAATAATTCCTTGATGCTGGTGATGTCGCGACACTTTGCTGAACGACTCACCTATGAATCTGCTGATTTGAAAGGGCAACTTGCACGGGGTCTTTTTCTCGCATTGGGGCGGGTCGCCACCGAAACCGAGTTGAAGGAACTTACGGGACTCGCTCGCGAACATGGATTGGCCAACGCGACTCGAGTGCTGTTCAACTTAAATGAGTTTACCTTCGTTGATTGACCTTATGTCTCATCCTTCACCTTACCATCGAACCCCGAAAAATACTTCAATGCGGAGTCGCCGTGATTTTCTCTGGCAGTCCGGCGGAGGATTGGGGGGCATCGCCTTGGCAGCCCTGTTAGGAGAGGAACTTGGTAGGGATATTCACGCCGCCACCGGACGAGTTCAATCACCCCATCATCCACCCAAGGCTAAACGAGTCATTCAACTCTTCATGGCGGGTGCGGCGAGCCATGTTGATTTATTTGATTACAAACCTGAATTGATTAAACGTGACGGAAAACCGAGCGATTTTGGTGAGAAAGTTGAAACTTTTCAAGATGGCTTGGGTCCATGGATGAAACCTGTCTGGGAATTCAAACCGTTTGGAAAAAGCGGTAAACCGCTCAGTGAGGTCGTTGCTGATTTAGGCAGTGTCGTGGATGAAATTTCTTTCGTTCATAACATGCAAGGCAAAACAGGGATTCACAGCCAGGCGACCTATCTGCAAGCAACGGGATTCCAATTGCCTGGGTTCCCGGGAATGGGGTCATGGGTCAGCTACGGTCTTGGCAGTCTAAATCAAAATTTACCCACCTTTGTTGTTTTACCAGATCATCGAGGGTTTGCCTCCAATGGACCTAAAAATTGGGACTCCGCGTTTTTACCCGGTAACCATGCTGGCACCGTCATATATCCCGGCCGTGAAACACCAATTGTTGACCTTTTTCCCGATAAACGCGGTACATTTGTAACTTCTCGAAGTGAGGTGGCCACTCGAGGAGTGCTCAATTCGCTCAATCACATCCATGGGAAAACGCGTGCTGAGGATCATCGACTGGAATCGCGCATCAAAAGCTACGAACTGGCGGCAAGTATGCAAGTGGCAGCTCCTGAAGCCCTCGATATTTCTAAGGAACCCGATCATGTACTCAAACTTTACGGTATCGAACGCAACTCTCCAACATGGTCGAAGGAAATCAATGTTCCTGAAGAATCTGATTATTTCGGGAGAAAGTGTCTTGCTGCTCGTCGATTAGTCGAGCGAGGGGTTCGATTTGTTCAAATTTGGTCTGGAAACGACAATGGATTTCCAAGGCGAAACTGGGATTCTCACGAGGATATTCGAAGGGATCACGGTCCTCTCGCTTCGGGAATGGCCAAAGGGGCGAGTGGCCTGATTCTGGATCTGAAACAGCGCGGACTTCTGGACGATACCATTGTCCTTTGGACCACTGAATTCGGACGAATGCCTTCTTCACAAGGGGGCAAAGGGCGGGATCATAACCCGCATTGTTTCACCAATTGGCTTTGTGGAGGAGGGATCAAAGGCGGCGTCACTTATGGTGAAAGTGATGCGTGCGGATTCAAACCACTCGACCGAAACAACCCTACGATGGTCTATGATATTCATGCGACCGTTCTGCACCTTCTTGGAATCAATCACGAAAAACTGACCTACAGAAGTAACGGTGTCGATCGACGTCTCACCGATGTTCACGGAGAAATAATCCAACCCTTGTTAGCCTAATAGGACAGGAGCGGCGGATAAAATCAAAAATTATTCAAGAGCCCCTTGCTAACACAAAAGGCTAAACAAATGCGACGGTTGTTGGGTTCTTGCCGCGAAGACCTTGAGGGTTTAACTTTACCCAATTGCATGAGTCAACCCAATCAGTAGATAAAAAAACTAATGAGTGTACGCGTCCGTTTTGCCCCGAGTCCGACCGGTTATCTTCATATCGGAGGGGCGCGAACCGCCCTGTTTAACTGGCTTTATGCTCGCCATTGCGGTGGCACTTTTATCCTACGCATCGAAGACACCGACGCCGCGCGCAATTCTCAGGAGGCCGTTGACGTGATTCTTAATGGAATGCGATGGCTCGGACTGGAATGGGATGAGGGTCCGACGACCGGGGACGCCAAGGCACCAAGCAAAGGAATTCATGGTCCGTATTTTCAATCGCAACGATCGGATATTTATAAAAAACGGGTTCAAGAACTGATCACTCAAGGACACGCCTACGAACACGAAGGAGCGATCAAATTCCGAATGGATCCTGAACCGGTGATCATCCCTGACATGGTGGTGGGAAACGTAAGGCGCGAATTGACGGATCGTGAACAACTGGATCCTGACTTTGTGATTGTCCGGTCGGATGGACAGCCAGTCTTTCATCTGGTCAACGTCATCGATGATTTGGAGATGAACATTACTCATGTAATTCGAGGCGAAGACCATCTCTCCAATACCGCCAAACACCTGGCTTTATTTAAAGCCTTTGGTGCCAAACCCCCTCAATACGGTCATATTCCGCTGATTCTTAATATTGATGGAACCAAGATGGGGAAACGGGATGTGGGCGCTTCGTTACAGAGTTATCAGGACGGTGGATTTGCCCCTGAGGCGGTTGTGAATTATCTCTGCCTGCTGGGTTGGTCTCCCAAAGGCAACCGCGAAGTGATGCCACTTGATGAAGTGGTCGCCATGTTTGATCTGCGACAAATCCTTCGGCACAACGCCAGATTCGATTTAGCCAAGCTACAGTGGATCAACTGGGAGCATATTAAATCCATGTCCATCGAACGCTTTGAAACTTTTGCGATCGGATCGTTATCCCAAGCCGGTGTTTCCACCTCCGGATTTCCGGCAAACTACATTCGTGCAGCCTTGATCACCATCAAGGAGAAAGTTAAACAGTTTACAGATGTGCCGGCTTTTTCCGCATTTTATTTTCGAACCGAGGTGTTATTTGATGAATCGGCAAAGAAATCTGAGGCCGCCGATTTTACGATAATCACAAGGGATCGTTTAATCCAATTACGCGGTAGTTTTTCGGATGATGCCGTTTTTAATGCGGAGAGTTTGGCTATAGCTCTCAAACAAGTTGCGAACGATCATGGGGTGAAAGCGGGTCTATTAGTGCATCCTTTGCGCATTGCTG
>CAMBHS010000167.1 GCA_945867235.1 Akkermansia muciniphila
ACCGGCATGTGCTCCATGCGAGGCTTAAAAAAGCAGGCACAGCATGGAAAAAACAAAACGCCAATAGTTTAGCTCAACTCAGAGTCCTTAGAGCAAACCAGCAATGGGAAACTCTTTGGAATTAATCACCCACTTTTAATCACACCCAAGCCCAGGACTGATGGCGAACCGAGTTAATGGGGCAAAATACGAACATGCACCTTGTGCCGATGTTCGCCCATCACCATAACGATAGCAGGTCAACTCCTTCGCGATCGGAACATACACACCGACGCCAAAATCAAGTTTGTCCACGTAGGCGGCCCATGATTCAGTCATCCGACGTGATTCGTTGGGCCAACTCGGTTGGGATCGACTCAGCGTCATGTTTTCCCATGGCATTTTTCCATCGTAAATAACCAGAGTGCTTAAATCAGGTTCAGTGAAAAACGCGGGTATTTCGTGGTGGATCTCTTGGTGGTTTTCCTTGCCTGAATAATTGAATTTAAAACGAACTTTTGCCAACTTACCCGTCAATGAAATCCATTCCTCCATCACGACATTGGTGAGCAATTCGCCGCCTCCCCAATTCCTTGGATGTAACTTTGCGTATAGATTCGTTGATGTGGTTTCAAATGCGAGCAATTGAGAACCTTTACCTTTCCACTCCCCGCCTTGCACGGGATTCCAACGCCATTCCTGCCCGTTCCATTTGGATCCGTCCTTGTTGCCGTAATAGGATTGCTGCACCAACCGCCCACGATCAAAATGATTCAAAAGATTGCGATCACTTCCAGATTTGGAAAACCAACCGATCCCAGCACCTGAGTCTTTGATCACACCCAATCGAACCTCCCCGTTGTCCAAATAAAACCATTCCTCTGCATGTAAATTGCAGTAAAAACACAATGCTGCCACAAGGATCATCCATCGGTTCAATTGATTCACCCTCTGGATATGCCCGCGACATGCGCCCATCACAAGACCATTTACAATAGTATCCGACAGGATTCATTGTTTCGAATGCCAACACCTGCTTAAAAGAGTTTCAAAATCACATTTGCAGCAGGTAGACTTGGTGTGTTTTTATAGAACCCTATGAACTTGTTTGATCTACATCAGGAGGTGGTCGTCGTCATCGGAGCGACCGGAGCCTTGGGAGGTGCGATTGCTGAAGGATTGGCTCAGGCGGGCGCGTGTGTCGCGGTGGTGGGTCGTAATTGCGAGAAGGGTGAGGAACGGGTGAGTCGCATTCAGCAATCGGGCGGCAAGGCGAAGTTTTACGCAGCGGATGCTTCAGACCGATCCAGTTTAAGTCTGATCCACAAAGCCATTACGAATGACCTAGGATTTCCGACTGTTCTGGTCAATGCAGCAGGAGGCAACGATCCTCGGGTAACAGTGACACCTGAACGCAATTTTGCCGATATCAGTCTAGTGGATTGGCTGGCAAATTATGAATTGAATTTGGTAGGGGGTGCCTTGCTTCCATGCCAGGAATTCGGCGCTGCAATGTGCGATCGTAAACGCGGTTCGATTATCAATATCGCGAGTGTTTCTGCTCACCTGCCACTGTCCCGCGTTGTGGCCTACTCAAGTGCCAAGGCGGCAGTATTGAACCTCAGCCAATTTCTCGCCCGCGAATGGGCCAAGCATGGAGTGAGAGTCAATACGATCACTCCGGGATTTTTTCCAGCCGAACAAAACCGCACCTTGCTTTTTAATGAGGACGGAACCCCAACCCCAAGGTCCCAATCAATTTACAACCACACACCAATGGGACGATTTGGTAACGCGACCGAACTCACTGGCGCCGCGATATTCCTAGCAAGCCAGGCGGCGAGTAGTTTTGTCACTGGAACTGATATTCGTGTTGATGGTGGGTTTTTATCTCAGACGATTTAGTGTTTAGAAAAAAATTATAATGTTAACACCGTGAGGACGATTTCCAGACGAGCAATTCAAGGAGAGGGACTAAACTTCACTGATGTGGAATCGGTGATAGGCGATTCCTTTAACCCTACCGATTACATAGGAAGAAGAGTATTGCTCATTATTCCGGATGCTACCCGCACCGCACCCGTCGGATTATTGTTTCAGACGCTTCACAACAGGCTGGCAGAAGCCACGGCGTCCCTAGATATACTGGTCGCCTTAGGGACTCATCAAGCAATGAGTGAGGCGGCCATTTGCCATCGCTTGGAAATTACGCTGGAAGCTCGTCGGTCAACGTTTGCAAAAGTCGCGTTTTTCAATCACGAATGGGACAATCCATCCGCACTCCGAAATGTCGGAACGATTCCAGCCTCGGAAATTAGCGAACTTTCTGGGGGATTGTTCGCGATGGATGTATCAGTGGAAATAAACAAGTTGGTGTTCGAATATGATGAAGTGATCATCATCGGCCCTGTATTTCCACACGAAGTGGTGGGATGTTCGGGAGGAAATAAGTATTTATTTCCCGGCGTTGGTGGACCTGACATTCTCAATTTTTTCCATTGGCTAGGTGCCGTCGTCACAAACCCGATGATCATTGGAAACAAATGGACTCCAGTTCGCAAAGTGGTGGATCGAGCGGCAGCGTTGGTCAACGTTTCCAAGCGATGCGTTTGTATGGTTGTTGCAAAAGGAGGCTTGGCTGGACTGTTTGTGGGAACTCCAGAATTGGCATGGGATCAAGCCAGCAATCTTTCGAGGGAATTACACATTTGCCGAAAAGATCATGCCTTTCACACCGTGCTTTCCTGTGCTCCTCCCATGTATGATGAGCTTTGGACAGGAGGAAAGTGCATGTATAAATTGGAACCCGTCGTGGCGGATGGTGGGGAGTTGATTATCTATGCGCCTCATATCCACGAGGTGTGTGTCGCGCATGGCAAAACATTGCATGAAGTCGGATACCATTGTCGTGATTATTTTTTAAAGCAATGGGATCGCTTCAAGCACTACCCATGGGGGGTGCTGGCACATGCCTCGCATGTGTATGGACTGGGCACTTTTGAAAATGGCATTGAAACACCACGTGTTCGTGTCACCCTAGCGACTGGTATTTCTGAAGATGTATGCCGCAAGATAAACTTGGGTTACCGCGACTGGCGCACTATTGACGTTGATGCCTATGACAACCGAGAAAACGAAGGGGTCTTACTCGTGCGAAAAGCTGGTGAAATGTTGTATCATTTAAAAAATCAGCCGAGTTGGGCGAGCGGAGATTAGTTTAGTTCGATATTAGGAAGTGTAACATTTTTTGCGTTGTTCAATTTATGCCGATTTACGAATTTGGATGCCCTCAGTGTCGAAAAACCTTTAGCTTTCTCTCAAAGCGCATCAAGCAGGATCGAGATCCTGAGTGCCCAAAATGTGGCAGCAAAAAAATGACACGGCAAATGAGCACATTTGCTATGCCTCGGGGCGCGAGCGAACCCACCTCCCAAACCACGGACTCCGACGGGGCTCCAGAACCCATGCCAGATTTCGACGACCCTCGCGTTTCAAAAGCAATGAATGAAATGGAACGCGATATGCCAAATCTGGATGAAAATAATCCGAAGCATATGGCTCATATGATGCGAAAGATGCAAGAAATAATGCCCCAAGGAGTGATGCCTAAGGAAATGGATACTGCCATCAAACGATTGGAGTCAGGCGAAGATCCCGAAAAGATTGAGCAAGATATGGGAGATGTTTTAGGTTCCCTAGGAAATGAGGGAGAGGAGGGCGGCTATGGCGGTGGTAGTTACCAAAAGGACGGGGGACTCTACGATTACTAATCACAGTCGCATCCAATCGAAGTGATATTCTTTCCGTGACAGTCACGGGTTGATGTCAAAAATTGATGGTTCAAGATCGGGGCTTGAATTCACTTCTGGAACCACGGGCCGGAGATTTGTTCGATCTCCTTCGCGAGGGAAATATCTTTATCGGTGATGCCTCCCGCATCGTGAGTGGTAAGTGTCAGGGTTACTAGGTTCCATCGAATATCAATATCAGGATGGTGCCATGCTCGCTCAGCGAGCGTTGAGCGTTGAGACGCTGATGACGAATTGTATTGCGCTTGGAAAATCCGTGCATTTGAAGGATTTAATAATCGTCGAACCTTGTTGCCTCCAACCGGTCAACTGCTCCAATGCTGCCGTGATAGCTATTTCTTCCATAAGAAGAAACCTATCACCTCAGAAAAGAAATTCAATCAGCCTGCTTAATTGAGGTGTTTTATTACATACACCCAATTGATGAGAAATACGGCGAGGAGTAGGAAATTTTTGAATGATGTTGGCAATTGGTGAATCGCACGTCGCCAGAAACAACATCGGAAACATTCGCTGACGAACATAAAAACTCCCAAAAAACAAAGGCAGGTTACGAGTGGATTGAAACTAAACGCAGTTCCAAGATTTAATCCCATTAACGCACGTAACGCTCGTGTTCCACCGCAAAAACTACAGGGCAAACCTGTGAACGAACGGAATATACAAGGAGGAAACAATCGAATTTCGCTCCAGATGAGCACGAGAACTCCCGTTATCAGAATAAAAATCAGTCCTAACCATCGGGGCTCCAATAGTGAAGGAGCAGTTTTTGTTATCGGAGGAACACTCGTTTTCACAATACGGGTGGGCGTAAAAGCTTCCGGGAGACTCTACACCTCGTTAATCCGGTGATAAGTCCCCAAATCCAAGCGGTCCCGAATAGAATTAAACCAGTTTGCCACTTCCAACTATTTGAAGACGCAGAGACCACGCCTTCTTGGATCAAGGAACGAAATAATTCAAAATACCACATCATGATGAAGACGAAACCTGTCACCGCCATCAGAAGTTGTAGAGACCCAACGATCCAACACCGAGCCACAAGGGAACCAAGTCCAGGGGTGGCGGCCACGTTGAGCAATAGGCACAACTGGGCTTTATTGGCCTCCTTATTTGGTTGGGTCTGATGTGGAACCGTTGAGGCGTTCATAGGCTACGACGATAACACAAGTGGCCAGCGGCATGACTAAGAGTCTGACAATTTCAACGATAAGTGCGATAGAACCCACTTTGT
>CAMBHS010000168.1 GCA_945867235.1 Akkermansia muciniphila
ATCTTCTATTCGCCGACGAGTCACAACTCCCACCCACCGGCATTATTGGCGATCCCACATTCAAAAGAGAATTTCAAAATAATCGTCGTTCTGTCAATGGGGCCTCATTGAAGGATTGGGATTTAAAAACCAGGCTTTTTAAATACCGATGCAGTTTCATGATTTACAGCACCGTGTTCAATGGATTGCCAAAACCAATGAAGCTCCGGATTTACCACAAACTTGGGATCGCTTTAAGTGTGAACAAGCCGGATCAAAATTATAGTTTCCTTGGCAGTGAAGAAAAAACGAAAATCCGTCAAATCCTGCGCGGCACCTTGAACGATTTGCCTGAAAACTGGTAAATCTTGATCAATAAAAAGGCACCCTTGAAAAAGGGTGCCTGTAAGAAAAAAATCTACTGATTACTTGGCCGCTTTTTCGGTCTTCATCCCGGCAGACACCCAACCAGAAATCCCGGCAGACATGTGCTTCACATTCTTGTAACCCAGCTTTTCCGCTGCGCTTGCTGCAGCTTTGTAAGCATTGCAACGGGGTCCACCGCAATAGGCGATGATTTGTGTGTTTTTATCGGCAGGAAGCGATTTAGCCAAATTGGCTTCGATTGAATCAAAATCCAAGGCGCCGGGAAGGTGAGCCTTGGCGTATGATGCGGTTCCATTGACGTCGATAATGACGGCCTTTTTGGATTCCGCTAATGTTTTTACCTCAGCGATGCTGATATCTGGAAACTCGCCAGCAAAGGCGGAGGCAGAAATAAGCACGGTGGCAAGGAGTGCGAGAAACTTTTTCATGAGAACGCTGCGTCTATTGTTTAATCGGTTCACCGCCTCCACACAGAAGCGTTTTATTTGATCATCCAGATATCTCATCCAGCTTTTGCTCGATCAGAAAGAATGCTCAACGAACTTGGATATCACGAATAGATAACCTGAATTTGCCATTTAGCAATTATTTTTTCCGTCCCCCAAAAACGACGTTATCAGGACTTTATCGGAGATTGTCAAAACAGGGCATTCCTTTTAACCTGCATTCAGGTTCATCGTTTGATCCCCATTCTCGATCGAACTTTATGCGACGATTTTGATTCTAACCTACTTGTGAATATCAAAAAGGCGGTAATAACTGCGGCGGCACGCAACCAGAAAAACCTCCCCCTTCAGGTGTTGGTTGATGCTGATGGTCAACAGAAGTCAGCATTACGAATCATCATCGAAGAAGCACTCGATGCGGGGGTTGAGGAAATCTGCCTTGTAATATGTCCTGGCGATCAAGGTGTTTACCGTTCTGCTATTGGGGAGATTGTGGGGAAACTGAGTTTTGTAGAGCAAACCGAACCGCTGGGATACGGTCATGCTTTAGGATGTGCGCGGGAATTCGTCGGTTACGATAACTTTCTCCATTTTGTCAGCGACCACCTTTACATCAGCAATCAGACAAAGCGATGTGCCCAACAACTGGTGGAGGTAGCGTCCAAGGAGTCGTGCTCGATTTCAGCAGTCCAACCCACTCGCGAAGGGATGCTTTCCCTTTATGGAACGGTAGGGGGGAAACGCGAAGGGATTCATCCGGGGCTTTACAGCATTGACGCCGTGCGAGAAAAACCCACCCCCACTGAAGCCGAGCAGTCTCTTATTGTCCCCGGTTTGCGAGCGGGACATTACCTGTGTTTTTTTGGGATGCACATCCTGACCCCGCAAATCATGACGATTCTCGATGAAATCGCTTCCCGAAAGCCCAAGGGGAATATTCTTCAACTCACTCCGGCACTCAATGAGTTGGCATCCCGCGAGCGCTATCTGGCGTATGAACTCCCGGGGCGACGATACAACCTTGGAGTAAAATTCGGTCTTCTCACCGCTCAGTTGGCACTCGGTTTGGCAGGCCGAGATCGCGAAGAGGTGCTTTCCCAACTCGTCGAAGTTCTCGCCTCCCGTCCAACCGCCTGATTCCATGGCTGGCAAACTTATCACCCTGATCACATCGCCCGATCCAGCGTTGCGCAATCTTGCGATTGATCCTATCTGCGCCAAAGCAACCATTTCGGAATTGTTGGAGGAATGCGCTGAACTGGAGTCCTTTCGTCGCCACTCCGAGAATCTTTACGAACGGGTGCGCGCGCTCCTTTTTCTCTATGCCATCCACCGATTCCACCTTCCGACAAAGTCAGGCTTCAATCCCAAAGGTCTCGTTCCATTCGCGGGCTATAAGGAATTATTGAATCGACGGTTTCACGAAGCAATAACTTCATTTCTGACTTCTCAGGAATTGACGGGTCCGAACGAAGCTATTTCGAGTGCCTTGGCCACTTCTTACCATGGCCTTGCGTTCCAAACATTGGCGGATCAGGTTCGCAAAAGCGTCCGTTCTGTTCGCGGAAACCATTGGATGTTCAGGGTCGGCCACCCCAGCGACCACCCATTGCACATTCTCCCGTCATTGCTTTGCCGATCATCACCCACTGGACCGTTCCCCATTCTGCGCGAACTGACTCCGGTGCGCATGGATCTGACTCATAGCGCTTGGAGCGATATTTTCTTCCTCGGGATGGATTACCCCGAGGGCGCACGAGTCATCAATATCTCGATAGATCTGGGCGTCAATGGTCGGGATGATTGTCCGAAACCGCCCGTCGAAGCCTACCTTCGCGTGATTGATGAACCCGTCTTGCGGATCGTCAGTGTCGATCTCGGGGCGAGTGCGGATATCACCGAACTAGCGGACGTTTTCGATTTTGCAAAGGATCATCTTGGGTTGTTAAAAGCCGCCATTATTGCATCGGGCATAATCCCTCCGGGTATGGAGGGATCAGGTCACAGCTTAGTCGAGTTACTTGAGCGAATTGTTGGACCCGGTCTGGGTCTGGAGATTGTGAGCAGTGTTAACAATATTCCCAAAGGCTCACGACTCGCGGTTTCGACTCATTTGTTAGGTTCTTTGATTTCCGTCTGCATGCGAGCCACTGGACAATCCCAATCGCTCACGGGGTCGTTGAAGGAAGTGGATCGCCGACTCGTGGCAGCACGGGCCATCTTGGGTGAGTGGATCGGCGGCTCCGGCGGAGGTTGGCAGGACTCCGGTGGCGTGTGGCCCGGCATCAAACTTATTGAAGGAGCTGCGACTCGGGAGGGCGATCCCGAAGTGGGTATCAGTCGAGGGAGACTTTTGCCGACGCATAAAATCCTCGACCTAGAGGAGGTTCCGTCCTCCTTCCGGCAGAGCTTGCAGGATTCCTTGGTATTAGTGCACGGAGGAATGGCTCAAAATGTGGGACCCATTTTAGAAATGGTGACTGAGAAATATCTCCTGCGGTCTTCATCAGAATGGAAGGGTCGCCAAGAGGCATTGAGTCTGTTGGATCAAATGCTCGCGGCGTTGAAACGGTCGGATGTCCAAACCATTGGGCAACTCACCCATGAAAATTTCTTCGGTCCCCTCCAAACGATCATCCCGTGGGTGAGTAATTTATATACTGAAACGCTCATCAATAAAGTCCGTGCCGAATTTGGCGAAAAATTCTGGGGATTTTGGATGTTGGGTGGCATGGCGGGTGGGGGAATGGGATTTCTTTTTTCTCCATGTTCTCGGGCGCAAGGTCAAAAACGTCTCCATGCGATCATGTTGGAGACCAAGGGAGAACTTGAGTCCTCGCTCCCATTCGCGATGGAGCCCGTCGTTTATAATTTTGCCATCAATTCCACAGGAACCACCGCGACAATTCTCGAAGGTCAATCCGCGCTTTTGCCTTCGGGGTATTATGCCTTAACGTTGCCTTCCTTGCTTCGGATGGACAGCCGCGAATTGTCGCCATTACGTCGTGCAGAACTCGATCGTTTTGGAGCCTCATGTCGTGTGAGGAGCGATTTGAGTGGGATGGTCCAAATCCTTTTCGATCGATTGTTCCCGCAAATAAAATCCGAAGAATCCAACGCTTCGACCTTGGCGACCTTGTTAAACCAAAACGGTTTCGACCTCTCTCTCCACGAGGTGATACGTGCCGATCTTAAGCAAGGAAGAATTGGATTGGCGCAAAATCGACTTCCTGCCAATACCACAATTCGAGATGTGGAATCTGGAGATATTACAGATACCACGATCGTCCAATCCAATGAATATACAGAAATCGGTTTGGCGGCATTAAAGAGAGGTGAAGCCGCCGTGGTGACTTTGGCTGCCGGAGTGGGAAGTCGATGGACTCAAGGTGCAGGCGTGGTCAAGGCTCTCCATCCTTTTGCCAAACTCAGCGGGAAACACCGCACTTTCATCGAAGCTCACCTCGCCAAAAGCAGACGCCTCAGCCGAACCGTTGGCAGCCCGATCCCCCATATTTTCACCACCAGTTACCTGACCCATGATGCCATCGAGGCATTCCTGAAACGTGAACAGAATTACAATTACGAAGGACCTGTGATTCTTTCCGCAGGAAGATCGATCGGGTTGCGGCTCGTGCCGATGGTTCGTGATTTGCGATTTGCTTGGGAAGAATTATTTCAACAGAAGTTGGATGAGCAGAAGGAAAAGGTTCGCCAAAGCATCCATAACGCTTGGATCCATTGGGCGCAGCAATGCGGGGAAGGCTCCGACTACACGGCCAATTTACCCAACCAATGCATCCATCCTGTCGGGCATTGGTTCGAAATATCGAATCTGTTGCTCAATGGCGTATTAGACCAGTTGCTCACGAGCCAACCTCAACTGAAATACCTGTTGTTGCACAATATCGACACACTGGGTGCCGACCTCGATCCAGCATTGCTCGGAACACATATCAAGAGCGGAGCCACTCTGAATTATGAAGTGATCACCCGTCGCGTGGATGATCGGGGAGGTGGACTCGCCCGCGTGGATGGAAAAGTCCGTATTGTCGAAGGACTAGCCATGCCCCGCGAGGAGGCTGAATTTTCATTGTCCTATTTTAATTCGATGACGACATGGATTTCAATCGATGGACTTTTGAAAGCCTTCCAACTT
>CAMBHS010000169.1 GCA_945867235.1 Akkermansia muciniphila
AGTTCTTGTTCCGTGATATGGGGCGATGTGTTCTTTCGCATCCCTACTCTAATTGAGACTTAGTCTCAATAGTACAAGTCTATTCTTCAAAAAACTGCAGCTTTCTTTCACCCACTTTTAATCACACCCACGCGAGAACTATTTGTCACCTGCCACGTCAGTGTCCTGGTTTAGGAAGTGGGTGAAAGATTTTGCGCCACATCGACCCGACACGCTTTCCATGCGGGGATGGTTCCGGCGAGTGCAGCGAATGTGATCATTCCCAACGGACCCCACCACAGGACAGGGTGACCTGCCCACCCGTCGAGAATCACCCCGACCTCGCTTCGGAGGATGCCTCCCACCACCGTGATGACCACGGCATAAAACCCGAGGGCAAGAACCATTCCCGCCGCAGCGATCGCGGTTGATTCCAATAATACCGCGCTGAAAATAGCACCGCGCCGCGCCCCCAAAGCACGGAGGATCGCAATCTCCCGACGGCGTTCGTTCATGGAATTGTAGGTGCTCGCGGTGACCGAGGCGACTGCCACCACCGCCACCAGACCCGCGATCAACTCCAGCAGTGCGTCGAACCAGCCGATCTTGTCGAAGAGTTGCGCCATCACCCTGCCGATCGGCCAGGCCCACGTCAGGCGTGTGCCTTCCTTGTTATATTTTTGATCCAGAAGAAACCCCGCCGTGGCACTGCCGGCCTTGAGTTTGACGAGCACCGCACTGAGTTCTTCGGCCGCCTTCCCACTGTGACCGGTCATGAGTTGGATCCCTTCGAGCGGAATCCAGATCACTCGATCCGCCGGCGTGTTGGAAGGCTCAAGCACACCCACGACAACGTATTCGTCCTCGTGCTCATGACCCTCTGCGTAATTCAAACCGTGCGACGGATGAAGGCTGTCCCCAGGTTTTAAGCCGAGCTTGTGTGCCGTGAAACTGCCCACGACCGCTTCACGATTATTGGGATCGAAAAATCGGCCTCCCTTTTCCACCGCATGTTTTTTCCCGCGTCGATATTCGCTTTGCGTGAAAAGTTCCAGACTGGTTCCGACCACGCGATGCCCCTTGAAATTATCGCCGAGTGCCAAGGGCACCGCCAGTGCGACATGGGGGTTCTTCTGGATTTCCAAATAATCATCGAGATGCAAGTTGCCGGAGGAATCCTCCAAATGAAAAATGCTGTTCAGGACGAGTTGCAGTTTGGAACCCCGCACCCCGAGCACCGCATCAAACCCCGCGTCCAACCCTGTGAACGTGGTCCGGGTTTGATCGCGTAACGCCCAGACCGAGAGCAACAACGCTCCAGCAAGCGCGATCGAAAAGGTGGTGACACAGGTTGAGAACGCGTGCTGACGCAGACTTTTCCAAGCGATCTTGGGAATGTTCATGGTGCGGTTGTTGAGGGCTCACTCACACGGTTGAGTTGATGAAAATCGAGCGTCTCACGGAACTGCCCCAGCACCTCCGGATCATGGCTCACCAGAAGCAACGCCGTTTTTTCTTCCAGGCAACAATCTCGGATCAACTGCAACGCGGCCTTAGACTGTTGATGATCCAGATTCCCAGTTGGTTCATCCGCCAGCACAAGCTTGGGGCGATTGGCCACCGCCCTCGCCACGGCCACCCGTTGTTGTTGTCCGACGGAAAGTTGGCGTGGATAATAGTCCATTCGTTTCCCCAGTCCCATGCGCTCCAACAACTGGCACGCTCTGCTGCGATCGGCACCCGGGCCAAAGCTCATCCCGAGGAGAACATTCTCCAAACACGTATAACCTTGGAGCAAATTGAAAGTCTGAAAAATGTATCCAATGCTCGTCGCTCGCAGGCGGTCACGAGCGGCTGCAGAAAGCGTGGTCACCTCGATGCCCCCGAAGGCGATACTTCCAGAGTCCGCACTGAGAATTCCGGCGATCAAATTCAAAAAAGTGGTCTTGCCTGATCCGCTCGTTCCGCGCAGAGCGAGTTCCTTTGCGGGGGCGATCGAGAAACGCGGCACATCAATCACCCGGAGGGACCCGCCTTCCGGATCCACAAAGTTTTTTTTCAGGTCTTTTATTTCGAGTAGCGACATACGTCTAAAAGATTCCTCTCATTGTCGTGGCTTCTCCATCCGTCACCTCAAGAAAGCCAACCAGACCGCCATCACGATATTCACGTAGGCTGCGGCAAGAATGTCGTCGATCGTGATTCCCCAACCTCCGGGAAGTTTTTGGCTGACCCCGATCGGCCAAGGTTTCAACACATCAAAAAAACGAAAAAGCAAAAACACCATCCCCAAACCCAGTGCGTGATGCGAGAGCAATTCACCCGCGCTCAGCATTTGAAAAGAAAACATGCTTCCTCCTCCATTCCCTGGCGCAGGAATAAAAATCAAGGCGAGGCCTGCGATCGGCAACGCGATGATCTCGTCGATCACCACCGATCCGGGATCGGTTTTACCCAGCAGTTTTTCCGCACGAGCCGATGTGTAAACGCTGATGGGAATGCTCAGCAGAATTCCGACGATATACAGAACGGCATTCCCCGGCCATGCCAGCAACAACATCCACACGATGCCGACCAACGACCCCGCCGTGCCCGGAGCCACCGGCACACGCCCCGCCCAAAATCCCTGGGCAATCCAGAGCAGGAATCGGTCCCTTGGCAATAGATTCATCTGGGGGTCTCGTTGTTCAAAGATCGTTTATAAAAATCCGTCGATTCTTCCACAGATACGCACTGCCCGAAAACACGGTCAAAAGCAACGCCCCCCACAATGCGACTGTTGCAAACCCCGCCACCCAAGGTTCAAATAATTGGCCTAAGAATCTCGGCCACTCAGGCGTGCTCGCTTGGACTAAAATGGCGATGATCGCCGTGATTTGCGAAATGGTTTTATGTTTTCCATAACCCTCCGCCGCAAGGATCTCGTTTTTCGCAGCCGCCAACAGGCGCAATCCCGTGATGCCCAACTCCCGAGCGACAATGATCACCACCATCCATGCCGGCATGAACCCGCGCTCCACAAATGCGATAAACGCGGAGCACACCAAAATTTTGTCCGCCAACGGATCCATCAAAATCCCAAAATTCGTGATGATCTTGCGTTCGCGTGCGATTTTACCATCCAGAAAATCCGTAATACTCGCGGCGATAAAAAGCCCGAGTGCAATTGTGTCCGCATAGCGCACGCGGGCAAAAATCGCGACGAGAAAAACGGCCGTCAGCACGAACCGACCCACTGTTAATTTGTTAGGAAGATTCATGAGGGGGACTTCACAAAGTCTCAGCAATCAAATCGTAATCCGTGTGACCAATAATTTTCACGGTCGCAAATTGGCCGGGAGTCAGTTTCGTCCCTTGGATATACACCCGACCATCGATATCAGGTGCGTCTGCCGCACCGCGAGCCAGCAAATACTTGCCTTTCAAGACCGGGATTTCCGCGTCGCCCCCGCGAACAAGTCCATGCTCCCAAGAACTAACCCGTGCCGATTGCAACTCTTTCGCGCTTGCGATTTTTTCAACCAACACCTTGATTTCGCGTCCCACAAACGACGTCGCCACACTCCGCGCCACTTCCAATTGCGCGGCCATCGCTTGATCCCTGCGTTTTTGCTTCACCTTATCGGAAACCTGTTGAGCCATCGCCCCGGCTCGCGTGCCCGCCTCATGCGAATACGTGAAAATGCCCAAGCGTTCGAACCGCGTGGCGCGAATAAATTCCAGCAACCTCTCAAAATATTCCTCGGTCTCTCCCGGGAACCCCACAATGAAAGTCGTGCGGATCGCGATCTCCGGAATGCCCGCACGAATGCGCGAGATCAGATCCACGATGTATTGTTCGGAAGTCTCGCGTCTCATCCGTTCGAGCATGGTCGGATGGATATGCTGCAAGGGAATGTCGATATACCGCGCCACTTTTGGACAGGCGGCGATGGTCTCAATCAATTCATCCGTCCAATGTGCCGGATGGGTGTAAAGCAACCGGATCCAAAAATCCCCAGGCAACGCGTTGAGTTCACGGAGCAACGACGACAACGTCACCGCATCCGCGGGCAGAGCTTTCGACGCGGCCTTGAATTTATCCGGTGACGCAATCGAACCCGTCCGGTTGGGGCGCAAATCCAAACCGTAATAAGTCGAATCCTGAGAAATTAAATTCAGCTCCTTTACCCCTTGAGCCAGCAGTTCTTCGGCCTCGGCGATGATGTCCGCCTGAGCCCGGCTCCGATGCGAACCTCGCATCCGCGGAATGATGCAGAAGGTGCAGGGATGATTGCATCCCTCGGCAATTTTTACATACGCGAAATGATTCGGCGTCAGACGAAAACGGGGCGTCTGATAATCGGGGATATAAACAGGCCGTGCGGTGACATCAAACAACGGAGGAACGATTACCGCCTTAGTGCGGTTAAATTTTTCCGTCCCCCTCAACGAGGAATCATCTCCCTCAGTTTTTGGCTTTGTGGCTTCCAACGCCGCCAGTTGATCGGCGACCTTGCCTTTGCGCCCGGCAGGTTTGCTGACCCCCTTCGAAGCCAAGTGCTCTTGGCGATGCGCCAACGCCTGCATCACAATCTGAGACACCTGTGCCACTTGGTCGATCCCCATAAACGCATCGACTTCCGGCAACAGCTTGGGCAGTTCCTCGCGAAACCGTTGGGGCAAACAGCCCGACACAATCAGCCCCTGTCCGCGATGATGTGCCTCCCGCACCTCGGAGGACTCCAGAATCGTGTCCACGCTCTCCTCTTGGGCGGCGTCGATAAACGAACACGTGTTCACAATCACCACATCCGCCTCCTTGGCGTCGTTGGTGATTTCGATGCCGTCCTTCATTAGGGAACCAAGCATGATCTCGGCATCGACAAGGTTCTTGGCACATCCGAGGGAGATCAAACCGACTCGAACAGGACGTTTTTCAGTGATGGGGGAGTTTTTCACAGACACAA
>CAMBHS010000170.1 GCA_945867235.1 Akkermansia muciniphila
CAGCCGATTGTCGGAGCGATCCATACGTCCTACACGATTCAATCGGTGCAATTGACCGATGTGATTGGTTATTCTGTTGTCGTGACGAACAGCGTGGGAAGGGTGACGAGTGCGATGGCCAAGCTCACGATATTAACTGCGAAGGAACCTCCAAAAATCACCGTGCAACCGGTGAGTGTGGTGGCGGTCGAAGGCAAAGGTGCCAAGTTTACGGTGACCGTCACAGGCTCGGCTCCGTTCAAATATCAATGGCGTAAGAATGGGGTTGCCCTCTCGGATGCAGTGGGAGCTAGTTTTGGATTTGAGAGCGTCAAAGGAACGGATGTCGGGGAATACCAAGTGGTGGTGAAAAATGACGCGGGGTCGGTAACCAGTGCGGTGGCCAAGCTCACGTTGGGCTCAGACCAGTTGGATCCATCGATTACCGAACAACCGAAAGCGTTGACGGTGGTCGAGGGGCAAACTGCTCTATTTTCGGTGACCGTCAAAGGAACCCCGCTGATAACCTATCAATGGAAACGCGATGGACATTCCATTCTGAATGCCACCAATTCCACGTTTACAATTACAAACACTCATATCTCGCAGAGTGGTGATTATTTGGTCGTGATTTCTAACTCCAAAGGTTCTGTGACGAGCCGCGCGGTTAATTTGAAGGTGACGTCCAGAGTGGCTAATCTTAATATCTACAGCCTCTCATTGGGAATGGATCAAGGGCTGGCCAAAATTGAGGAATCAATACATTCAGCGTTTTTCACGACCTTTGATGGAGTTCCAGGGGAAGTATTGTATGAGAAAATTACTGAGGGTTTCCTTTTCAGCGATGAACTCAGTTCTCTTGGAGAAACATTAGAAAAATACCATACCGATTACGCGGTGTTTGTTGGTGGCACGTTAAATTCGATTGGAACTGCTGAATTAAACATCGCTAATACCGACGCCGATGTGAATGCAGTGCCGGACTTTCTTCAGGTCAGTCAAATCGGGTCTGTTTCATTTGATGGAACATTTACTCGTGAGATCCCTGATGGTCCGACCGTAATGCCGATGAAAGGACAAATTACGAGGGCAGCAGGCAAAACAACGGGACGGTATGTTGCCAATATCCAAGATCCAAAAAATGGGTTGTTGACCTATTCAGGCAATTCGTATGTGCGCAATGTAGTTGGCTCCATGGCCTATGAGCGGGTTGCAAACACGGCGCGTATTGAAGCGGTGCTTGGGATAGAGGATGGAGATGCTGCAACCAAGATAGTCTATTCAGGGAATACTGAATTTAAGGTGGTCGATGTCGATTCCATCTATTTTCCTGCGACATTTTTCAAATTATCGAATGGTCAGGCTCTTGAATCGAAAGCCTTTAAATTGCAGAGATCGGGAAAACGATACATCGGCACGATTGAGTTTACGGATGGACAACTGGATACGCCTTGGCGCGATTACACCCATTGGCGAATGGAAATAGTGGAGGCGAACGACAGCGACAACGATGGGATTCCTGACCTTTCCGATAGCGTTTTATTGGTGCAGCCAAACAACTCTACAACAGTGAGTGAAATTGTGGATCAGAAGCAGAATGGGATACCCTCCGATGTTGATTGAACGACTAATAGGAAATCAATCTCCTATTCCACATGATTCATTTTTAGGCAAAACTGTTGCCGAAGTTCTCCACAATCGGTAGTTAACCGCTCACCTATCCACCGCGTTATTGGAGCGTGTAAAGCCTCTGCAGATAAGGCAATCTCTACGTATGTCGAATCGCGTTTATTTGGATCATGTCGGAACGACTCCATTGGATGAGTCTGTTTGGCAGGAGATGAAGCCGTGGTTCACAACCTGTTTTGGCAATCCGACGGGGTTACATCAGGAAGCTTTAGTTGCACGGGCTGGAGTGGAAAGGGCTCGTGTTCGAGTCGCATCCTTTCTCAATGCCGGATCAACGGAGGAAGTAATTTTTACGAGCAGTGGCACGGAGGCACTCAACCTCGCTTTCTTCGGATCTGCGATGGCAAACCAAGGGCGAGGAAAACATTTAATCGTCAGTGCTACAGAACATCCAGCTTTACAGGGTGCGGCTGACGCACTGTGTAAAAAGGGGTTTTCATGCACGCGTGTATCTGTCGACTCCTTGGGATTCGTGGATGTGGAGGAAATCCTTAGCGAACTCACCGACGAAACAACGATAGTTTCTGTTCATTTGGCGAATCATGATACCGGAGCTATTCAGCCGATTAGGTCTATTGCAGAACAGTTGAAGCATCATCAGGCTTTGTTGATTGTGGATGCGACACCCGCAGCAGGTTGGATTCCGTTGGATGTTCAAGCGTTGGGTGCGGATGTCGTTATACTTTCCCCGCATCGGTTTCATGGACCTGCTGGTGTCGGAATCCTTTGGCGACAACGCGGAATCAGGCTCGAACCGTTGTTTTTTGGAGGCCAACAGGAATTTGGATTGCGTCCTGGGACAGAAAATGTGGCGGCGATAATCGGGGCAGGAGCGGCAGCTGAGTTAGCTGGGAATCGTCTAACGAATTCATACGGACGTTGGGTGGAGGAATTGAAATGGCTATGGAATGAAATCCAGTCAGCGGTCAGTCCCGTTGTCCTGCATGGTCCATTACCGGGTTCCCAACGGGTGCCGAGGGTGCTTAATTTTTCGTTGCCTGATGTGGAGGGTGAAGGCATGGCGTTGGCATTGGATCTGAAAGGATTCGCTATCACGAGTGGGGCTGCTTGTGTGACCAATTCCTTACGGATGCCGCCGGTTTTAGCGGCCATGGGTGTGGATATTAAATTAGGAAAGAGCAATTTGATTATTTCTCTTGGCGCGGATACTTCTCAATCCCAGTTGGTCGCATTTTTAGCAGCATTACAATCCGTAGTGGAACGGTTTCGTTCGTTACGATTTTGATTCAGAATTTAAGAGGCAATTATTCGATTCCAACGCGTCGTAATTCACTTGATCGACCGACGACTTGGGCTAGTTTTCTCGTGACCCAAACATGCGATGAACCGTTATTATTTAGGGAGTTGGATATTCTTGTTGTGGACCTTAATTGCGGTCTCTGAGGTCGGTGCTGAAACGCTTGCACCCGCCAGCAAACGGACGGGATGGGTGATTTCGGAACTCATGTATCATCCAGCAGATCGGGCTGATGGTAAGAACCTAGAATACATCGAGATTTATAACTCCGAACCCTGGGCAGAGGATTTAAGTGGCTATCAATTAAAAGGGGAGGTTCGATATTTATTTCCAACCAACACCATTGTTCCAGCGTTGGGATTTCTGGTTGTTGCAGGAGTGCCGTTGGATGTGTCTTCGGTTTATGGATTACCCACGGTATTAGGACCATTCTCGGAAGGTGGGAAATTGTCGAATGATTCAGGTCGGGTTGAATTGTGGAGCAGATCTGGCGCTTTATTGCTTGAAGTAGATTACGAAGACAGCGAGCCATGGCCGGTTTCGCCCGATGGATCGGGACATTCGCTGATTCTGTTACGACCGAGCTATGGACAAGGGGAGGTTAAGGCGTGGTCAGCCAGTTCGAAAATCGGAGGTTCCCCAGGAAAAATCGAACCTGTGTCTGTCGATCCCATGGGGGCATTGGTGATCAATGAAGTATTGCCTCATCCCAATCTAGGCGAAGTGGGTTTTATCGAAATTTACAATCACAGCACCGTGGCTTTAAGCCTTGCGGGATGCGTGTTGACAGATAACGCAACTACCAATCGTTTTGTGATCGGAAATGTTTCTATTCCGGCAAATGGTTTTGTTGCATTCGACCTAATTCAACTCGGGTTCGCGCTGCGCGTTTCTGGAGACTCAATTTATTTGAAGAATGCGTCGGGCGACAAAGTATTGAATGCCGTGCGTTTTGGTGCTCAGGAAAAAAACGTGGCTTGGGGTCGTTTTCCCAATGGGGTCGGTGAGTTTTACCGATTGAAAAGCCATACGCCGAGACTTCCCAATGCGTCCATTCTTCTCAGCACAATTGCCATCAATGAATTGATGTATCACCCCTTGAGTGGGGATGATAATGACCAATATATAGAACTGTTGAATTCAGGATCAATTGCCGTTGATGTGAGCGGTTGGCAGTTGGAAGGAGGAGTGAAATTCACCATGCCTACGAATTCGATTATGAGGGCTGGAGAATTCTTGGTCGTTGCAAAGGATCGCGGGCATTTGATGAGCCTCCACACAAATCTCACGGCGAAAAGCGTGGTCGGGAATTTTAACGGCCGATTAGCGCACGGAGGGGAACGAGTGACGTTAAGCGTTCCGGAGATCAACACGGCAACCAACGCCGCAGGACTGCTGGAAACAAATAAGGTTTATATCGTGGTGGACGAAGTGACCTACAAGACAGGCGGACGCTGGGGGCAATGGGCTGATGGAGGAGGTAGCAGTTTGGAATTGGTGGATGCAAGAGGGAATCATCGCCTCGCCGGGAATTGGGCAGACAGCGATGAATCATTCAAAGCGGGTTGGACTCGAATAGAGACGACCGGCATGTTGGATAATGGATCGGGCGCAACGCCTCCGGATCAATTGCAGATGATTTTGCAGGATGCCGGGGAGTGTTTGGTGGATAACGTGGAGGTGGTGGGTCCGAGTGGGATTAATTCAATTTCTAACGCTACGCTTGAGGTGGATTCTGCCGGTTGGTCGGCGATCGGCACGATGGAAGGATCAGCTTTAGAAATCGGCGCGGGATTTGAAAGTGCGAATTCATACCACGTCAGAGCGGGGGCGCAGGACAAAATACTTCAAATTAGGCGGAGAGGCTTAGGGTGTCGTTGAGGGCGGCGTGGTGGTTGGCCCGTAATTTCCAGAAGTCGTCCCAATGCCGGCTGCGTTCGAGGCAGCGCAAGGCGAGGATGTTTTCGGCACCCAGC
>CAMBHS010000171.1 GCA_945867235.1 Akkermansia muciniphila
TCCTCCGCGTGGACCACCCGAACTTCCAACTCATCCAAAACAACCTGCTCATCCCCGTCCGGCAAACGATACGACTTCGACATGTCCAAAACCTAAAAAAGTTGGGAACCTGTGTCCAGTCAAAAACGCCGCCAACCAACCCGTAGTGCTCTTTCACACCTTCATGAGCCAGCCATGTTGCTGCCGTAACAACTTAAGCAAACAGGGTATCCAGCAGTAGCGATTGACGCTATCAATGACATGGCTGTAAGCGTAAAGGAAGCCCAGTCAATGCAGTCAGCATATTAAAAAGTTCAACATAGGACCTGTTCAATTATGCCGGCGAAAAAATCAATATTTCAAAAAATCAGCGACGACGCCGTTTTATGTAAAACGGGGTTCGTGTGGTTGGAATGGTTCACCATCTTGGATAGGTTCGGGTTGGTAGAAAAGGGGCACACGCAAGCAGCCAAGTATCTACGGGATCACCATGGGCTAAATCCTTGGTGGGCTCAGGCTGTGACGATTCGCTACGAGTGGGAACGAGGATTACGGAAATCCAATCCACACGACTGATCGGAAAAGCGGCTCATCCTCGACCGTTCATCTTACAGTGAATGGAGATTCGGTGCTGCTGTTCACTGATCAAGGGGACTTGGTTCGGGCTAGGATGAATGTTGAGGGTTACCAAGAATTAAGTCGCGTTGCGTTATTGGAGCCCACTGACCCATTTTCGTCCCGCAAAGTGACTTGGGCTGCTCCTTCATTTGCGAACCGGCATGTGTTTGCGCGCAACGACAAGGAACTGGTTTACACCTCGTTGTCCCTCTTGGACTGAGCGGTTTTTCGTTCACTCAGGATTAATGCAATCGGGATGGACTATGATTTGATTATCTTCCAGAGGTGTCCATCACTCCGGAAATACAGACCGCCGCCTCCGATGGAAGGGGTGCCGATGATGGGTTCGCCCAAATCCAACTCACTCACGACCTGACCTTCGGGTTTCGATAAATCAACGACCTGCGCCAACCCCTTCTCGTTGACAAGATACAGATGTTGACCCGCTGCCAACGGAGTGGCACTGAATGGGCCTTTAAGTCTTAATTGCCAGAGACGTTTCCCTTCAGTGGTATCACCGCAGGTCAAAACGCCCGCATCATTGAGAGTGTAAATGCGCTCATCCACAACGACGGGACTGGCCGTTGCCGGACGCAGTTGGCTGGCTTTCCAAAGTTGCTTGAAGGGTTGTCCATCGGTGCTGGTCTGGAGAGCGGTGATACCCGAGGAAGGCACATACAATGTATCGCCCCGAACGGCACTCGACGGTACCGTGGAAGCCCCATCGGAATACTTCCAAACCTCCACCCCAGTCTTGGGATCAATCGCGGAAATGCCGGTGCTGGACTGAAGCGTGACAAGCATTGCGCCTTGAGCACCACGCAAAATCGAAGGTGAGGTCCAGTTCGCTTTTTTAGGTCGGTCAATCTTCCAACGATTGAGGCCTGTGGTTGCATCGATGCCGGCCACGAAAGCCTCTCCATCAGTCTCAATCTGCGTCACAACCACGCCGTCCACCACAACCGGAGACGAGGCCAGCCCGAGTCCGTTACTCGCATTCGGATAATCGCGCATCAACCCTCGCAACCAAAGCAGGTTGCCGTCGAGGTCGAGGCAGAAAAGATCGTTGGAAGAAAAGAGGGCGATAATTCTTTTGCCATCGCTGACAGGCGTCGGCGCGGCCACACTTATTTTTTCGTGGCAAGTGGTTCTACCTGTCGCCCAAAATTGCCGCTCCCAAAGCGAGGAACCATCCGCCGCATTCAAGCAGATCACATGCAAACGTTCTTGATTCGGACCGCTGGTGCAGGTCACAAAGACGCGGTCACCAACGATAATGGCACTGGATAATCCACGACCTGGGAGTGCTTTTTTCCACGCGATATTTTTTTTGGCATCGAGCGTCGTGGGGATTTGAGTCTCGTCCGATACACCCGCCCCTTGAGGCCCCCGGAACTGCAGCCAATCCCCTCCCCATACTTGGAATACAACGAGAAAACAAACCATTGCCAAGATGCGTCTCATCGATCACCTCCTGAAGCAGCGGCCACAGAACGAATCGGAGTTCCCAACGCATCGCACACTCTGAGTTGAAAATCCCATTCGGTCGCCCAATCCTCCGTTTGCTCATTCTGGCACACTTTGACTAGGATAATGTTACGACCGGATTTGAGTTGGCCGGTCATGCGATATTGGTCAATGGCTTTATTTCGGTGATATTCCTCCTGACCAAAGAGGAATTGGCCATTCAGCCAGACTTTGAAGGCGTTCTTTGAACCGAGTCGAAGATCCACCACTCGGGCATTTTCTGAATAAAATTCAGAATAGGCATAAGCAGCCACTCCTTTCAACGGGGTGTAGGGTTTGTTCATGCTGACGGAACCGTCCTCTTCTGTATTGAGGAGTCGCTGCCACCGAACCTTGCCGGTTTTGCCATCGTAATCTGCTGCTAGATCCACCTGCGCTTCTGGAGGATAAACCGCCGCAAAACCTTTGCCACCGATACTATCAAAAGGTCCGGCGACCTTCCATTGAGTAAGAAATCCCAGCGTGAATGGCAGATCAACCACCTGCCCTAAGTTCCGCAAACTTTTGGCAATGCCATCCACCTGGTCCACATCGCGAGCCAAGGAAAGCAATTGCTGAAACAGCAATGTCGCTCCCACCTTGTTGCTTTCAGAAAGGGAAAGATTGGCCTGTTGAATCAATTTTTGCACGGCCTCGCGTCGCAACTCTGGACTTGGATCATTGACCATGCCCGTCAACAATCGATCACTCGTCAACGGATCAACCTTGGAAATCAGTTCAAAAGCGAGACGCCGTGCCCGGGGAGGATTCGAGGTTTCCAAAACAAATTTCCCAAGCTCTACAAAAGGAAAAGGTTTACCACTCGCCACATGGCGTTGAGCGATGGTCTCGACAGCTGCCCGAAGCCAGTTCAAAGCGACTTCATTAGAAGATGCCATCGCGGCCAAAATAATTGGGATACTTTTCGCATCGGCAAAGACCAATGTCTGCATGGCCACAAACGCTTCGGCATTACCCTGCCCTTCGCGACTCACGGAATTGATCACTCGAAGCGGTTCCGCGAAATCCACTTCACTTTTTAATGACAATTCTCCACAACCCATCCATGCAGCGAGCAAAAAACAGGGTGCATGGAAATAAATCGGGCGATTGAACATGACGCAAAACCTACGAACTACTGATCAGACTCTCAAGTTGAATCAGTTCCAAAACCATCATGCGTATCAATACTTGATGGAAGCTGTATTCGTGCGCCATTTGGGGTCGATAGCCCAGCAATTGATAGGAGAAAACGATTTACCAAAACGAAGGTAGCGAGTGCTCCCATCGGCAAAGGCGAAATTCGAGCCTCCGTCCCGTGCCGCTTTCAATGCTGAACCGGAATGTCGGCTTTGTTCGAGTTCCGTGACGTCATTGCCGACTCCTCCACCGCCAGCCTCTAGGAAATCCATGTAATAATGACCAGAATTATGATCCTTTTCTCCAAACATTACCGTTTCGCTGGGATCACGAATCGCGTTTTCGTTGACGGCCTTTCCCACCGTCAGATTCATACTAAACTGAGCACCCATTTCCGCTTGGAAAAAATCATTCCAACCATTGAAGATATAAGAACGCGGGGAGGAATCTGCGGGATAATTGGTATTGCTTCCGCCAGTCGCGGGATTTCCTGGTCCATCGCTGGCGCACCGAAGGATTCTTAGATCCTTAAAACCATCTCGAAGTTTATGAGGCCAACCTGGAGCATTGCCGCGATCGGGGAAATATCCGTTATAATCATCGGCATACATCACGAGGGAAATTCCCAATTGCCGCATATTATTGACGCAAGAAATACGGCGACCCGCTTCCTTGGCTTTGGACAAAGAGGGAAGCAGCATCCCAGCAAGAATCGCGATGATCGCGATCACCACGAGGAGTTCGATGAGGGTAAACCCAAGATTTCCAGGACGCACCCGGAAAACTCGATCATTTTGGTTTTTTCCGAACAAAATTCCCATAAAATCAGCAGATTAAATTAACAACCATTCACAAATTATTTAGCCCACGAAGGGTTTCGTAGATCTAGTTTGTCGAATAATATCCCCGCGTTTGCGTCAACACACTGAAGATGACTCGAAGCAACTATTTTCTCGTAGCGGTAGCCGTGCTCCTCGGAGCTGTCTACAGCTACTTCTTTACTGACTGGTTCAAAGTAAAAATTATTCAGATCATTCCTCAAAACCGTCCCATGTTAGGAGCCATACAAACAGGAGACCCAATTTGTCCGGTGATATTTACGTTTGAGCAGCCCTATAATTTAACTGAGGTGAGTGTCTATTCGGTGGTCAGTCTCAAGACCAACAAGGCCAGTGCCCCGATTTGGAAATTAACCACCAAAAAATCCTCTAAACCTGTTCGAGGGTTCGCTTTTGGCAGGGATATTGCTGGCATGACTGAGGTGAAGGATAAAGTTACCCATGAACCATTGGTCGCGAATTTTCCTTATCGCATCGTCGTCACGTCGGGAAAAGCTCGAGGCGAGGCGGATTTCGTTCCTGTGGAATCATCACCCCCCGAATAACCGAAAACCCAATGCTAGAATTAAAGTTGTGTAAACATTTAAATTCAAGTAGTTCTGACCACGATCTGCGCCAAAAGTTTTGTTACCGGAGGAGTGCTTTAGGCGAGGTGAGAACGCAACGTTGCGCCAAAAGTCGGTGTTACCCAAGAGATGCACTATTATATGAGCCAACAAACCAAATCCGAAGTGCTCCTCCAGTTGCGGCGGCAG
>CAMBHS010000172.1 GCA_945867235.1 Akkermansia muciniphila
TCGCAAACCCGAACGCCTGAACGCGGCGCAATGGCAGGCGGCGCAACGGGCTTACTGGGGCATCGAAACCGGCCTGCACCAGCGTCTGGACGTCAGTGCCGATGAGGATCGCAGCCGCGTGCGCCACCGCAACGCAGCGTGGAGCCTAGCCATGTTTCGCCGTCTCGCCGTGAGCCTCTTCATTCATTGGCGCGCTCAGGACTCCAAACGCGCAAAAACGACCCTCGCTGACTTCCACGAAGAAATGGGCCTGGAAAACCAACGCCGTGCTTTCTCACTCGTCAACTCCCACAAATCCCGCACCTTGGAGTCTTCATGAGCCAGCCGTGCGGAATCGCTGAGTCTTGGAGTTCCATATTGACGGCAGCGTGTTGGCTTGTAGGATGCGCATCTTTGGTGCCCGTCGGCACCGATCCTTATTACTGAATTATGGCTGTAAAAGTTGCTATCAATGGTTTTGGACGCATTGGACGTTTGGTCTTTCGCGCCATGGTTGAACAGGGTCTCGTGGGTCGTGAAGTGGAGGTCGTCGCCGTGGGGGATTTGGTTCCTGCCGATAATTTGGCCTATCTGCTTAAATACGATTCCACCCAGGGACGTTTCAATGGATCGGTCAGCTCCAAGAAATCTTCTCCCGACAAGGCCGAGGACGATATTTTGGTCGTGAACGGTTTCGAAATTGCCGTGGTTTCAGCTCGGGATCCTTCGGGTCTCCCTTGGAAGGCGTTGGGAGTGGATGTAGTAATTGAATCGACCGGACTCTTTACTGAAGCCGAAAAAGCAAAGGGACATTTGGTCGCAGGCGCCAAGAAAGTCATCATTTCCGCCCCGGCGAAGAATGAGGACATCACCGTCGTCATGGGTGTGAACCATGAAAAATATGACCCAGCCACGCACCACATTATTTCGAACGCTTCCTGCACGACCAATTGTCTGGCACCGATCGTTCATGTTTTGTTGAAGGAAGGATTTGGAATCGAGGAAGGTCTGATGACCACGATTCACGCTTACACCGCGACACAAAAAACGGTGGACGGCCCCAGCAAAAAGGACTGGAAAGGTGGACGCAGTGCTGCGATCAACATCATTCCCTCCGCCACAGGTGCTGCTCGCGCCGTGGGTCTCGTTTGCCCCGAAGTGAAAGGCAAATTGACCGGCATGGCCTTCCGTGTCCCAACCCCAACCGTTTCCTGCGTCGATCTAACCGTCAAAACCGTCAAGGACACCTCGTTTGCCGAGATTTCCGCCGCGATGAAACTCGCGAGTGAAACCTACCTCAAAGGCATCCTCGAATTCACCACCGATGAAGTGGTGAGCTCCGACTTTATCCATTCCCAATCCTCATCGATTTACGATGCGGGCTCCGGGATTGAGTTGAACAAACGTTTTTTTAAGCTGATCTCCTGGTATGACAACGAATGGGGTTACAGCAACCGCGTGGGAGATTTGCTCAAGTTCATGATCAGCAAAGGGCTGTAATTCTTACCTCTGTTTTTCACGATGGCGATCCGAAAGGGTCGCCGTTTTTTTTGCCCGAATCAGATTTTCCCCCTTGGGATGCGGCTCAAGGATTGGCACCCAACCAACGGCGAATCTCCTCGGCCTTGGGATGGTTCGGGAGCAAAGCGAGCACTCGACGATAATGGTCACGCGCCGCAGCGGGTTGGGTCAGGTGCACAGAATAAATGGATGCGGCAGCGAGATGAAGCCGGGCATCGGGAGGCGCGATTTTGATCCCCTGCTCCAACTGGTCAACGGCATCCAGGTAATATCCCGCTGCTTCCAGCGTCAGCGCAAAAGTGTATCGGGCATTCAGAGAGGCAGGGTCAATCTTCAGTGCGGCCTCGCCTGACGCCAGAGCCAAGGACCAGTTCCGCGTCTGATAACCGACCAATCCCAAGTTATAGGCGGCTTCGAAATAGACCGGGTCAAGAGCCAGGGCTTCTTGATAGCCCGCTGCCGCCTCTCCAAAGCGTTGGGTTTGGTGCGATTCCAATCCTTTATGAAAAAACTTCTCTGCCGCCGCCCGATTTCCGGCCAGCGGATTGGCTCGCACCGTGAACGGGTAGCGAAGAATAATTCTAGGCGGTGGCGGCGTGACGACCTGTGGTTGCACTGTGGTGACGGCGATTCCTGTTGGGCGTGGGGTGGGTTCTGGCCCGGCGATCTTTTGGAAAAACCATTTGATCGGGTTGTTTTTTTTCCAAAAAGAATCAGGCTCCTTCGCCGGATCTCGTTGGGCAGATCGGATCAAGGGTGGAGAGGGTTTGGCTGGAGCGGTCGCATCAGGGGGCGTGTTGTTCGTGCGAGGTTTAGTCTCCACCACATCCTTCGCCCGAGGAGGCACGAAATCATTCGTCACCCGCACCACTTCCAATTTTGGAGCAGCCGCAACCTCCGGAGCCACCGCGACAGGATTGGGTGGCGGGACCCCTTTGATGGGTAAGGTTACTAGGTTGGTCACCACGGGCGGTTGGACGGGCGGTTGGACGGGCGGTGCGATGGGCAAGGAGGGCTTCACGATCGCGACCGCCTGCGGAGGGGCGACCGGTTGAGAGTGGATTGGCGCGATTTTTGGAACGAGCGGGGTCGGCGTCACCCCAACAGGAATCTTGCTCGTCAACGGTTGCGGCGGCGGTGGAGTGGTGACAGTCGGAACAATCGGAGCCGGAGTTACAACCGGTTTAGGCTGCAACTCAGCTTCCAGTTTCTTGATGAGTTCGCGCACATTAGCAGCGTTGGACGGCTCGGGAACCAACGCGACATACTGCCGGTATTGTTCCAAGGCCAGCGGTTTGGCGTTGAAATAAAAATGGCTGACAATCGCGAAATTGAGCAACGCGGGGGGGTGCCCGGGTTTTACCTTAAGAGCTTGGCTGAACCACTGTCCGGCTTCGCGAGTCTTTCGTTTTTGAAGACACACCACGCCCAGATTATTCAGGATCTCGGGATCCTTCGCATCGAGACGATAGGCATGCGCCAAAGCGCGTTCGGCATCATCCCACTTTTTCTGGCGGAGAAACGCGGTGCCTAAATGAAACCAACCAGTCGTGGCGGTCGGCACTAAAGTCGTGTAAGTCGTCAACTCATTGGCGGCTTCGGCGGGACGATTATTTTCCAAATGAAGCCAACCCAGATTGAATCGAGCCACGCCCAGATTCCGATCCAAACGCAAGGCATGTTGATAAGCCGCTACCGCCGCATCGGACTTGCCAAGACCTTGCAGGGCGATCCCCAAGTGGTTCCAGGCTTGGGCATTATTGGGGAGTAACTCCGTGGCTTGGTGCAACCGCTCCACCGCCTGATCAAACCGCGCTTCGTGAATCAGTCGTTCCCCTTCGAGCAACGCTTTGGGTCCCGGAGGCTGGCACCCAGTCAGGCTGAACAACCCCAGTCCAAGGAGTCCCATTTTGAGGGTCATACAAAAGGAGTGACGAAATTGAACCAGCATGATGTTTTCAGGTAACATTCAAGAGCCCCCAGCGTCAAGGCAAGTCCTCAATCCCCGCGTTAGGGTGCGAATCGGAAAAGCACTGGGGCGGGACGCATCGAAAAAATTTAGAAAACCATCAGAAAACGAAGGAATTGCGGGAGGGAAGGGTAAAGTTCGGGGGTTGATCGCATTGTGTACGATCACGCCGCGAGAAGTTCTGGCGCAAGTCATGACTGTAAGCCGGAGATTTTACCAATACTTGTTGCCGCAAGGTGCTGGGTCTTTTTTTTTTACTTTCCAGAACGGGTCAACCTTCATTTTGTCATAGCCTCTTTCCGACAGTAATCCTCCGATGCTTGAATTTTGCGAAAATTCCGATTTGAAGCCATCCGCAAGCAGGCTTAACAAAGGCTTTGCTAATTGCTTCGAGAATTTCCCGCGCAAACAACGGTCATACCATGCTACTAATTCAGATTCGCGGATAATGCCACGAACACGTCTTCCCCAGCCAATTTGCTTTGCAACTGTTTGAATAACGTGGGCGTCCGTATCGCGACAAACAATAACAATGTGGTCGCTTTCTACTTGGTCAATAACCGTCGTTGCCAGTTCTTCGTTCAGTGTTAAATGTTTCACTTGCACGGCTGGCCCAAAGTTTGCCCACATATCCAAACCTCTATCTGCGGCATTGGTGACGCCTACCCGAAAGACATGAGCATCCATTGTGCTTTTCATATTTTTTGAATCAATGCCGATAAGCACACGGGTTAAATCTTCAAACTCTCTCAAAAGCTGACTGCTGTCTTGGGGAACTTCAACGGTTACAGTTGCCTTAAGAGTTGTAACTATTGTTTCAAACAAGCTATGGGCAACAATTTCGTAAGCTTTATCTATGCTGCGACGAATTCCAGGAGACATCACAAACAATTCCAACAGCACTTCTAGTTTGAATGTTTTTGGGTCGGCTTTGTTAATCAAACCCATTAAACCATCAACTGTTCCTTGCCGCTCTTGAAAGCGATAGTAAATGTAGGCTTCCACGCAGCCGTTTGTCCGTTTATTTTCAGCGTCAAGCGCAAAAGCAATCTTGGCCGGAACAGCCCCGGTACATCGTGACCCCCCTGATGGGATTTACCGACTCAGGAAAATACAATGTATCTCTATGAAAACGTGGAACATTCTGCGCCACTGGCTCCGAACGGTTTCCGGCCCCTTGGCCGCCCGGGGGGGGAGGGCGGCC
>CAMBHS010000173.1 GCA_945867235.1 Akkermansia muciniphila
ATAGAAAAGAGCCAGCATCTGACAACCATGCAGAACAAGTCCATCAATCCGGAACTTTTCACCAGCAATCGTCAACGGCTGAAATCGCTCATGTTGCCGAACTCGTTGGCCGTTGTTAATTCGAACGATATCCCGTTGACAAACGCCGATGGCAGTCTGCTTCTACCCGTCAATTCCGATTTGTTCCACCTCAGTGGGGTGCAGCAAGAACAATCAATCCTAGTATTTTATCCCGATGCCATTGAAGAAAAATATCGTGAAATTTTGTTCCTCCGGGAGCCCAATGCATTATCAGAAATCTGGGAAGGACATAAGCTCTCCAAGGATGAAGCTCGTGCCTTAAGTGGCATCAAGACGATAGAATGGTTATCAAATTTTCAACCCTTGTTTCACAGGTTGATGTGTGAATCTGAGCATGTTTATTTAAATTCGAACGAACATAAACGTGCCATGATCGAGACCGAGACAAGGGAAGCTCGTTTTGTAAAGGACACCATGAGTCGGTATCCATTACATGACTACCAAAGGTTAGCTCGGCTCATGCACCAAATTCGCGTAGTAAAATCTGCTGGTGAGGTCGCGTTGATCCGCAAAGCTTGCCAGATTACCGAGAGTGGATTTAAACGCGTTCTCAAATATGTAACACCCGGAGTCAATGAACGTGAGATCGAAGCGGAGTTTGCTCATGAATTCATCCGCCAAGGAGGTCGCTTTGCCTATCTCCCCATCATCGGCTCGGGCAAGAATGCGTGCGTGTTGCATTATCTGGAAAATTCGGCTCGTTGCTCCAAGGGCGAATTGCTCCTCTTGGATGTTGCCGCCAGTTTCTCCAACTACAACTCAGACCTGACACGCACAATTCCTGTTAGCGGGAAATTCTCTCGACGTCAAAAAGCGATCTATAACGCAGTTCTAAGGGTGTTGAGGGGTTCCATAGCAGGATTAACTCCTGGAAAAACTGTCAAAACATGGCAGTTAGAAGCGGAGCAAATGGTTGAAAAGGAATGTGTCGATCTTGGACTGCTGAGTCTGAATGCCATCAAGCGACAAAACACGGAATTCCCCGCTGTGAAAAAATATTTCATGCACGGGGTTGGACATCCGATCGGACTCGATGTGCATGATGTGGGCTTCACAACGGAACCGATGCAAGCGGGTTGGGTCATGACAGTAGAACCCGCCATTTACATTCCTGATGAGGGAATCGCCGTAAGACTTGAGAACGATGTTTTACTTACCGAAAATGGTCCAGTCGATCTCATGGAAAATATTCCTATTGAAATCGACGAAATTGAATCGTTGATGAACACAAAAAACTAACTCAAGCAACTTGATTGCTTGAGTTAAGACACGGTTTTGGTTGTCGATGGTGATTCCAGGCGATCCTCAGGCCTTGCAAAGTCAATTCATTGCAAACCTCTTGGATTTCTGGAAGTTGCGAGGAAATGAGATCGGCATAACCCCCCGTCGCAATCACGCAAAGTTTTCTCACACCCAATTCGCGTCGCAGGTTTCCCAACAGTTCCTTGATCAAACCTCGGTAACCATGGATCGCTCCAATCAACATCGCTTCGCGAGTGTTGCGTCCTATGACCGCCTTGGTTTCGCGAATTTTTATCTTGGGAAGAAGTGCCGTTTTCTCATGCAAATAACTCGTCATCGCGCTTAATCCTGGAGCGATGATGCCACCCACATAATCCCCGCTACGATTCACAACATCAAAGGTGACAGCCGTCCCGAAATCAACCACCACGACGGGAGCGCCCCAATAATGGAATGCAGCAATGCTATTCGCGAGTCGATCCGGACCAATGCTGGAAGGCTTAGGATAATCGATACCAATTCCTGAAACTGTTTTTGAATTGAGTTCGAAAATATTTAAACCTCGTTTTGCGGTATAGATCCGAACCTTTTCGGACATCAAAGGAACCACGCTACAGGTGGCAACTCCTTCTAGAATGTGTCGAGCCGTAAATTTATCAACTGAAGCTGCCGCAGTTCCATCCGCCCAAGCCGAGGTAGGAATATCAAGTGATCGCAACACCTTGTCACCGCAGGCCAAGCCGAGGTGCGTGTGCGTGTTCCCGATGTCTAACAGTAGCAGCATGTCAGGTTCTCAACTTGGGTGTATTCGGACGTCTCCAGCGATGACTCGTTCCAACCTGCCATGCTCGGTTCGTAAAAGGAGAGCCCCATCCTGATCCAACGCCTCGACCCGACCTTGCAGTAATCTACCGCCCATTTCAATCGTCACATCTTTTCCAATCGTCGCACATCCAGACGCCCACTCATTCGATAGTTCTTCAAACATGCCCTCTTGGATGGAAGCATAGGCTCGATCAATTTCGCGGAGTATTTGGATAGCCAATGCTGCCCTATCCAATTTCCGTCCTGTAACGATTCGCAAGGAGGTCGCTACATTTCTTAACTCTTCCGGGATATCCTCGGATGTTAAATTGACGTCAACTCCAATCCCCAAAACTACATGTTTTACCGCATCAGGCTCAGAAGAAAGCTCGGTTAGGATTCCCGCGATTTTTAAGCCATTCAACATGAGGTCATTCGGCCATTTAATTTCCGCCACCAGACCTGTGACAGTTTTAATGGCTCTCCTCAAACTCACTGCCGAAGCCACTGTGATTTGGGTGATTGATTGCGGGG
The DNA here is from genome assembly GCA_945867235.1 of Akkermansia muciniphila. Classification (GTDB taxonomy): domain Bacteria; phylum Verrucomicrobiota; class Verrucomicrobiia; order Limisphaerales; family SXQI01; genus SXQI01. The sequence continues at coordinate 2,662 of CAMBHS010000173.1, forward strand.
AAATATTGGGTCGGAGTAAAATTGAAAACCACAACCCTCGACCCGGCGGTGAAATCCAACGCCGTCCTAATCGACCACGACCTTTGGTTTGTGTCTCAGCAAAAACAACTACGCCTTCTGCTTCCCCATCTCTTGCGACTCGTTCTACAGCATCATTTGTCGAGGTTGTTTCCTTAAAAACTCGTATATCTCGACCGATCAATTGCTTGCCATCAAGTCGAGCTAACAGATCGTCAGCGTGTAACAAATCCGGGCACTTTTTAAGACGATAACCCTCGTGCGGACTTGCCTCTATTTCGTATCCCAATTGCCGCAATTCTTCGATCCTTGCCCAGATGGCAGCTCTGCTGATTTGAAGGCGAGTGGCTAAATCCTCGCCGGAAACAGCCCCCCCTTCGGCGTTCCGAAATGCCGCTAAAATATGAGCATCAACAGTCACAATAAAATCAACCGCACCTCTGAAAGATTAAAAATCGAGTCCGATATCCACCGCTCGGACAGAATGGGTTATGGCTCCGACAGATATATAATCAACCCCCGTTTCAGAAATAGCGCGAACCGTGCTTAGGCTCACTCCTCCGCTCGCTTCCGTCAAGACGCGACCCTTGGACAGACTCACCGCCTTGGTCAGCATTTCCAATGACATATTATCCAAAAGCACGATATCTGCTTTAGATTCGATTGCTTGTAAAACCTGTTCCAAATTATCCGCCTCCACCTCAACCAACAGATCGGGATACGCACATCGAGCGCGGTTCACAGCCGCCGTAATCGGGTTGGGGAGAGCATCAGCCAGTGATGCCAAATGATTATCTTTGATCAACACCCGATCGTAGAGTCCCATTCGGTGGTTAATCCCTCCCCCACAAAAAACCGCATATTTTTCAAAACGTCGCCACCCTGGTGTTGTTTTGCGCGTATCCAATATTTGAGCATGAGTCCCATGGACGGCACGAACAAATTGACCAGTGGCAGTTGCGATTCCTGATAAGCGTTGGATATAATTCAGGGCCACCCTTTCGCCACCGAGGATCGCGCGAGTCTGGCCTTCTATCGTCAATAAAACATGACCTGCGGCTATTGTCTCTCCATCAGCCGTGTTTAACGACAATTTGATCAAAGGTTCAAGAGCACGGAACGATTCAATCGCGAAGGCGAGTCCTGCCACAACCATGGGCTCCCGAGCGACCATCCTCGCTATTGAGGAAGATTCACGTGGGATCATGGACAAGGTTGTAACGTCGCCTGTTCCATTGTCCTCCTCCAATGCCTGACGAACTGCCGTTGCAATTTCTTGAGGTTGAAGCGTCACGATTAGTAAAAATTAATTTGCTCTAAGGGCCTCAACGGGTTTCAGACGACTGGCATTCCAAGCTGGAAGTAATCCTGCCACCACACATGCCAGTAACGAACCAACACAAATTAAGACAATATCACTCGGGACAATTAACATGGGTAATTCTTGGAACGCATAAATTTGTTGAGGGAAAAGTTCGATCCCTGTCACGCGACGCATTAGATGGAGAAATTCATTCCTGTAACTCAAAGCTAACAGACCCAATCCCAAGCCGGCGAACACTCCTAACACTCCAACAAGACAGCTTTGACTTAGAAAAATCAACATGATCTGCGATTGTTGGGCACCCAATGCCTTCAACACTCCAATTTCACGCGTCTTCTGCACAACGAAGGTAATCAAAGCACTCATGATCCCAAACGCAGCGACGATCATTATGAAAAACAGAAGGTAGAACATGACGTTTTTCTCCACTGCCAATGCCTCCAGAAAATGACGAGCATCATCCATCCAAGTGGAGATTACAACAGTTCCAGATAGGGATTGGTTGATATCGTGACGAATAGCCGCAGCATGATTGGGATCATCCACCATCACCATCAAACCGTGAACAGAATCCTGCAATTCATAAAGATCCTGAGCGTTTCCAAGCGACGTGATGATGAATGAAGAATCATATTCATAATATCCAACCT
>CAMBHS010000174.1 GCA_945867235.1 Akkermansia muciniphila
TGGAACTGAAATTGACCAACAACTTCGGGATGCACCGCTCAAAGAGTCACGACACTCTTTTAACTTCGTGTTTTTGATCAGTTATGGTAATATTAAGTTGTTCACCTAGGATGGGGATAAACGAGCCATGCAATTACTATTCATTCTAGCCGTTTTTTCGATAGGTGTGGTGGAATTACTATTCATTCTAGCCGTTTTTTGGATAGGTGTGGTGGTCTTCATCATTCCGATAATTGTTTGGGGTCAATATCGCAAGACCGTCTCATTGCAACAGCTCATGGAGGATCTGGAGCGTCGCTTTTATAAATGCGAAGCTCAGTTGGAGCAACTTCAGGCTAAAGACGGAACGGAAGGAAAAACAGAACCTCAGCCGACTCCTTTTAAAGCCCCGTCCGAAGTATGGAGATCGGATTTGGAAACCGAATCACAGTCCACATTCACCACTGAGGATTCCCTCGAACCAATTCCCGAGCTTTTGCCCCGCGAGACGGAACCTCCGCCCGCACCCCCAATACTGACTCCTTGGGTTGAATCGAAAAAGGAAAGTGCTCCGGCACCAGCCTCCCACGAATCCGCCTCCATCAATTGGGAACGGTTTTTAGGGGTTAAAATGTTTGCATGGGTCGGTGGGTTGGCACTCTTTTTGGGAGTCGCTTTTTTTCTCAAGTATTCATTTGAAAACAACCTCGTTAGCCCTCAAACGCGCATCAGTTGTGGTTACCTTCTCGCGCTTGGATTGATCGTGGGCGGACTGTTGCTGCCACGCGAACGCCACGTCGTCACCGTGCAAACTCTTTCCGCCACGGGGATCCTTATATTGTATGCCAACACATTTGCCGCCCATGCCTTTTACAAATTTATTGGTCCGACTCCTGCGTTCCTTCTGATGTCCCTCATCACGGTGACCGGTTTCTTACTTGCGTGGCGCTTGGATGCTCAGGTCATTGCCATTCTCGGATTGCTAGGGGGATTTCTAACGCCGCCTCTGCTTTCGTCCGGTGTGGATAACCCCTCGGGTTTGTTTGGATATTTGGCGATTCTTAATGCGGGTTTGATCGCCATCTCACTGATTAAACGCTGGCATTATTTGATCCTCATGGCAGCCCTTCTGACGATCCTCATGGAAGTCGGCTGGGTATTGCAGTTTTTTGAAGCCGCCAAAGTGTATACGGCGATGGCTGTCTTTCTCGGGTTCGGAAGCCTGTTCCTTGTGGCACCAGTTCTTCGACGAAAGGAGGAGCCCATGGACAGATTCGTTTTCGTCCCAGCCCTGCTGTTGTCGTCCGCAGCATTTGGTTTTGCATGGTTCCTGATGGCTGGTTCCTATTATGATATCACGGGGCGGGCTCCACTGATTCTCGGTTATGTCACGCTGGTGGATCTATTGGTCATCGCAGTGGTGTGGATGAGAGTCGAGTTTCGAACATTGGTGTTTGGTGCGGGTGGGTGCGTCTTTCTTTTCTTCGCCGTGTGGCTGCAAAAGCATCTCACTATCGAGTCGCTCATCGGGTCGATGGTTTTTGTGCTGCTATTCGCTGTGCTCCATACCGTGCTGCCGATGCTGCTGCAAAAAAGAAATCCTATCCCCATACGATTGCACTGGCTGCATCTCGCTCCGTTAGCGGGGTTGGTGTTGATTCTACTTTTCATTCTTAAGCTCCCGTCCATCTCGTGGGTGATCTGGCCCCTGATTTTGGCTATCAACATTCTCGTGCTCTGGTTGGCGATCACGACCGTGGTGGTCTGGAGCATCCTTGCATCTTTCGCTCTGACTTTGATCATCGCCGGAATCTGGATTCTGGGGATCCCGAGGGAGGTCTCACTGGCGCCGATGATGCTCATCGTGATTGGTGGGTTCGCGGTGTTTTTTGTGGCGGCCGGATTCATCGCGGCACGGCAGGTGTTAAAACGCCGCTGGGATGCAGAATCGAACGGCAAAGGCGCCGATGTCGTCCTAACCGCAACCATGGTGGAACAGATCGTATCGATCGCCTCCGCGCTCCCCTTCCTTCTGCTCACGTTGGTGGTCATTCAATTGCCCCTCAGCAATCCGAACTCCGTATTTGGGCTCGCGGTTGTTTTGCTCATTCTTTTCTTGGGCATCTGCCTTTTTCATGGAGCCGACTTGTTGGTCGTCACGGGATTGGCTTCCATCCTGATTCTCGAACACACCTGGCACTTCATGCGGTTTCAACCCACCCAGGTCGTTCTGGCTTCCAGTTGGTATTTGGGATTTGGCCTGCTCTTTCTCTTATTCCCGTTTTGTTTCCGCAACAGAATGCAGGACCGGTTGTGGCCTTGGGTCGCTTCAGCGCTTGCGTTGCCGCTTCACTTTCTCACGGTGTATAAGGGATTGTCGGTTGGATTTCCGAGTTTTCCCTACAAAGGACTCATCCCTGCCATGCTTGCCGTTCCCTGTGTGTGGGCCATGGTGCATGTGCTCCGAAATGCCACGAACGATCCTGCCCGCCAACAGACCCGACTGGCATTGTTCGGTGGAGCCTCCCTGTTTTTTATCACCTTTATCTTTCCTACCCAGTTTGACCGGCAGTGGATCACCATCGGTTGGGCTTTGGAAGGCGTGGCGTTGTTATGGCTCTTTCAACGCATACCCCATCCGGGTTTGCGGATTGCCGGTGTCGCTTTGTTGGCGGTGAGTTTTATTCGGCTGGGCGTCAATCCGTGGACCATCACCGCGTACGCCCGGACAGGACAACCGCTTTTGAATTGGTATCTTTATGCCTATCTTCTGGTGGCTGGGAGCTTGTTTCTGGGAGCGCGGTTACTAGCACCTCCACGCAACCGACTCTGTCGTGTTTCGGTTCCTCCCTTGCTTTGCGCGCTGGGAACGATCCTGCTATTTTTCCTCGTCAATATCCAGATCGCCGACTTTTTCAGCCCCGCTGGACAACGACTCACTTTTCATTTCTCCGGACGGTTTGATCAGGACATGACCTACTCTCTCGCTTGGGGTGTTTTTGCATTTGTCATGCTGATCATTGGTTTTCGATGGAAGAGTTTGCCCGCCCGATTCGCAGGGCTAGGATTGCTTGTTGTTACGTTGCTCAAGCTGTTCCTGCACGACCTTTGGAGGTTAGGTGGCCTCTATAGAATTGGCTCACTGGTTGGGTTGGCCGTTTTGCTCATGGTAAGTTCCTTTATTTACCAACGATTTCTTTCCAACGATTCAACAAAAGAACCAGCCCCCTAAAGATGGCAGGCTGTTCATGCCCGAGCACCTTATGAATTCACACCGATTTTTCCTGTCGCTATTGATCTTGGTTTTTTGTGTTTCTACCTCCAATGGTTTGGCGTTGCCCGCAGAATGGAAGTATTCCCAATCATTCACATTGGGACAAACAGGGCTTGTGAAAATTGCCGTTCCCTTGGACACATTGACCTCCAGTCGGGTGGGTTGGCCTGATTTGCGTGTGACCGATTCGACGGGTAACACGATTCCTTTTGCGTTTGAACGTCCTTCGCAGGCGCTCTCTTTTCAAGAGCCTGCATCCACTTTTCAAAGTCGCATTGAAAATGAAGCCACTATCATCCGTATCAGCACGGTTCGCACAGAAACCCCAATCGCATTGGAATTGGAAACCGCTGAGACTGAATTCATAAAAGCTGCATTGCTCGAAGCTTCGGCAGACGGACGGACATGGCAGTTGATAGCCCGAGGAGTTCCCTTGTTTCTTCGTGCCACGGGTCAACGTCAATTACGAATGCCGTTACCCGCAGGGAAGTGGAATCAATTTCGTGTCACGATCGATGATCGACGTTCGAATCCCATCCCGTTTACTGGCGCACGCCTGCATTTTGGTCCATCAGAAAAAGTTGCCTCCGAACCTCTTTCCGTGGGAATTACCGAACGCATTGAAGAACCCGGACGAACCCGCCTTAAATTAAGATTGGGCGGCTCGAATCTTACTTTGGACAGCATTACTTTTGATACCCCTGAGCCCATTTTTAGCCGTGCGGTTTCTATCACAAAGATGCGTGTGGTGGGTGACGAGGCGCGAGAAACGATTGTCGCCAGCGATGTGGTTTACAGTCTGGGCCAAGGGAATACCAATGTGAACCCGAAGCGATTCGTTGCCCGGGGATTGTCATTGGATTCGCAAGAACTGTCGTTGATCATCGATAATCTCGACAATTCGCCACTCGGACTTAATGGCATCACAGCGCGTTACCGCACCGTATTCCTTGTGTTCAACGCGCCGGTTTCTGGGACTTACGATTTGCTCAGTGGCAATCCCGATTGTGTGGCTCCCACCTATGACTTGGCTCATCTCGAGAAAAGTTTCCAAACGATCCCCTTGGTTCAAACCCAGCCGGGTGGGTTAAAGCAGAATCCCGCTTACCAACGTGCGAACCGGTTTGCCATGATCGATCCCATCGGGGCTCCGTTGGATACGGATCCTTGGCTTTACCGGAAAACAATTCCCGTCTCGAATGAGGAGGTTCACCAAGTGGAACTGGATTTGGATGTCATGAGTCATTCCAAACGTGGATTGGAGGATTTGCGGTTGATGCAGGAAGGCCGTCAGATTCCTTATATTTTGGATCGCACGACGATCATGCGTTCCTTGGTTCCATCGATTGTTGCTGCTCAGGACCCCAAGCGACCGAAGGTCAGTCGGTGGAAATTA
>CAMBHS010000175.1 GCA_945867235.1 Akkermansia muciniphila
TCGCCAAAGGTGAGTCTAAAAACTGACAAAAACCAGCCATTATTGGATCGCTGGAAAAACGATTGCCCGGCGTCTGTTCCCTTCTTAATGTCCTCCTTGTGTCAGTAAATTTCACCATTCTCGGCAGCGGTTCCGGGGGCAATTGCGCCTATCTGGAATGTGAAAACACCCGTTTACTGATCGACGCTGGTTTCAGTGGACGCCAGATCCGACAGCGACTCGCTGCAATCGAGCGGAGCCCAGAAACTTTAAGCGGTATCCTCATCACTCACGAACATTCGGATCACATCCAAGGCTTGACGGCTTTGGCAGGAAGGCTGCGCATTCCGGTTTATTGCAACCGCCAAACTCGTGAGGTCATCGAGTCGCAACTTAATATCAAAATGGAATGTCGCCTGTTTACAACTGGAGACTCATTTGAAATCGGTTCCATAGGAGTCGATACATTTTCTGTCCCCCATGATGCACAGGATCCAGTTGGTTTTTCTTTTGACGCAAACGGAATTAGAATCGGTTTTTTGACCGATCTTGGGCACGCAACAAAACTCGTTGTGGAACGGGTGCGAGCGTCAAATGTGTTGGTGTTGGAAACCAACCATGATTTGAAAATGCTACAAGAGGACGTGAGGCGTCCTTGGAGTTTAAAACAACGCATCCTCAGTCGGCACGGTCACCTATCGAATGACGCCGCTGCCGATGTCCTAGAAGAAATCCTCACTCCAGCATTAACCCATCTCTACCTTGGACATCTCAGTCGTGACTGCAACCGGCCTGAAATTGCCTTAGGAGCCATCAACATGCGTCTCAAAAAGATGGGGGCAACTCACCTATTCCCCGTCGTTGCATCACAAGAAGTTGCCTGTCCTACGTTGACCTTCAATGCAAATAACCCAACAACCGATCCTGTCCATATCGGTTAACCGTCCGATCGGATCATTGTTTTATTCTGTATACACAATGGTTGCGTCAGTTGATCCAACACCTTACACAAACGTTCTAACCAAGGCGTAGGGATACCGTGGCGGCGAGCGTGATCCAGTGGTCTCTGAAATAGAAGGACCCGTTCAATTTCCCGACCCATTTCGAAATCAACAAGAGTGGAAGGTCGATAATTACCCATATTCCGAGTTTTCAACAAATGGTCTTCGATCAGTCCGTCATCGAGTTTTAGATCTAAACTGTTAGCGATAAGAATGACTTCCCTCATCAATGCCCTCACTGTGGCGAACCATCGCTTATCGTCCAATAATTGGTCAGTAGATAAACATTTCAAGCGGGTCACCCCATCCCATGTTCCTGATTCCAGACCCTGCCACCCCACAGATGAGGCGACACTTAATCCATTAAACGGAATATTCCAAACCAACTTTTCCCAATGTGCCACATCAAGTCGATCAACAAGCGACACTGGGATTCCGGCGTTTCGAAACAAATTGGCGATAGTGTGGGTTCTTGGACTTGGTGCACGTTTGAATTCACCTAGGTGAATATGTCCATGTGCCATGTGTTGAACAATGCCCGGTGCCGTCCGGTTCAAGCACACAAAACAGAGACCTCCGAGCACTTTGTTAGCTCCAAATATCGAAGCCAGTTCTTCCTCATTACCTAACCCGTTCTGTAGAGTGAGCAAGGCGGTGTTCGATCCCACCAAGGGCGAAAGCAGTCGAGGAAATTCCGCATTGGCGGTCGTCTTCAGGGAGACGATGACCAAGTCACACGCACCGATTTGAACAGGGTCACTCGTGCATTTTGGAGAAGCATGAAAATCACCTTCCGGACTTTGCACATGAACGCCACGTTGACGAACGATTTCAAAATCGGAACGGAGTAAAAAATGAACATCCTCCCCACTTCGGCACAGGCGTGCTCCATAAAAAATGCCGACAGCACCACAACCGATAACGCCAATTTTCAAGGGATATAAAAACAAAAAAACAGGCACCCGAATCAGGATGCCTGTTTTGGAACAAATTATTACTTGGTGCCGAGGATGGCATCTTTCGCGGCTTTGGCGACGCGGAATTTCACAACCTTCTTAGCTGGAATCTTAATAGTGGCACCAGTGGCAGGATTGCGCCCCATGCGTGCTTTGCGATTGACGAGAACTAACTTGCCGAGACCTGGTAACGTAAAGGTGTTCTTTGCTTGTTCACAGGCGAGTTGAGCAATGTATTCAAGCACGAGAGCTGCGTTCTTCTTGGGCATGTCAAATTTCTCAGCGAGCTTGGAAGTTATCTGCGATTTGGTGAGGGGCTTGGCCATAATATGATAGTATTGGTTGATGAGGTTAATGGACTCGAAAGAGTTGGTAACCTGCTCTCAAAAAAGCTGCAAGGACAAAAATCACGTTTTTATTCAAAGAAAACGAATGTTATGAATTTTTCAATCGGCTATCATCGAGGCACACCTCAGTAACACATGATCACGCCACTAGTTTATTGTTAATATCTCGGCGTGGCGGGATCTACCTCGACGGACCAAGCATTAATACCACCGATAAGATTTCGCGCTTTATGAAAACCCATTTTGTGCAACCATTGGGTTGCATGCCAACTGCGAATCCCATGATGGCAATACACCACGATATTATCCTCCCGCCAATCCTCTAACTCCTCCCAGCGGTCCCCGAGTAGATGCAAGGGGATATGTCGAGACGACGGAAGTCTGGCAATAGCTACCTCCTCAGGTTGGCGCACGTCCAACAATCTGATATTACATCCATCGACCAGGGATTTAGCCAAGGTCCGAGGTTCGATAATTAAATCCATGGACTGGTTCGCCTTTTATTTCGTCTCGGCCGCTAAAAACCGCTCGCAATCTATGGCAGCTGCACAACCCATTCCTGCAGCGGTCACAGCCTGACGATACACCGGGTCAGAGCAATCACCCGCCACAAACACACCTTTGACGCTCGTTTCTGAACCATTCTTTCTGATGACGTAGCCATTGTCATCCATCTCAACTTTTCCCTGAAATAATTGAGTATTCGGAATATGACCAATGGCCACAAAAACGCCTTTGCACTCCAGCACAGTTTCTTCATTTGAAAGAATGTTTTTCAATTGAACGGCCGTTACAATGTCCTGTTTTACATCAAGAATATCGGTGACAACACTATTCCAAATCGGCTTTATTTTAGGATTCGCTAGGGTCCGTTCAGCCATAATCCGCGAGGCTCGCAAGGAATCTCGACGATGAACGAGATACACGACCGACGCGAACCGCGTGAGATACATCGCTTCTTCGCAGGCCGAGTCGCCGCCACCAATAACCACCACGGGTTGATTGCGGAACATCGGTAATGCGCCATCACAGGTGGCGCAAAAAGTCACCCCTTTTTTCTCTAGGAGGTGCTCATTTTCAAATCCCAAATGCCTGTGTCCAGCCCCACTGGCGATGATCAAGGTTTTCGTTTCAACGCGCTCACCGTCTACTGTGAGAACGATGGGATTCTGCGATAGATCGACAGCGTCTAACGTCTCGAATTTAATTCTGGCGCCAAACCGTTCGGCTTGCTTTTGCATTCGGGTCATCAACTCATACCCATCAATGCCCTCCGGAAACCCAGGGAAATTTTCCACGATGCTGGTTGTGGTTAACAATCCTCCAGGCATCACACCCGTCAATACAAGTGGGTTAAGATTAGCGCGAGCTGTGTATAGCGCCGCTGTTAGACCGGCACACCCAGTTCCAATAATGACAACATTTTCCATGATGCAGTAGAAATTACTGACGGGTTCTCTAAAGTCAATTCATCCAAATCAATGGGCGGATCGCTTGTGCGAAAAAAGGATTGAGTGAAAAAACTGGGTTTGCGTTACTCGTGATTCACGAGGAACCAATCCACGAAACGGTTTATGCCTTGTTCTATTTTAATTTGAGGATTATAGCCCAGCAAACGGCGCGCTTTTGAAATATCTGCGTAGGTGATAGGAACATCCCCGGGTTGCTCCGGCAGCCGCTCGATGATCGCCTTGCGTCCGAGTCGTTCTTCAAGAAGTTGGATGAGGTAATCCAAACGCACCGTTTGGGATTCCCCTAGATTAAAAACTTCGTATCCAAACGAGTGGCGAGTACACGCCATGATTCCATCCACGGTGTCATCCACGAAAGTGTAATCACGCGAGGATGATCCATCACCAAAAACTGGAATGGGTTTTCCATTCTGTATGAGCCCAGCAAATTTATGAATGGCGAGATCAGGGCGTTGACGCGGACCATACACTGTGAAAAACCGTAACATCACGATATCCATCCCATAAATATGATGGTACACATGTCCCAAACTCTCACAGGCCAACTTACTTACAGCATAGGGAGAAATGGGGCTGGCGATCGGGTCATTCTCGGAAAACGGAACTTTACTGTTGATGCCGTAAACGGACGAGGAGGAAGCAATGGTCACTTTCAGCACATGGTGTTCCCTGGCTTTTTCAAGCAATGCAGTCGTTCCCGACACATTGACCTGCTGATACAAAACCGGTTGTTCCAAACTCGGACGCACCCCCGCCCGTGCTGCAAGATGAATGATTTGATCAAAACGAGCGCAGCGGAACAG
>CAMBHS010000176.1 GCA_945867235.1 Akkermansia muciniphila
GGATGGTTCCGAAAACCTGTCCTAAACTGGATTTACCCGAAAGCGCGTTCAAATTGTATTTTAATTCCCACTGCATCACAGGTCGCATTCCAAGAATTTCTATGAACACGGAGCAACCGTCTGGCATCAATTTCGCTGAGTGAACTACTAGGGTATCGTGACCTTCTTTTTCTGGGTTGCTAACAGAATAATCCGCAGATCCATAATTGGAGGAGTAGCGGTAATTCCAATGGGAATAGGCGTAACTTCCGGCATCCTCAACGGTTGATCGATCCAATGGAGTGCTGAATTTGATCCGTAATCCATTTGTTCGCGTATGAATTTCAATCGGCAGCAATGGATTCACTCCCGTGAATCTGACCCGTTGCAAGGATCCTTCGCGGGCGGCACTGCTTTGCCAACCCGTCGAGCCGACCACATACATTTGCCCGTCTTTAGGGTTGAAAGTGCCCCGCATGGCTCCGGATAGAAATCGTCCCGGTATTTGGGTGATAGCCCCTTGAGTCACGCCATCAACCTCTTCGCGCAATACAAGAAATTGTGCACATCGCCCGAATGAAAAATGGATCAAATGGTTTTTCAATGGCCCCCATCGATCACTCGTCACCCAAGTTTGGCTTCCACTGGAATTATCAACCGAATGCGGAATCCAACAGAGTGGTGGTTCATAACCCGAAGGACGATTAGGTGTCGTTTTGGGACCGCCGAATCCGTACCATTCGCCGGGTTTTACTTCAGCGATCAGGCTTGAAGGAGTCCAAGTTCCTTGTTGAGGGGCGACGGTAATAATTTTGCCATCAGGGCTGACCCCCATGCCATTCGGATTGCGCCAACCTGAGGCTAAAATTGTTTTCGATCGACCGTCAGCCGCAACCTTGTGGATCCCCTCGGGATCGACATAATAAAAGTTGCCCGCATCATCTTTTTCCAAGCTCGTCACATAATCGTGTCCCCCTGATGAAGTATGAATTCCGTTGAAGTAATTTTCGTAATAATCGGCTTCACCGTTATTATCTGCATCATGGAGCCTAGTTATTTGGTCTCGGCCCAAGACAAAAATTCCTCCATCACGAACAGTCAAACCAAGAGGTTGAAAAAGCCCTGTTGCAAATCGTTTCCAAGTGAGGGTTTCAAGTTTTTCATCAATTCCAGAAACCATCCACACATCCCCATGAATGGTGCTGACTAATGCACGACCGTCCGGTAAAAAACCTACCCCTGATGTAAACATTAAGGCTTTCCATGGATTGTCATAGGGCATCGTCAATGTATCAATGACATAAGAGTCGGCGGAAAGATTGCGTTGCCCGCGAGTCGTCAGAGCAGGCCATTTTAAGGTTTGATTCGATTTAAGGCCTTGTAAGTTTTCCTTCGCTCCATTGTTTTTTGCCCAGAGGAGAAATTGTGGTAATTTAGGTTCAGGAATCACTCCCCAGCAAATTTTTAGAGTGCTCGGTTTTGTTGTCGGATCCAATTGCAGTTGAAGTTTTTCGTTTTCATATCGCCAAGCCACAGGGGTAGTTCCCATGATGACCGTCACCAATAACTCTCCGTTTTTTTGAAGGGTCGAATAATTTAACTCTGCGTTTTTTTGCGATGAGAAAACGCGACCTTCTCCGGCGAACAAATTAAGAGAGATCGGGGTGGTATGAGGAGGGATATCCAATGTCCGAATAAAAATTCCCATTCCTTCGGAGTTTACAAACCAAGGAGATTCCGAAATTTTTAAACCATCCACCATATAATCCGCAACAATTCTGTTACCATGGCTGTGAAGACCACTCCAACGCACCTCAAGATTTTCCCAAGCTGGGGTCGATGGAGAAATAAATTTGACCTCGCCCAATGGTCGAGGGGAATCAATTAATCCGAAACGACCTGGCAAGAATTTCAAAAACCCACCCGTCCAACCTCCTCGCATTGTCGCCGTTGCCGTATCGTACACGATGGTGGCATTGTCTCCCACTTTCACCGAGAGCCCTTTGGTCACGATTCCATTTGGCAATGGTAAGATGGAAGCATGAAAGATTCCTAAATCGGTTTTATTCCAGCGATCATCCACCCAGTCGGATTCCTTTTGAGTCCTTGGATCAACCTCGATGGGTTTGGTTTGGGCTAAAACCGATTCAACTGATCCAGTTACCCAGAGGATCACGATCAAAAAATAAATGAATGGGGTCATGAAAAACGGGTTTATTTTTTAATTAATAAAAAACGGCATGGACTGAGTTTTCGAATGCATGGGAGCGATTTTGAGGAATAGTGAGCCAGTCAGGGGAGCTAAACGCAAGTCGTAATGCGATCGAATTAAAACTGGCTTCCAAATTCTGCACCCACTCGGCAGGTGGTTTTTGGATAATCCCGAATCCGAGGGTAACAACTATTCGGTGATGGGGTAGGAGCCGAGAACCTTTAGGAAATTACACTCCTTGGTGATCTCTTCCACAGCCTTCGCCAGTTTCTTACCCTGCATATGTCCGTCGCAATCGACGAAGAAAAAATATTCCCATGCCTTTCGTTTGTTGGGGCGGGATTCAATCTTGGTCATGTTGAGGCGGTGCCGACGGAATGGAGCCAATGCGCGATGCAGTGCTCCGACTTCGTGGTTGATGCTGAGCATCAGGCTTGTGCGATCCATCGGTGTTGGTGGAGGGCACTGACGGCCAAGCACTAGAAACCGGGTGGCGTTGTTCGAGTTATCTTGAATATCGTGCGCAAGAATTTTTAATTGATAACGCTCGGCAGCAAGGGAACTGGCGATGGCTGCAGCTTGGGTCGTTCCGGAGGCTTGCTCAGCAGCACGGGTGGTCGATGAAGCTTCAATGATTTCGACATCAGGTAAATGAGCACTTAACCAACCTCGGCACTGACCTAATGGCTGGGGATGGCTGTAAAGCTTGCGAATCTGATTTAATTCTCCTTTGCCGACGAGACATTGTTGGATGGGCAGCACAATTTGCGCGACGATTTTCAGGTCGCTATCGACAAACATGTCGAGCGTATGAGTGACAACTCCCTCCGTGCTGTTTTCGACAGGCACGACGCCATAATCGGCACTCCCTTGAGCCACTTCACGAAAGACATCTGCGATGGTGTTATGAGCTGAATATTGGAGGCTGGAACCAAATTTTTGAATCGCCGCTTGATGCGTAAATGTGGCTTCCGGACCAAAATAGGCGATGGTCATCGTTTTTTCTAACGAAAGAGCACTCGACATGATCTCCCGATAGATCGCCCGCAGCGAATCGTCGGTGATAGGTCCTTTGTTCTGCTTGCAAATCCTTCGCAGGACGCTGAGTTCCCGATGAGGCGCATAGATTTCCTCGCCGGCCTTGAGTTTGATCGCTCCAATCTCGAGAACGTGTTCCGTTCGTTCATTCAATAACGAGACGATTTTTTGGTCTAAAGCGTCGATGGCTTTGCGGTGATCGAGCAGACTCATGGGGAATTAGGTTCTTGATTTTCCTGAGGGTTCGAAATTGTTTCTTCCGCCTCGGGAGGGTCGTTTGTAAAAGTAGATTCGGCAATAGTTGTAGGGGATTGCTCCACCGGTGTCTCTGACGATGTTGCGACGGGTTCGACCGTGAATAGAGTTTCTGGTTTGGTAACGGGTATGCGCCGCAATTCGTCTGCCGAAGGTAATTCTTCGAGGCTTTTCAGACCGAAATACTCGAGAAATTCGCTCGTTGTCTTATACGTCATGGGGCGTCCGATCACCTCAGCGCGGCCAGCGTTTTCTACTAGTCCGCGTTCCAAAAGAGTCTGCATTACTCCATCGACTGCGACCCCTCGTATTTGTTCAATTTCTGCCCTCGTGATGGGTTGACGATAAGCGACGATTGTCAAAGTTTCGAGACCGGGTTGAGAGAGTCGTGCTGGGCGATTTTTTTCTCCCAATAAAGTTTTTAGCCAAGGAGCATGCTGCGGCTGGCTGACGAATTGCCACGCACCGGCCACGCAAACCAATCGGAAACTCCTGTCAGCGGTCTTGTGATCCAACTCTAATTCCGCAAGCGCCTGCTCAATGGTTTCATCCTTCGTTTTCTTCAAACTAATGATGAAAAAATCCTCTGATTTATCGGCTGTTCCAGAGAGAACCTCGCGAAGTTCGCGCACGCTCAATGGTTTTTGCGACGTGAAAAGTATGGCCTCTAAGATCGCCTTCAGTTCCATGGTATTCAGGTGGGAGTAGTTGCCGTAAGATGCATTGGAATTATTGGATCGGTCAATTCTCCACTGGTGGAATCAGGTGAAGAAGGAGAGGAATTGGCAGAAAATAATGGAGCCTCCGCAATAGAGATTTCACTGAACGGCTCATGTTGCGTTGCGATGATTTGTTTGAGCCGTATCAGTTCGAGCAAAGCTAAGAAAGTAACTACGACTTCCACCCGGCTGGTGGTTTCTCCAAATAATTCTGAAAAATTTAATGCCGGCTTACTTTTGAGCAATAATACAATGGATTCAATTTTTTCACTGACCGTCCATTGATCGGCAAAAACATCACGAGAATCAAC
>CAMBHS010000177.1 GCA_945867235.1 Akkermansia muciniphila
CCCGTTCCGTGGCGTTCATGTTCAACCAGACTCGAAATGGAGCCACGGGCGAGTTGCTCAACGCCAATGGAGGTAACGGAGGCAAAACTGTTCCGGAAAGCCTCGGAAAATTTTGTCCCCATGTCAGGGTCAAGGAGCAGATAAATATGGAGGCAATGCAGCGCACAGTTCGAGAGTTACTCCAGCACAGCGAGCAAAGTGAGATCAGGTTCGGAGGTGACCGTGCTGAGACGGCGGATCGCGTCGAAATCTTCCAATAACTCCACGGTGGGAGTGGCTCCGACCGGATTGGCTTGCAAGGCAGTCGCTACCCCTGATGCAAGTTTGAGGCTTTCGACCCATTCCACCCGTTGCCAATGTGTTTGCTGGCGATACACCACCAAAACGACCAACGCCACCCCAACCCCCGCTGCCAAGGGTCTGAGCCAGTCGCGTTTTGCAGCGAGAAATAGGGTGAACCACGTTGAGGTTCCCTTCGAACGGGGTTCGTTCTGAATCGTTCGCAGGACGAGGCTGGTAAAATTTGAGGATAACTGCACCGAGGGCAGGTCGTTCAATAGTTGGTTGAGCCGCTGTTCGTCATCCCATTGAGCGGCATGAGTTGGATTCGCACGCAACCAGATCTCCAGCCGTTTCTCATCCTCAGGTGACAATGGCTCCCTCAGACTTTTTATTGCCAGATCGTTTATTTCGGCTCCGTTCATCACTTCTTAGGGGGTTAAAAACCGCACCAGTCAAAAAGTTTCAAGTTCCTAATTCCCCCATTCCCCCGTCCTCAGGTAGGGCTTGATTTTCAGCTTCAATGTTTCCCGGGCACGATGGATCAACGATTTCGTGGCCGACAGCGAGCAACCGAGCACCTCTGCAATCGCTTCATAGGACATGTCGTCTTCCTTAAACAGGATCAAAGCTGTCCGCTGTTGATCGGGGAGCGTGTTAAGCACCTCTTGAACTTTATCCTGCAATTCATTTCGTAATAGCAGCTCGGGGGATCCCACGCTCTCGCGGTCCGGAACTTGCCGACCGGGGTGATCGTCGCCCTCTGCGGTGGCTTCATCGAGGGAATCGGCGGGATGTCGGCTTCGTCGTCGGATCTCGTTCAGACACAGATTCCTTGCAATGGTGAAAAGCCAAGTCGAAAACTTAGCTTCCACCCGATACCGATCCGCCGATTTCCAGACCTGGACAAAGACCACCTGTGTCAAATCCTCCGCCTCGGCAGCGTCGGGCAATGTGCGATAAATAAAATTAGCGATCCGCTGCTGATACTTCTCGACCAATTCCGCGAATGCCACTGTGTCACCCTGTTTGACGCGAGTCATCAGTGCGGCATCCGGATCGTCTAAACAAGGCATTACCCCCATCAAACACCAGCAACCGGATTAGTTGCGAGTTTTATACCATCCGTCGGATCGATTAATTCTTTTCATTCAACCGAGACGAACTTCGATAACTCCGCATTCTTGCGCTCGCCTCGCATTCCTCTAACTTATCACCAGCATGTTATCGTTCGCCGAAAAAATTGAGGCAGATGCCGTGAAGCGGTTGACCCTGCCCGAGGGGCGCCAACCGGCTCAAGAACTTGCGCGTTACAAGCATTTTCTCAAGCTCGAAAATCACCGTGTCGCGATGCTTCACAAATCCGGGGTGGGCGGGTTGGAGGTTTCGCGTGCGCGTTCCACAGTGATCGATGTTCTCATCCGTCATATTCTGGCGGCTGTGGAATCAAATCTCCTCGCAACGCGTGCCGCTGTGCCACGGTTTGCCGTGGTGGCGATCGGCGGGTATGGACGCGGCGAACTGAACCCGTTCAGCGATATCGACATCATGTTCCTGCATGCGCCGGATCTGGTCACTCGCGGCAAGGCGCATCCCTCTCTGGCGGCTCTGACAGATGCGCTCCTTTATTCGCTTTGGGATATTGGCCTAAAGGTTGGGCATTCGGTTCGCAGCGTGGAAGATGCCGTGGTCGAGGCGAATCGCGAAATGCAATCCAAGACCTCGTTGATCGAATCAAGGTTGGTGGCAGGCGAACCGGCGATGTTTGTGCGTTTTCAGGCGGTGATTGTCGCCAAGTGCGTTCGGGGTCATGAAAAGGCCTACCTTAAAGCCCGATTGGAGGATCAAGTCACGCGTCGCACCAAGTTCGGCAACTCGCCCTTCATGCAGGAGCCGAATATTAAAAATGGCTGCGGAGGTTTACGCGATTACCAGAACCTTCTTTGGATGACGTTTTTTAAATACCGTGTCCGCACTCTGAAAGATCTCGAGCCTCACGGATTGATTTCAGAAACAGAACGCAAGCAACTCGATGCGGCCTATGATTACCTCATGCTCGTGCGGAACGAGTTGCATTACATCGCCAAACGCGCCGTGGATGTCATCGCTAAAAACGTGCAACCCACGCTGGCCAATAATCTCGGTTTTACGGATCGTTCTCCCAGTCGCCGCCTCGAGGAGTTCATGCGGAATTTATTCCTGCACATGCGGCATATTTATTTAATCACCCGCACTCTCGAGCAGCGTCTCGCATTATCCACCGGTGGGGCGTCAAGATTGGCGGATCTTTTTCGCAAAGGCAAACAGCGCGTGACACAGCAGGTGGTGGATGGATTCAAAATTATTGGAACTCAGATTTGCGAAGGCTCGCGAAGTTTCAAGGAACAACCCCGCCGGTTGATGCGCGTTTTTTTACACGCACAACAACGCGGGGTCACGTTGCATCCAGATTTGGCTCAGTTGATCCGTAATCAACTGCCTTTGATCAATCGTGAGTTCTGTCGCGATCCGCACGTGTCCGAGACATTTTTACATATTTTGACTCAGCGCGGTAATGTGGCTTCGATACTGCGCACCATGCACGAGGTGGGTTTTCTCGGCAAATATATCCCTGAGTTTGGAAAACTGACCTGCATGGTCCAGCACGAGTTTTATCACCAATACACGGTGGATGAGCACACTTTGGTTTGTTTGGAAAAATTGGATCAAATCTGGGCTGCAACAGAACCTCCGCTCAGTCGTTACACCCAACTCTTTCAGAATTTGGAGCATCCCTGGTTGCTTTACCTCGCCTTGCTCCTGCACGACGCGGGCAAAGGAGTCGACTCGAAGGATCATTCGGAAGTCGGAGGAAAAATCGCCCGCGGAGTAGCTCGGCGATTGGGCTTGAATGGCACAATCACACACTCCTTACGATTGATTATTGAAAACCACCTGTTGATGGTTCAGATCTCGCAACGACGTGATCTTGATGATCAAGGGGTGATCCGATCCTTCGCAAGTGTGGTTCAAAATTCCGATAATCTGGTGATGCTAACCTTGCACACACTTGCCGATTCATTAGGTACCAGTGACCAACTCTGGAACGGGTTCAAGGATTCATTACTCCAATCACTGTTGACCAAAACAGCAGCGCTGCTTTCGGGGGGAGATGATTTTATTCGCGCGGAACAAAAGCAGGTCGAGTTGCTCAACGAGGAGGTGCAAGCCATCTTGCCCAGCACGATGAGCGAAGAGGAAATTACCGCACATTTCCAACAATTGCCTCCGCGTTACTTTGCCATCCACTCGGCACGCCAGATTGCGGCCGACGTTTGCCTCGCGCATCGGTTTATGCACCTGCAATTGACCGAGGAAGACCAGGCCTTGGTTCCCGTCGTGACTTGGCAGAACGAGCCCGATCGCGGCTTCACCTCCTTGCATGTGTGCACTTGGGATCGCCCCGGGGTCTTCACGAAGATTGCCGCCTGCCTGACTGGCGCTGGACTGAACGTTTTAACGGCGCAAATCTTCACTCGCGGGGATGGTATCATTCTCGATACTTTTTATGTGACCGATGCAAAAACCGGTGCCCCTGCCAAAAAAGAAGAACGCGAAAAATTCGAACGCATCTTCAATGACACACTCCAGGGCAAGATCAATATAGATGAGTTCATCGCACAACAACCGCGTTTGCCAACCATGTATCAAGCTTTGGAGGACGAAGAAATTCCAACGCGCATAACTTTTGATAACTCGACGGCGGAGCGACGCACGGTCATCGATATTGAAACCAAGGATCGCGTCGGTTTGTTATACTACATTTCTCAAACATTGACCGAGCTCAAGCTGGATATGGCGTTAGCCAAAATTGTGACCGAAAAAGGAGCGGCGATCGATGCTTTTTATGTTCGCAACCTAAACGGCACGAAAATCACCACCGAAACCCAGCAGAAATCAGTGCACGATAAGCTCCGGCAGACCATCGCCCGTATGGATCGCATCAAAGGGCGAGGGAAAATGTGAATAACTTGTGAATAATTTGTTTCAAATCATTTTGACCAATGACGGGAGCCCCTGTAAATCCTATGTTTATTGATGTGATATGATCCACTGCATGAGCTCCATTCATCCATTATTAGCCAACTCCCAGATGGAGCTGCTTTACGTATGGGAGCAAGCCACGGTGGAGGCCAAGA
>CAMBHS010000178.1 GCA_945867235.1 Akkermansia muciniphila
AAACAGCTCCCGTGGTTACAAAAGCCCCGCCGACTTACTAGCCCTCAAAGCACCCCACCTTTCACCAAAAATATTCTTGCTCCACCCCATCCCTTTAGAGTCTCTTCTTCCTCATCAAGGGGGTCACGATGTACCAAGGTTGCCCGCAAATTAGGGACTTCGAAGGATTAAATCAGTGGATCGGTCTCATTCTGACCGTGGGGGCGATGAACAAATTGCATCGGAGCATTGCTCGACTGAGGTAATGCGGGCTAATGTGGTGCGGTGAAAGTTGGTCTCCTGCAACTTAATTCAACTATTGGTGATTTTGACGGCAATGTGACCCGTCTTCTCGCGGGGTATGTTGAAGCCTGTTCCCGAGGCGCCGATTTAGTCATCGCCCCCGAAATGTTTCTTTGCGGTTATCCTCCACGCGACCTATTGATCCGATCGGATTTCATCCAACGCAACCTAACTGTTCTGGAGGAGTTGGCCGGTCGAGTGGGTTTGATCCCTTTGTGCTTGGGATTTGTAGATTGGAACCCAGAACGCCCCGGAAAGCCGTTGTTTAATTCAGCGGGATTATTGCGTGCGGGGAAAGTGGAACAAAAATTTCAAAAAGTCTTGTTACCGACTTATGACGTTTTTGATGAGGCACGGTATTTTGAACCTGGAAAATTGACCCAACCCTTTTTAGTGGATGGCTGTCGAGTAGGACTGACTATTTGCGAAGACATCTGGAATGATGAAGATTTTTGGTCGGAACGTCATTACCGCCGCGATCCCGTCAAGGAGTTGGTAGCGCAAGGCGTGGATATCCTAGTCAACCTATCCGCTTCCCCTTGGCACCAAGGTAAAGAATTGACGCGCCTCGCGATGCTCCAACGCGTTGCGAACGATGAACGATTGCCTTTGCTCCAAGTCAACATGGTGGGTGGCAATGATGAATTGATTTTTGACGGTCAGAGCATCGTCGTGGATCAAAATGGTCACTGTATTCATTGGGGGAAAAGCTTTCAGGAGGAAGTGGTCATCGTGGATCTAGCGGTTCAGAAGTCGGATTCCATTTTTCCAATTATTTCCAAGGAAGCTCAACTTTATAAGGCGCTTTCGCTCGGAATTAGAGATTACGTTGGTAAATGCGGATTCAAATCTGTGTTGTGTGGCTTATCAGGAGGTATCGATTCGGCATTAACAGCAGTGCTCGCGGTTGAGGCGGTCGGTGCAAAAAACGTAATGGGTATTGCCATGCCTTCGAGATTTTCAAGCGAAGGAAGCTTGAAGGACGCGAAAGCATTAGCGACTCGTTTAGGAATACAATTCGAGGTCTTGCCTATTGAACCCGCAGTTGCAGTGGTTGAAGAAGGTTTTGCAGGAGTATTTGCCGGAAAACCACGGAATGAGGCTGAGGAGAATATCCAGTCGCGCCTGAGGGGTTTAACGCTGATGGCCTTATCAAATAAGTTTGGATCACTGGTTTTGACGACGGGCAACAAATCAGAAATGGCTGTGGGTTACTGCACGCTTTACGGGGATATGTGTGGTGCGTTGGCGGTAATAGCGGATTTATTTAAATCGGAAATCTATGCGTTGAGTCGGTGGATAAACAGGGATGGAGAGACCATTCCATGGGAAAGTATCACCAAGCCGCCGAGTGCTGAATTACGACCCGATCAAAAGGATCAGGATAGTCTGCCGCCTTATGAAGTATTGGACTCGATTTTGGAGGCGTTTGTGGTCCGCAATCTCTGTCGATCGGAGATAATAAGCATGGGGCATCCTGCCGCTATGGTCGACGAAATCATCAACAAGGTGATTTTCAGTGAATACAAGAGGCGTCAGGCCGCACCCGGATTAAAAGTCTCCGCACTCGCGTTCGGGATGGGGCGGCGCATTCCCATCGCCCAAGGATTCCGTCACTAAGAACGACCTTTTGTGAACCGAAGCTATATCCATGCGATTTCTTGGCGATTGATTGCGTTAATATCAAGCGTGCTGAGCGGATTGGTCGTCGCTGCTTTATACACCCGGCATTTCAGCAAAGAAATGGCGACAGTTTTGTTGGCAGCTTTGAACGTGATGGGCTACCTCCCATTATTCGATGGTGGTTTTAGAACCGTGGCCAATCGTCGATTATTGATCTCTACAAGCGAGGTAGAAAAATCGCGAATTATCGAAGTTTGTCAGTCTTTATACTCGGCATTAGCGATTGTATTTTTTGTGGCGGCGGAAGTGTTGGTCAGTGTGTATGCCACCACTCCCAATCCTCGCGAGGCAGGAGTGCCGTATGTTTTTTTTGTCGTGATGGGGTTGGTAGCGGCGTTGAACATTATCTGCGGAAGTCAGATGGGGTTACTCCTTGGATTGGGGGCACAGAAGCAAATGTTCATTCTCCAAACCTTGATCGCTTGGGTAACTTTGGGGGCATTGCAGTTTTGGCTACACGCAGGATATGGTTATTGGTCGCTACCCATCGCTTACCTTTCACAATTAGTCGTCATTTGGCCCGTGACGGTGATCATGATCAAAAGGATTCGACCCGGAATAAAATTATTTGGCTGGAATTTTGGTCATGATTTCCGAGCTATTATTGGAGACATGTGGACCGAAGCTTGGGCCTGTTTTCGGAGCCAGGCCTCCATCCTCCTGTTGTTCAGCCTCGACCAGTTTTTTATTGGTGCATATTGCAAGAGTTCGGCGGCTTATCTCGTGTTGGCTCGATTTTTCGCCTACGTGAGGAGCATGCTTCAATCCATTGGCGAAGTTTCTTGGCCGTTGATTGCACAGAAGGAGGAAATGGGTCACAAGTGGGGAATGCCATTGCTGCGATTAAACGGTTGGATTTATGGGGCGGTATTAGGGTCAATGGTTCTGACGTTGCCCGGATTCGTATTACGATTTGCAACTAATGAATATGAGGTCAGCCCCACCATTTTGTTACTATTGGTCGGCAGGTTTTTGATCACAGGATTGTCCTCTCCTGTGTCTTATTTTTTATTCGGAATGGGGGACTTTGTGCAGGTGGCTCGCAGGATCGAAAGGGAATTGGTTTTAGCTGTTGTGATAGCTATTCCTTTTGTTTACCACCGTTCTGCAGAAGGAGTCGCGGCGGCCTTTCTGGTGGCAACTTTCGTTGGAACACTCTTCCCATTAATGAGTGATTATGCCCGGCGTATTGGCCATTCAGCTTGGTCTATTTTTGGGCAAGTTTGGTGGAGAGGATTGCTGAGTTTTGGATTGAGTGTTAGCCTCTCTTTCCTGATCCTGCAATTCGAAATCCGGGGATACGCATTGGTCATGGTGGGAGCCGTGGCCGCCTTAGGAACCTTGCTCTTGCCAGTTGTCTGGGCTTATACGCGTGCTCCCCGAATGAATGGATTGCAATGGCTTCAACGTGCACGGTTAATTGTTGAGCATTTATAGAAACTGCATCATGGGCTTGCTTAGAAATATAAGAATTTGGACGCAACAACGCCTCCTAAGTCGTGGTTACCTGCTCGAAAAAATTAACCGGACACAAATCATCCCCGATGTTGTTGTGGCCCCGGAACTCTATCGACGTCCCGACGATTACAGTCGGATGCTGAAACCGTGGCACGATCCAGCCTACAACGACGTATTCACCGAGGCAGTGACATCAAACACGATGTTATCGAGGATGAAATTGTATTATTTGCACCGGTTTATTCAGCAAGTCTGCGATTTGCCGGGGGACGTTTTTGAGGCGGGAACAGGCAGTGGTGGGAGTTCAAGGCTTCTATTGAATGAAGTGAAAACGCACTCGCAGACTCGCGAGATGTGGCTGCTTGACACTTTTGAAGGCTATCAAAAAGTGGACTCGATCCGCGATGGATTACACGTGCAGGTGAATCAATGTCGATGTGCCAGTTTCGAAGATGTTCAACGACTTCTTCATGAACCCAAGGTTCCTGTGCATTTAATCAAAGGGCTGATCCCTGCAACTTTGGCGGAGATCAAGGAGACGAAATTTGCGTTCGCGCACATTGACGTCAACCTCCACGAACCAACTTATGCGGCACTAGAGTATTGCCTGCAACGGATGGTGATGGGAGGAGTTATTGTGTTTGATGATTTTGGTTGGCCAGCGACCTATGGAGCCCGGTGCGCGATCGAGGAGGTTGCAACCCGATACGGGCAAAACATTATTTACTTAGGGGAACAAGCCTTCCTAATAAAGCGATAGCCTCCTTGGTCGTTCAGGCGAAATCACCGATCCCGTAATTGTGTCATCGGTTTTTCCCACCAGCGATACACCAACGCGGCAATGGAAAACGCGATTGCCCAGATTAAAACAAAACGGATCAACGGATTTTGATAGAGTGAGAACGGG
>CAMBHS010000179.1 GCA_945867235.1 Akkermansia muciniphila
CATCCCAGCAGTAACGCCTCGATCCGCCGTCACGACCATTTCAAACGTTGTCGCTCAAAAACTGCTGGGGTTCTTGCTTCCGATTCGAACGTCGCGAGGTAATAACCCCCATCTTTGAACAATTGGACTCCCGATGGGGAAGGGCAGCATATCACACGAAAAGGGAGCCAACACTGGGCACGGTTCAATGCCGTGCTCAATCGGCGTGCGGTGGTTCCGAGCCCCTTTATCACAGGGATTCCTGCCAATTTTCTGCTCAATCCATGGAGGATAGGCGTATGCAAATGACCAATGACGGTGCGCTCGATTTGAGGCAGGTATTTGCGGATGACAGGGTCGTCATGCAGGAACGGCAATGCCGTGGGATCGTGGCAAAACAAAATGAGACGCTGATCTGTTTTTAGAAGGCTGAACGCACCACGTATTTCTTCGAAATGCAATTCCCGGATTTGACGCCATTCCGCGCATTCTTCCTGCAAGGCCTCACGTTCCAGCACCGGAAACGCAATGACCGAGGAACTCACTCCCATAAAAACGTAATTCCCCCATTCCAACTTCCAAAAAGGTGCAATTTCCAGATCCTTGACCGCTGCTTCAAAACTGCCCAACCGAAGCCCCCCTTGCGTGGTGCCCAATCCTTTTTTTCCTAATTCGTGATCCCCGATCACCGCATGAAACCTGGCGTGACTCGGCAGCTTTTTGCAATGCCCCGCATAACGGGTGCGAAGGATTGACAAACATTCCGCGGCACTCGCACGCGAAGCGGCATCGACAACACCGACGAATTTTGTGTCACAGGTAAAATCCCCGTTCGCGATCACCAGATCGGGCTCATGCGCCGATTCAACAATCCTTTGCAGCAGGTGATTCTGTCCTAAAGGATCACGTAACCAGACATATCGGCGATACAATCGAACCCACCAACGCATGAGGGGCGATTCGATGGCTTGTAAATCGTAACCCACACGCTTCCGTTCCTCCTCTCCGGCATAATGCACATCGCTCAGAATGAGAATCCGGAGCGTTGTGATGTCGGACATGATGCGGCTTCCTTCGTAATGCAGGTGCAGCTTACACTTCGAGCAGGAGTCGGGTCGGGTTTTCTAGAGTGTCTTTAATACGTTTTAGAAATGTCACCGCCTCGCGTCCATCGACAACGCGGTGATCGTAGGTCAACGCCAGATACATCATCGGACGGATCACCACTTGCCCCTCGCGTGCGACGGGTCGGTCCTGGATCGAGTGCATACCAAGGATTCCACTTTGCGGCGGATTAACAATCGGGGTTGAAAGCAAGGAACCGTACACCCCGCCGTTGCTGATCGTGAATGTGCCGCCCGACAATTCATCAAGGGTTAGTTGATTGGATTTAGCCCGCTTTCCGAAGTCTGCTACGGCAACTTCAATCTGAGAGAAACTCAGGTGCTCCGCATTTCGAAGGACAGGCACCACCAACCCCTTGCCACCGCCAACCGCCACACCGATATCATAGTAGTTTTTGTAAACCACATCGTTCCCTCGAATCTCGGCATTGACTTGCGGAATCAACTTCAGGGCGTCCACGGATGCTTTCACAAAGAAAGACATGAACCCAAGTTTCACTCCATACTTTGCGGTGAACGCTTCCTGGTAATCCTTGCGTAAAGCGGCGATGGCGGACATATCCACCTCATTAAAAGTGGTGAGGAGTGCTGTATTGCATTGGGCCTGCACGAGGCGTTCTGCGACGGTGCGACGCAATCGGCTCATCGGCACGACTTCTTCATTACGATTTCCCGTTTCCTTGCGTGGAGGTGTTTGGGATGCTGGATGCGCGGTCAACGGGGTTTCCAACTGGCGGAGGACGTCCTCTTTTAACACCCGACCACCGGGACCTGTGGGAGTCGTTTGATCCACCTTTATTTTATTTTCCGCTAGGACTCGAGCTGCTGCTGGCATAATGCGTGGTTCCATATTTGTGACGGAGCTTTCTGTAGGTGCCTGTGTTTTCCCCGTAGTCCCGACCTCAGAATCAATCGTTCCGATCACTTCGCCAATCTGAACAATACTGCCCTTGGGTTTGAATATTTTTACAACAACACCGGCGATCGGCGAGGGCAGTTCCATGGTGGCTTTCGAAGTTTCGATCACCACCACGTTTTCATCCTTTGACACCGAGTCCCCTTCAACTTTGAGCCATTGTCCGATCTCCACTTCTGTGATGGATTCGCCGAGGGGGGGGACTTTTAATTCTAGTTGCATATCATCAAGAGTTAATTAAAAAACTAGTTTGAAAACGCGGCTTGTAATACCAGTTCCTGTTCACGTTTATGGGCGTTCAATGATCCGGTCGCCGGGCTGGCTGCAGCATTACGGGACACCCGGTGTAACGGAAAACGATTCAGCATCCGTTCGCCTAAATTGAGACGCAGGAAGGGCCACGCACCCATGTTGGCGGGCTCTTCTTGAACCCAATAAACCGGGGTTTCATTGTTGTAAGGAGCCAACGCTGTCGCGATCACATCCTCCCGCAATGGGTAAAGTTGTTCCAACCGGAGGATTGCCACATCGTCGCGCTGAAGTGCCTCACGTTTTCTGGCCAGCTCATAATAAATCTTGCCGGCACACATCAAAATACGAGTGACCTTTTTTGGGTCACGTTGGCCAACATCCCCGATCAACCGTTGAAATTGTCCCTCCGCCAAGTCGTCCAGTGTGGAAACTACTTCCGGATGGCGCAGCAAACTCTTGGGGGTCATGATGACGAGCGGTTTGCGCCAAGGCCGCATGATTTGTCGCCTGAGCAGGTGGAACATCTGCGCCGGGGAACTTGGATAGGCGACCTGGATATTATCATCCGCGCCGATGGCAAGGAATCGTTCCAGTCGCGCACTCGAATGCTCGGGTCCTTGACCTTCAAACCCATGCGGTAACATCAAAACCAAGCCGCTTAATTTCCGCCACTTCTCTTCCGCACTCGCGATAAACTGATCAATGATCACCTGGGCAACATTGCAAAAATCACCGAACTGCGCTTCCCACATGATCAGCCCTCGGGGATA
Organism: Akkermansia muciniphila; assembly: GCA_945867235.1. Lineage (GTDB taxonomy): Bacteria > Verrucomicrobiota > Verrucomicrobiia > Limisphaerales > SXQI01 > SXQI01. The sequence continues at coordinate 3,042 of CAMBHS010000179.1, forward strand.
ATCCAAACTATACCCATATTCAAATCCCAGCACAGCTACTTCTGAGAGCGGGCTGTTGAAAAAATCCACCGGAGCCTGAGTCGGGGACAGGTGTTGCAGCGGGACGTATTTATGCCCCGTTTCGTAATCGTGCAACACCGCATGGCGATGGCTGAATGTGCCGCGCTCAACATCCTGACCACTGAGTCGTATGCGCGTTCCTTCTTTCGCCAAGGAACCCCACGCGAGTGCCTCGCCCATGGCCCAATCGATTCCGATTTCTCCCGTGGCCATCCGAGCCCGTTGAGCCAGAAGTTTGGTGATCTTTGGGTGTGGCTGAAAATCAGATGGCAACTGCGTCTGGGCGTGGATCAGTTCGACCAGTTGATTTTTTAGATAACCCGTTTCAACCTCCTCCACGAAGGCGTCCGGTCCTCCGACCAACCCCGTCCAAGTGGTGCGTGGTTTGGGAGTCGGCGGTTGATAATTCACGGCCTTGGACTCGCTCAATTCTTTCTCAAAAATCTCCTGTCGGGCCTCGGCGATGCGGTTCGCATCCTTCATCGTCAGTCCGCCAAGTTTGAGTAAATGATCCAGATAACCTTCACGCACCGGTTTGCGCATCTGGATCGCTTGATACAATAACGGCTGGGTGAACGAGGGTTCATCCGTTTCGTTATGGCCAAGACGTCGATACCCATACATGTCAATCACCACGTCGCGTTTGAACGTCTCACGAAATTCTAGCGATAATTGCACCACCTGAGCCACAGCTTCAGGATCCTCTCCATTCACATGGAAAATGGGAACCCCAATCATTTTCGCCGCATCCGTGCAATAAATTGAGGAACGCGCATCGCTTGGACTCGTTGTGAATCCAATCTGGTTATTGACCACCACATGCAACGTGCCTCCTGTGGTGTATCCACGCAATTGGCTAAGGTTCAAACTTTCTTGCGTCACCCCTTGCCCAATAAATGCCGCATCCCCATGGATCAGAATCGCCAAACCCTGAGTGTGTTGGTGATCCCCCATGCGATCCTGCTTGGAGCGCACGCGCCCCAACGCGACGGGATTGACGAATTCCAGATGACTCGGGTTGAAGCACAAGGAAATATGCACCGACTTGCTAGACGCAGTTTTCCAGTCATTGCTGTAACCCTTGTGATACTTCACGTCCCCATGTCCCATGGCGGAATCCGGATCGGAGTCTGCAAATTCGCGGAATATTTCCCCCGCACTTTTGCCCATG
>CAMBHS010000180.1 GCA_945867235.1 Akkermansia muciniphila
GTGAGAGTTTCCATACAAGCCGTCATTGATAAACCTGAGTTCATGGCGGTTCGGAGCAGTGGTATCGCCGGAAGAACTGACCTTGGTTCCTAGGCTCGCTAGGGCGATGTTTCGGAATTGCGAATCGAAGACTTCCAATTCGTCCAAACAGGGCTCTAGGTTGTTTGTCTTTTTAATTGTGAATCGGATTTGCTTGGCCTTGATGGGGGCGAATCTTTCTGAATTCATTCGAGGATTCACCTCTGGACGAGGCGGTGGCACAAAAGCAAGCTGGGTCATCGTGGCAAGCGACATGCCCGCCTCAATTGTGTAGGCGGTGACGAGTCGATCGGTGAAATTGCCTTCGCGATCACGGCTCCACCGTATCTTGCCCAATTGAGTTGCTTCAGATAATTCAAAAACAAGCCAACCTCGACCTGCCTCGTCTGACATCCAGCTTCGATGATTCCCATACTTTCCATCATTGATATGTTCCAGTCGATGGCTTTCAGATTGGCGACTACCCGAGGCAGAAACTTTAGTGCCGTGGCTGAGAAGCGCGACATTTCTTGGGGTTGTTTCGCCTGTAAGAATTTCAAATTCGTCCAGACATGGCTCTATCAAACCCAGCGTTGGATGCAGATTCGAATCATGAATTGTGAACCGCACAAATCGGGCTTCTGTAGGAGGAAAGGTGATCTCATTGAATCTTGGGTTGGGCTCGTTTTTTGCCACGGACACAACCCGAGCCATAGGTTCTAACTGCGCGAGATCGGATTGAATTTTCGCAGCTTGAACTTCCAATGATTTCAGATGTTCGCGTTGTTTGTAAGTCTCAGGTGAATGGATCTCACGGTCATCATATTCAACACCTGCAAAAAACGATTGCATGGCGTAATAATCGATCTGGGAAATAGGATCAAATTTGTGATCATGACAACGTGCACATCCCACGCTCAGAGCCAGAAAGGTCTGCGATGTATTCACCACCATTTCGTCCAACGCATCCTGACGTGCCAATCGTTTTGATGGTTCATCGGCTCCAATTTGTCCTGACAAGAGCACTGAGGCTGTGACCAGAAAACCTGTTGCTGCATCCTCTTTCAATAAATCTCCGACAAGTTGCTCTCGCATGAACCGGTCATAAGGGGTGTCATTATTGAAGGATCGAATGACATAATCACGATAGGGCCACGCATTGGGGCGTTCGGTGTTTACTTCAAAACCGTGGGTATCCGCATAGCGCACGACATCCAACCAATGTTGAGCCCAGCGTTCACCGTAGCGTGGTGACTTTAATATTTCATCCACGATGCGTTCAAATGCATCGGGGCGTTTGTCGTGGATAAATCTCTCCACCGATTCAGGAGTTGGAGGCAAGCCGATAAGATCATAGAACACCCGCCGAATCCAAGTCACTCGATCTGCCTCCGGTGATGGCTTCAATTTTTCCCTTTCTAATCTCGAAAGAACAAACCGATCGATCGGGTTGCGTGCCCATTGAGGATTTGTAACCTTGGGAGGTTGGGGATTTGTAATCGGTTGAAAAGACCAATGAAGCCGATGTTCAACACTTTGTCTGGTGTCAGATGATTCTGGCCAATGCGCTCCTTCGTCAATCCATCGTGACACCGTCGCGATTTCCTTCGGAGATAATCGTTCCCCTTTGGGCGGCATTTGATCTTCCTTATTTTGAGAACCGATAAACTGAACCAAGGGACTGCCTTTGGCATTACCAGGTAGGATGTTAGGAGCAAACTGATCTCCACCCTTCATCGCCATTGATTTTATGTCCAAGCGGAGACCTGATTTCTGTTTTTTCTCCCCATGACACTCGAAGCAATGTTTCTTCAGGAGAGGCTGAACTTCGGTAACAAAATCCACGGTTCCAGCGAACAGGACAGAGAGCCCCATAGTCATGAAGGCAAGGAATCCTAATCGAAATGAATTCATTGTTTCTTCCTAATCTATGAAAACGAACTCATTGGATAGAAGTAGGCTTTGCGCAAAATTCTCCCATGCCGTGAGTGCAACAGGAGGGGGTGCAGGAGGTCCGCTAAAATCTTTTTGTGCGTTCCATTCAACTTCGTCAGCCACGTTTCCGATCCGCTTGATAATCGGAGCCCAAAGGAATTCGTTAGAGCTTTGATCCGCACCTAGGTCAACGACGAAATTGATGGTTTCTCCTTTCTGAACCGACACTGCGGGCAGGGCGACCATTTCCTTTTTGTTGCTCAAAGTCCAACTAGCAAGGCTGCCTTGCTTGTCAGAAATGATCCATGCGCGGATTCCATCCTTTTCTTTGGAGGGATGTTCGATGTGACCGGTGATTCGAATGGATCCTGCGAAGGTGGATTTCCATCGACGTATTGCGGCACGATCTGGATCGTTGCCTGTATGCCCACCGATGTCAGTAATTCGAACACTACCTAGGTGTGGATTCGGCCACACGTCACCGCCCTGCCACGCACCGCTCTTAAAAAAGGGCAGGGGAGTAAAGCTCTGAAGATGAAGTGTGTTGGTATCCATTTTTCCATAACCGTAACTCCAAGTGGGAGGTGCTGGCTCGACAACAGGTTCGACTGGGAGTCGAGCGGTTGCTTTTAGGAACGTCCGCATGGCTCTCCATTCACTCTTCTCAGGCAACCTTTGGAAAACCGCCCGGTAAAGTTCATTTATTTTAGCCGTTTCAGATTGTGCGTGGTGCACCTCCGGGCGCGCGAGCAGATTGCGAGCGTTCTCCGCGAGGAATGAATTGTTCATCAGGAATAAAGCCTGTTGGGGAACCGTGGTGAGGCTTCGTTGCGGATTGGAAAGGTCTGGGTTTGGAAAATCGAATACTCGAAAAACACCGGGTAAAAACTGGCGATCGACAAACCCATACAACGTACGGCGCGTGGAGAGGTTGGAGTCGAAAATGCTCACAGGGCGTCCCCCGATCGTTTGATCGAGTGAGTCGCTCGATTTAAGGATAGAATCTCGCAAGGGTTCGAGATGGATTCGGGAACTGTGCATCTTCCAATAGAGTCGGTTTTCTGGATCTCGCTGAAGTGCCAGAGTTGGCTCGGAGGCCGTGCTGCTTTGTTGGTAGGCATTGGAAAGCATGATGATCCGGTGTAAATTCTTAACGGACCAACCTTCGCTCATGAACCTCACTGCTAGGTAGTCGAGAAGTTCGGGGTGAGAAGGGGGTTCGCAGCGTGTTCCAAAATCACTTGGGGTCGAGACAAGACCACGTCCGAAATGGTGCATCCAAACGCGGTTAACCATCACCCGCGCCGTTAGCGGATTATCCGCACTCGAGATCGCCTCCGCCATTTCCAGTCGCCCGCTGCCGTTCTGGAAGCGTTGCCGGTCTGGCCCCGCCACAATTTTGAGGAATTGCCTAGGAACCTCTTCGCCTTTTGTGGCTGGGTTTCCCCGCTTGAAAACTCGTGCAACCCGAGGCTCGGGACGATCCTGCAGAATGACGGCAAAAGCAGGCGCATTGGTAGATTGATTGATCCAACGATCTATTTCTGATTGGAGTTTTCCAAATTCAACCCTGCCCCCTTCGTCAAAGAACCATTCGATATCAGCGAGCGAACCGGATGGCACGCGAGCGGGAGAGGACGGTCCGAAAAGCACGGAGGACCACGGACGCTTTTCGGGGCTCAATCCTGCCGTGCGGTCGGGTTCACGTGCTGCGGAAATTTCCTCATAAATTTTGTGGAAAATATCACCGTAGATACGTGCAAGCTCGGAAATGTCAGCCGGAAACTTTTGATCCATCGCAATCCTGATCATTGAGTTCAGGTTGGTGCCTTGGGTTGCTTTAAGTTGGGTCCAAGCCGGGCTGGCCTCTGTCAAAAAATCACGGGCTGGGATTCGACTGAGCGAATGCCAAGGAGCAAAAAGTGGATCAAATCGATTTGAACTTTGGAAGAGATACTGCTGCCATTGGCGGACGACTGTGGGGTTCAAGTCGTCAAGTCCTCGGATTTCGTAATGATCGTCGGTAGGTAATTTGTCCACCCCTGGTAGTGCCACCCAATAATCGCGCACCTTAGCTCGCATTCGATCTACTAATTCCGATTTTTTCTTTTCGTAAGTTTCGGAGAGTTTTTGTTGTCGCTGAGCTAGGCCCGATTCGAATTCTGAACGTCCTGTGGTGTTCGTGTTTCCTAATCGAACCATCGTGTCGGAGGAACTGTTAAACACCCCATAGAGCGAGTAGTAATCTTGGATGGGGATGGGATCAAATTTGTGATCGTGA
>CAMBHS010000181.1 GCA_945867235.1 Akkermansia muciniphila
CCACCTCTTTGAACATCCAAGCCCGTTGTTCACGCATCATCACAGCCGCATCGGAGCCATGGAATACATCGTAGGCGCTATCGAAGGAATTGGCCAACGTGGCATCAAAAACATAACGGGCACCATTGGCGAATTCGTAAACCACGCTCACCGAATCCGGGATTTCACGTCCATCCCGCCAATGCATCACGGAACCAAATCCGGTCACCGCCACCGGCATCGCATTGAAATACCATGCCGCGATGTCGATTTGGTGAATCCCCTGTTCTCCCACAAGACCCGTGGTGGAATTTTTGTTCAACCGCCAATTTAACGCGGATTCACGCTCGGGATTGGGGGAACCCCGACGCCAAGATGATTTTTTATTCCATTGTCCACGACCTGAAGCCAATTTGCCGCAAGCTTCCGCACGAACAAATTTGAAAACGTGATGGTGCTGGGGATTTCCACGGTTTTGTAAACCCACTTGGAAAATCAGGTGAGACGCGTTCTTTGCCGCGACCGCGATCGCGCGGGCGTCCTCCTCGGTGTGAGCCATAGGAGCTTCGCAATAGACATGTTTGCCCGCCTGCAATGCAGCGAGCACAATCTCTTTGTGAAGATGCGTGGGCGTCGCCACAATCACCGCTTGGACCGCTTTATTTTCCAGGATTTCGCGATAATCTTTGTGCTTCGTGGCCTTCGGAGCGGTATCACCCACGCGACGCAACGAAGCATCATAATGGTCGCATACCGCAACCACCGGTGCGTTGGGCAATCGATTCAGAGTGGCGATTAACTCTTTTCCCCACGTCCCCAATCCAATCACAGCGAAATTGACCGGGGGTGCGGTTGGTTTTTCCTTAAAGTTGGGATCGGCTTTGGGAACTTCCAAAACTTTGTCCTGAGCATTACCGGTGATCTCAATGCCGCCTAGCATGGCCATAAACGCGGCTATGGACCCCCCCTTCAAAAACTCGCGGCGTTTAACTCCATTATCTACTGCAGAATCGATCTCAATTTTTTGCATGGCGCGAAAGTATGGGGGATCGATTTCCAAAAGTCCAACCGTCAGACACGCGTTTTTTTCCCTCGTGCAAATAAATCTCGGTGTTGTAAGTTTCGAGTAATAGTTATGACACGACAGCAAGTCTTGGATCTTTATTTCATGGAGGCTCGCAGCAAGGTGCTTGATCTCGCCGCGTTTCTTGACCGTGTGGAACGAGCCGAAGGTAAGGAAGACTTTCGGCTGGGCGCAATTCGCGATGCCGTGGCACACCTGCAAGGTCGCCAGTCCCGCCGGATAGAAAAAGTCCTCCTCTCATTGAGCGACCCCAGCAAGGAACCGATCGAACGAGCGATCGGTAAGGCAGCCTGTGGAGCGTGGGACGGTTCGATCCTGAAGAAACGGACACCCGCTCCAAAGCCTTCAAAACGTTCCACTCGATAACTTTCGTCATGCGCTATATTGAACCCCACGCTCACATGGTCAGCCGCACGACGGATGACTACCTGGAGATGGCCACCGCCGGTTGTGTCGTGGTTTGCGAACCTGCGTTCTGGGCCGGCTTCGACCGCAATTCCGTCGAGGGCTTTTACGATTATTTCCGACAGCTCACGGATCAAGAACCCAAACGCGCCGCGCGGTATGGCATTCAGCATTATAGCTGGATATGCCTCAACCCCAAGGAATCTGAGGATCTTCAATTGGCGGAAGATGTCCTCGCCATCATCCCGGAATTTCTCGCGAGGCCGGGAGTGCTGGGAGTGGGCGAAATTGGGTTGAACAAAAACAGCCGCAATGAAATCGAAGTGCTCGAAAGACACGTTGATCTCGCTGCGGAACATAACCAACTGATCTTGGTGCACACCCCACATCTGGAGGACAAACTCAAAGGGACACGATTGATTCTGGATTTGCTCAAGAACGACAAACGCATCCAGCCGGAACGCGTGATTATCGATCATGTGGAGGAGCACACCGTCAAGATGGTGTTGGATCGCGGCTTCTGGGCGGGCATGACCCTTTATCCAGAGTCGAAATGCACCGCCGCGCGCGCCATCGATATCATGGACCTTTTTGGAACCGATCGCATCTGGATGAATAGTGCCTGCGATTGGGGGCACAGCGTGCCTCTGGCTGTCCCGAGAACCGCCTTGGAGATGAAAAAACGCGGCTACAACCGCGACACAATCGATAAGATGATTTATCGAAATCCGATTCAATTTTTAAGCCAGTGTCCAAAATTTGAAATCCCCGTTGACTAAGGGACAAAACCCAACCCATGCAATTTTTCTACGATGAAACTTAAGCATGGCTTGCATCTCGCCTACTGCACCAATATCCATCGAGGCGAAACTTGGGCTCAGACTTTTGACACCCTTCGCATCCACACACTCGCGGTGCGGGATCGGGTCGCGGCTGGGCAACCCTACGCCATCGGGCTCAGGCTCGGAGATCAGGCCTCGCGAGAGTTGAGCGAACCCGCAACGCTGCTTGATTTTCAAAGGTGGTTGGATCGTGAGAATTGCTACATTTTCACCATCAACGGATTTCCTTACGGAGTTTTCCACGGCGGCCGAGTCAAGGAACAGGTCTATGCACCTGATTGGACGACCGATGAGCGCGTCGTTTACACAAACCGATTGTTTGATCTGTTGGCTCAGTTGGTTCCCCACGGGGTTTCCGGCAGCGTGAGCACCGTGCCGTTGTCTTTCAAACGCTTCATCACGAACGAGGCACAAGTCCACGCGATGCGGCGGCAGGTTTGGCGCACTGTGGAACATGTCGCGGAGTTGTCCGAGCGTTCAGGAAAAGTATTGCACCTAGGTCTGGAGCCGGAACCTTTATGCACCTTGGAAACAACACAGGAGGCCGTACATTTTTTTGAAACCCTGCGTCAGGATCACCCCAACGATGCGCGTTTGGATCGCCATTTGGGGATCAATTATGACGCGTGCCACCTAGCTGTGGAATATGAAAATCCGCAGGAAGCCTTGGGGCTCTTAAAACAAAACGGTATCAAGATTAGCAAACTGCATTTTAGTTCTGCCCTCAAAGTGCGCCCCAATCAGGAGCGTCGGCAGGCGTTGCGGGCTTTTGTGGACACGGTTTATTTCCACCAAGTCATCGAGCGTCTCGGCACGGGCCCACTCAAGCGCTATCTCGATTTGGACGTCGCCCTTGCCGAGGCTCCCGATTTTCCAGAGTCGATGCTTCCCGAGTGGCGCATTCATTTTCACATCCCCCTGCACAGCTCACCGACCTCCCTATTTGAAACCACCGCAGACCATCTCCAAGGCGTGATGGATGTGCTCCAAAAAGACCCAACGCTTTGCGAACATATTGAGATGGAGACCTACACCTGGGAGGTGCTCCCCGGAGAGATCAAGAAGCGGAATGTCGTCGATCAATTGGTCGCCGAATACGAATGGACCTTGAACGAACTCCAAAGCCGAAACCTAGCCTAAACACCCCAGAAAATCCCGCGCACCCTAGGAAATGAACGAAATGAGCGGGGCCATCCATCGACCCCACCGCGCCTCACTCACCCTCGTTTTACTGAGGAACCAATCGGTAGAACCTTCGGGGTTCGCTGCCGCTCACATAATTCGTGGCAATTGGCGTCCAAATCGGGTTTGTTATATCCGTGGTCACCTGGAGCAATAACGTATTGAATGCTGGAGGGGGGTTGTTCACCGTCAACAGTGCTGCTTGGCTCGCGACAACACCCACACTGTTGGAGACCGTGACGACGTAAAGTCCGGCGTCCGCCACTGCGGTGCTTGCTAAAGAAAATGTTTGGCTGGCACCGTTGGCGAGACTCACACCATCCTTACTCCATTGGTAGGTGAGCGGGGCCGTGCCCGCAGTGGTTCCCACCGCGATCGCCTCTTTTCCTCGAAAAACCTCTAAACTCAACTCCGGAATTCGACTTGGTAACGGTGGACGATTGAGACAACAGGGGCCAAGGAGTTCACGAGCACGATGAAAGCAGGAATTTTCGCTTTGCCTACGCTGCTGACGATCCGACAACAGCTACCGAATTGCCCTTGAATAGGAGAAAAAAACGAACCGAAGTATGGTTGACTCATGCGCCGTTTTGTGAAAGTAATG
>CAMBHS010000182.1 GCA_945867235.1 Akkermansia muciniphila
GCCGGGCGCCGAAAACATCCTCGCCTTGCGCTGCCTCGAACGCAGCCGGCATTGGGACGACTTCTGGAAATTACGGGCCAACCACCACGCCGCCCTCAACGACACCCTAAGCCTCTCCGCCTAATTTGAAGTATTTTGTCCTGCGCCCATCTCCGAGGTTATTCAACAAAAATTCTCGACGGAAGCATCGCCTCTCCTTTTATATATCCAGTCTTAACGTCATGAGTTTACCATCAATGCGTGCGATCGGGGTTGTCCCTAAAAAACGGGAAGTTTGCCTTTTTGATTCCCATCCCCACCCGCTCATTAGTGATGACTTTGAGGTGAAGGTGAAGGCCTTGGAAATTGGGATCTGCGGCACGGATAGGGAAATTTGCACATTCGTTTATGGGGCACCCCCTGCGGGTCAGGACTACTTGGTGTTGGGTCACGAATCATTAGGTGAGGTCGTTGAAATAGGGACAAAAGTAACGGGTCTGAAAGTTGGTGATTTAGTGGTTCCTTCGGTGCGTCGTCCTTGTGACGATCCAACCTGCCAGTCGTGCCAGGAGGATCGGCAGGATTTTTGTTTCTCGAATCGATTTCGGGAGCGTGGGATTAATGGAATTCACGGATTCATGACCGAGTTTTATGTGGATCACGACAAATATCTCAACCCTGTTCCTGTTTCGCTGCGAGATTGTGCGGTTCTCGTGGAGCCACTGACTGTTGCAGAAAAAGGTTTGGCACAGGTTTGGAAAACGCAATCTCGACTTCCGTGGGTGAAAAAAAATTCACCTGAAAACCAGATGGGACAAGGGTTGAACGCCGTCGTTCTAGGGGCTGGACCCATCGGTATTTTAGGGGCGATGGCGTTAGTTGCTCGAGGGTTTAAGACTTTTGTTTATTCTCGATCAAAGAAGCCGAACATGAAGGCCGACCTAGTTGAGTCCTTCGGAGCCACCTACATTTCCTCCGAGGTTGAAACGCCTCAACAACTGGCTGAACGTGTCGGAAATATTGATTTGATTTACGAAGCTCTCGGGGTTTCCAAGGTTTCTTTTGATGTCATGCGCGTTCTTGGGATGAACGGTATTTACGTTTTCACAGGCATTCCATCTCAAAAACCAGCGATTCCGGTGATGGCGGATGAGTTGATGCGCAATTTCGTTTTGAAGAATCAGGCCATCGTCGGCACGGTGAATGCAGATCGAGCCGCATTTGAAAATGCCATAAAGGACTTGGTCATTTTCAAAAACCGTTGGCCCCAAGCTCTCAATCAAGTCATCACGGGTCGTTATTCAATGGAGCATTATCGCGAACTCTTGGTCCGCGAGGAGAAAACAGGGATTAAAAACGTCATCACGCTGGGTTGAGATAGTTTGAACTCTTACGTTCGTTGAGCCATCTGACCTCGTGTCACACCCAGTTGATTGACGAGTTTTAATTCCTTCCAGAGAGAGAGCCCCGTCATTTCTCCACGCAGCAGCTTTCGATAGAGGGTGATCGTGCGTGTGACTTCCGCTGCATTTTCCAACAAAAATTCGATCCGAAAATGTCGCACCCCAAGATCTTGGAAACGTAAGGCGAATTCAGCACCTGTCTGAGCCTGAGAATTAAAAACTGTATTTCTGCAACCTGCATCGGCCTTGAGTGGGTGAAGGGCTCCCACTCGATCGCGCAGTTTAACTTCGTGAGTGTCGCAAGGTCGCCCGCAATTTCGGTAGTCCGTTCCATCGGATAAAAACGCGCAAAACACGCAATGTTCCATATGAAACATGGGCATGTGTTGGTGAAGCGTTATTTCAAGGCGAGAGGCGTCGGAGGATTTGAGCAAGGATTCAAGTTGCTGGGAATTCAAATCATAGGAGACCGTGAGGCGTTCCATGGTGAATCGATCGAGAAAATATTTCGAAGTCCAACCGTTCGCAACATTCAACGAAAAATCCCCAATGCACCTCTCACCGACGAAATAATTCAAGTGATCGTAATTGCGGATGAGGTAACCATCCGCTTGACTCGAACGCACGAGGTTTAAAATCCATTCTTCCCCCATTTTTGTAATCCTTGGCGGAGCCACCCACAAAGTGGAGTGGCGTTGATCACATGAGGTTGAACAATGCACTTTGGATACCGCGTCGCGATACCTTTTGGGATCCTCAAACTCGGCATAAATGGTTTTGATGCCACACTCGAGTGCTGCATCGAGTTGTTCCATGGTTCGAACAAGGACTATCAATTCAGACTCAGCTGGGATGTTTTTCTCTGATACGGATTTCCTATCATTTCCTAGAGCGCAAGGTTGATCTTCCAATTGCCATTGTCTGGGTCGCCGACGTTGCTCCTCAAGATCAGAAACGAGTGCCCGACGTAATTGATTGAGTTCGCTGATCGGCAATAAAACTCTCCCCTCGAGGAAGGAATCCAGTTTTCCCATGGAAAACGGTGTTCCTCCCAACCGTCCGAGCTGATCGCGCAAAAGTGTTTCATCCAAGGGTTTCGAAGCTGCGTTCACAAGCGGCATTTTGGAACTTGTTTTTGCAACGTGACCCTCGGTATCCCGCGCGATGAGAGTGAGGGGATTGCCTAACGAACCATGAACCTCAAAATCCAATGGACGTTGGAATTGGATTTTCTCTCCTGCAAATGATTGGCGCAGCCGTTTATCGAGTTCAGGATCGCTGGTTTTCCAAACGAGATTCCCTTTCGATATGCGCTCAAAATCGACCGCACCTGGCATAAATCGCAGGCTGGCAATTCGGTTTTGATCGTTTTCCAACACTGACATGAGAAACACGCGCCCGCCCTCTTCTTTCTCGTCGGGTCTGCCTGCATCGAAAACAATTCCGTCACCCGCTTTGAGTGTGGATTGCAATTCAATCTCCACCCCATCGCGTCCGATTCGATGCACACGTCCCACTAGGACGCCACGTTTTTTACCAAATCGTGCGTGTGCTAATTCTTGATTATTGACCCCACGAAACCACCCGGTGTAAAGGCCCCGTGAAAATCCCATTTCCAAATCGTAACGATCGCGAGGAGTGCTGAGCTCATTTTCTCCTGATGCCAATTTGTCCAATGCAGCGCGATAAACTCGGGTGATATTGGCTACATATTCTGGGGTTTTGAGGCGCCCTTCGATTTTGAGGGACGCGACTCCACTGCGAACCAACTCCGGCAAAACATCCAGCCCGGACAAATCCTGTGGACTGAGTAAATAGCGTTTATCGCCTAGTGGCACTTTCTCACCGTCGGAGATGAGATCGTAGGGCATGCGGCATGCCTGGGCGCATTCGCCACGGTTGGCACTCCGTCCACCGAGGGATTCACTCGTGAGACACTGCCCGGAATAGGCCACACATAAAGCCCCATGAACAAATACTTCCAAGGGTAACTCTCTAACCATGCGATCAGACGCATCGGATTGTGCCTTTTGAATTTTAACGATCTCGGCGATGGAACATTCACGTGCTAGAACGACTAAGTTACAACCTAAGTCACGGGCAAAATCAACGCCCGCAGCACTCGTGATCGTCATCTGGGTCGAAGCATGAATGGGAAAATCGGGAGATAAGGACCGAATCATGCGGCAGATTCCGATGTCTTGGACAATCGCAGCATCCACTCCCGCTCGGATGATGGCGCGGAGGTAAGATTCTGCTTCAACGAGTTCGTCGGCAAATACCAAAGTGTTGAATGTCACGTATCCCTTTACCCCGCGTCTGTGGAGAAACTCCATCAACGGGGGAAGGTCGGCCACGGTGAAATTCTGAGCACGCATCCGCGCGTTGAATCGTTCCAGTCCGAAGTAGATCGCGTCAGCTCCATTCTCGACGGCAGCTCTGGCGCAGTCCCAATCGCCGGCTGGTGCCAGCAACTCAGGACGAATTTTTTTTGCGAGCAGCACAGATGTCTGTGATTCAAGGTTCGCTTTGGACTGATCAGAAGATTGATTCATCAATAGAACGATTGAGCCTATAGGCAGAGGGTCGAAATCGCAAAGATCATTCCCACCCACATCGGAACAGCCCCGGTACATCGTGACCCCCCTGATGGGATTTACCGACTCAGGAAAATACAATGTATC
>CAMBHS010000183.1 GCA_945867235.1 Akkermansia muciniphila
GTGATTCCTCCAAAGTCCAGCGATTCGAAACCCCTTCGGCGGTGGAACAATGGGCGGAAAAAAAACCTCCGCGATGTTGCCAAAAAAGTGGCCAAATTGTCTCGCGATCGGTTTCCGGAATGGGCAAGTTCGCAATTTCTGACCGGGTAAAAAACGAAAATTTTCCTTCTGGATGGGGAGAGGGGATGGCAGTCAACCTTGGTTTGATCTCGAAAAGGAACATCAACCAATGGGCTTGCCCTAAATAACCTTGTTCACTCACCAAACCTGTTAAATGCAAATCTCTGGACTCGATCGCAATTCCTAACTCCTCCTCCGCCTCTCGAATCGCACAATCGTGAGGGGATTCGCCGATACTTGTTTCCAGTTTTCCACCGCTTGGGCTCCACAGCCCTTGATTCGGTTCCTTTGCCCGTTGCATCAGGAGAACCCGATCCTCCCGATCAAAAGCATAAAGTAGAGTGGCGATTTTATAGGGCAGCACTTCCATCAACTCCGCCGGCGATGCCGGTCATTTTCCAATACTGTAAAGGTTTTGTGCGGTGCGGATGTAAAGGTGTTCGTTCGCCACCACGATGGAGGAGCGGCATGGACCCTCGCCCATGGGAATTGTTGACAGCACTTTGAATTCATCCCCAGCGGAACACACCACCACTGTCCCTCCTTCGCCGATGCAATAAATTTTCCCATCAGCCCCAGTAGGTGATGACCAAAAGATTTCTTTGACGTTGAGAGAGCCAGACCATTTCTTCTCACCCGTTTTTGGATCCACGCAGGAGAGAACTTTTTTATCTCCATCGAGAACAAAAATCTTCCCATTATAAAATAAAGGGGTGCTCCAATCGGTGGAGTTTTCCGTCATTTTCCAAGCCAGATGTGTTGCCGTGATATCCCCTTTGCCGCCTGTTTTATAGGCAAACACCGGATCACGTTTTGGAGCGGAGGCGAGAATGATTCCATCGGCCATCACAGGCGATGGAACGATCCGCCACCAAGGATCCTGCTTGGGGTTCAACCCACCGGCACGCCAAAGTTCTTTTCCATCTTTGGGGCTATGGCCTGTTAGGTAATTTCCACCCAAAAGGACGATTTCCGTTCCTTGCGCGCCTTCAAACGGAGTGGGGGTCGAATACGCCTCACTGGATTCTTTAATGGCATCGGTCGGGCGAACGCTCCGCCACAGGTCTTTTCCTGTCTTGGGATCGATGCATAAGAGGTATGATTCCCGCTCTACTTTACCGTCAACTGCATGTGAATATTCATTCGCCACATCGCGTTGAAGCACCTGGATATACAGATTGCCCTTGTAGAGCAGCGGGCTCGAACCATAGAGCCACATGATGGCAAACTTTCCAAAATCTTTTCCCAAATTCCTGCGCCAAAGTTCTTCACCACCAAAATCGTAAGCCACAAGGTCCGACGTGCCGAATAAAGCGAACACACTTTTTCCATCGGTCACAGGCGAGGGCGACGCCATGTTGTTGCGTTCCCCGGTGCGATCTCCAACCGCCGACTCCTTCTGCCAGAGGATGTCCCCGGTCTTGCGGTCGAGACAGAGTAGCAACAGATTTTTATTGGCATCAGGGGAGGTGAGGAAAATTCGATCCCCCCAAGTGATTGGAGTGGAACCAGCTCGGGCTGGGAGCGGCTTTTTCCATGCGACACCCTCAGTTAGACTCCATGATTCTGGTAAATTCTTTTCAGGGCTCGAACCGTCAAAGCGAGGACCCCGCCACTGGGGCCAGTCTGCCGCCTGGAGACCCCTGTCGGGTAATAAAACGGATGCAATCCCCAACAAAAAAAATGAACGGCTTAAAAAGCGAAAATGTTTCCCCATAAATGTTCCAAGTTTTCCCAGATTTATAGAGAAGACGGGAAACTCTGGCAAGTCACAGTTGAGATCCGCCACCAGACAGCGGTGGGCGAAGGCAGATGAGATTAGTGCTTGGTCAAACACTCAAACTCAGCGCAGGGTCAGACCTGTCAGGTCACAGCACCATGTGCAGGTTTCATCTGGCACGAATGGCTTCCAAATCAGTGCTGCTCAGCGTGCCAAGCCGTCGAACCAAAACGCTTTTATCCGCAGTCACAAGTCGGTCGAGACGTGCGACCGAAGGCTTCAGCAATCCCGCTGACTGCCAGTCGTTGAGTGTAACATCAAGCGTCCCTGTATGATTCACTGAGGTTACACGACAGATAACGGCGTCCTGCTGGAGATTAAACAGCACAAGTGCCGGTCGAATTTTGCTTTCGGTTCCTGATGTAAACGGGAACTGGCAAATGAAAATTTCGCCAAACATCATCGGCAGGAGTCGTAAATGGCGTCTTCTGGAGAATCATCACGGAGGAACTGCTGGTATGTGCCCAAGCGCCATTCGGCATCCCCGATCCATTCCTCGGTTAGCACAATGATGCGTGCTTTGCCTGTCTTCGGAAGCTGATCGGCAATCTCTTGCGGAATGCTCAGCATCCGTGACTCACTCAACTCGGTTGTAAATTCGATGGCGTGCATAATCTAATAGTATCGCCCATCCGAAGGCTGGTCAATCAGCCCGTTTTGACACGGCAGTTGACATCGGCAACGCCGAAAAACCGCCCAAAGCATCTTGGACGCCATCTCCCGCTATATCGAATGTCCCGCCCGTAACTTAGACCGTGAGCGGGTGGGGGGCTCGTGTTCGTTCGTTCGTAGGGTGCGGGGGGCGTTTCGGGAAGTGGTGCAGTTCCTCCGGAAATCCGGGGGCTCCTTCGACGACCGGTATATTAATTGTGCTGGCATCCCTTCAGGATGCGGGAGGTGGGGGATGTTGGGTTCCGGTGTTCGGAATCCAGTGTCCGGTGGTGCCGCTACCATTAACCACCGGTTACAGGCTCAGCTGCCTCCGGCATCCCCGCCACCACGGCGATTTGCAGGCGTTGTTGTTGGTGGTGTGCTGGTTCCATCCTGAAGGGAGAAGCGGAATGAGGATTGCAGGCGGAGGCGGTTTGAGTGAGAATCAAGGTCATGAGCGTTGCTGAACTGCCCATCCAGATTGACCGCGAGAGGATCGCGGAGTTCTGCCTTGCCCGAGGCATCCGCAAGTTAAGCCTGTTCGGTTCGGTCTTGCGCGATGATTTCGATCCAGCGCGCAGCGACGTGGATGTGCTGGCGGAGTTCGAGCCGGGTGCCTTGCACGGGGTTGGGTTTCGCTATTTCGGCTATGGCGAGGCGCTGGCCGCCATCATGGGCCGCAGGGTGGATTTCTGTTCGCGCCTCAACCCTTACATCGAAGCGACGGTGCGCCGGGAAGCAATTCCGATTTATGAGCGCGCATGACCCTCGGGTGACGTTGCGGCAGATACAAGACGCCATCCGCCGTCTCCATACGATTTGCGCGGACTAATCCAAGGAGCAGTTGCTGGCCGACTGGCTGACAACCGCCGCGTTGGAGCGGTTTCTGGAAATCGTCGGCGAAGGAGTGAAACGATTACCGATGGAGTTGCGATCGCGGTATCCGTCCGTGCCGTGGAAGGAAATCGCCGGCACACGCGACCACTTGAGCCACGGATATGATGACGTGGACTATCAAGTTTTGTGGGACGCGGTGCAAAAGGACCTGCCGGTTCTCCTCGCCACGGTCGAACAGATGCTCAAGGAATTGTCCGCCGGCCGGCCGGAGTAATTGGCTCGTCACATTTGCGGTGCTCCCATCCTGAAGGGATGGCAGCCCGTAGCCGGTGGCTGACTGTTTCCCGTTTGAAGCTCTCTTCAAATAGGCGAGGCGTTCGTCTTGAGGTGGTTTGATTCATAGGCTTGACCGTTAATTATTCGCCCAATTTTCTGTCCGTCAATTCGAAGCAACCTCAGGGTGCAACTGCCCTCAGGGACAGGCACACCGCAGGACCGGTGGTTCGCGGTTTGAAGGCGGGGAACAGTGGGCAACTGGGTCAGATCCGTGATCCAACCGGCCTGACCTTCGATGGAGTTGACTCTGGCAAGAGCCAGAGCGGGATCATCCGGCCCGCAGGGAAAAACCTCGATCGAATCAAAACCAAGCCTAGCCGATTGCAGGCAAGCCCCCCTAA
>CAMBHS010000184.1 GCA_945867235.1 Akkermansia muciniphila
GGAAGCCTGCGGCGAATCATCCATGGAAAGGGGGGCAAGTTGGCCAAATCCAGCACGCGGAGCAAGCCGAGCAAACGGTGGCCTTGGGGGACTCCGTTCGGCCTCCGCTACGCTCCGGCCTCACTCCATCCCCCAAGGCCAAGGGCAGACAACCAAAAGGGGACATTATCTCATGAGTTCTTAAGGGGACATTTCTAAAGAGCTTTGACACACGAAGTTAAAAGAGTTGCCATAATATCGTGAGAAATGGGGGGCGGGTCTTAGTCCAATGGAAATGCCTTGAAGGGGTGGAATTTCGTGCGGCTCCATTCTCGATTCCTTGCCACAAAATAAGAGGCTGATTTTTACGCTGCCAGATAAATCTATGTTGCGCCTGTGGGCACGACTCCGCTTTAATGAAAAGTGCGATCGAGAGGAGTCCTGTCGATCGAGTTCGAGCGGTTCCCACCAACCGGAATCGCCATTATGGAAACCCGCAAGCTTTGCTATTTGGACAACAATGCAACCACACGGGTAGCCCCCGAGGTGATTGCAGCCATGCTGCCATTTTTTGAACAGCATTGGGGAAACGCTTCGAGTGCCTATTCCTTCGGCAATCAGGTCACCCAGCATATCGACCACGCTCGGGAACAGCTTGCCGCGATGATTAACGCCGATCCTCGGGAAATTATTTTCACGAGTTGCGGCACGGAGAGCACGAACACGGCGATTCATAGCGCGTTGCTGGCGAACCCTCGCAAACGGCACGTGATCACCACGGTCGTCGAGCATTCCGCCACATTGAATTACGCCCGCACCCTTAAAGGACAGGGATACGACGTCACTTTTCTTCCTGTCGAGCCCGATGGCACTCTGGACCTTTTTTTGTTGGAAAAATCAATTCGCTCCGACACAGCGATTGTGTCTGTGATGTGGGCCAACAACGAAACGGGCGTCCTTTTTCCGATTGATGAAATCGCCGCCATCTGCCGTTCGCACGAGGTGGCCTTTCATACCGACGCGGTGCAGGTGCCGGGAAAATTGCCGATTGATGTCCGGAATATCGGGGCTGATTTTCTATCCCTCTCCGCGCACAAACTCCATGCGCCCAAAGGCATTGGATTGTTGCACATCAAAAAGCAGGTCAAATTCCACCCCTACATTATTGGAGGGCAGCAGGAACGTGGACGGCGTGGAGGCACAGAAAATGTGCCCTACATCATAGGTTTTGGTCGTGCCGCCGAACTGGCCATGGCCACACTGGATGAGGAAAATATCCGAGTCCGCAAGCTGCGGGATCGATTGGAAACAACGATTCTTGCAACGATTCCGAAAACAGTGCGCAACGGGGCACGCGAACCCAGGCTGCCCAACACGGTCAACCTTTCCTTTATCGGCGTCGAGGCGGAGGCCGTTCTGCTCATGCTGGATCGCGTGGGAATCTGTGCCTCCAGCGGATCCGCTTGCACAACGGGATCGTTGAAACCCTCCCACGTCCTCACGGCGATGGGATTGAAAGCCAAACTCGCGCAAGGCGCGGTGCGGTTCAGTCTCAGTATTTATAATACCGAGGCGGATATTGATCACGCCTTGGAGCATCTGCCAGGAATCATTCAGAAACTGCGCGGGCTCAGTCCCGTGTCCGTGGGCAAGCCAAAATCACCGGCTGGCAAGAGTTAGAAGTGCGAGTTATTCCGCAACGATATGCGAAAACAAAACCTAAGACTGGCACTAAACTGGGCGGTGCAAGCGGCGCAGGCTGCGGGCGAGTTGATGGAGAAAAACCTCCATCGCCCCAAGAAAATGAACCATGTGGAGCAGCACGACATCAAACTCGAACTGGATGTGCGTTGTCAAAAAACGATCGAAAAAATCCTGCTGCGTTTCTGGCCTGAGGCTGCCATTTTGGGCGAGGAGGGCGTCTCAGGGGATCCTCTGGCGGACTATCGGTGGGTGATTGATCCCATTGACGGCACCGTCAATTTTACCTACGGCATCCCTCATGCCTGTGTCTCGATCGCATTGCAACGCCGGCAATCAATCATCGCCTCGAGTGGTGGAAATCCGGATGACGATTACGAGACGGTGGTGGGTGTGGTTCTTGATCCGTTTTGCCACGAATTATGGACGGCGATCAAAGGTCAATCGGCGCGGTTGAATGGGCGTAAAATCGCAGTGAGCCCACGCACAAATTTAGAGGAATCTATAATCTCGATGGGCTTTGCCAAAAGTACCGCCACTCTCAATGAGATGCTGCCTCGTTTTACGAAACTCGTTCCAAAGGTGCGCAAGGTCCGGCTTATGGGTGCGGCTGCGTTGGCGATGACCTACGTGGCCTCAGGGCGTTTCGAAGCTTATTGGGAAGCCGGCATCCGCCTTTGGGATATCGCGGCAGGTGGCTTGATTCTTGAATGCGCTGGGGGAGAATTCTGGTCTGAACCCGTAAATCACGATCACGTTTACCGAGTCATCGCAAACAATGGCCTGATCCGTAAAAAACTTTGCGACGCTGCCGAATGAAATCATTCTGCAGGTTCTTCGCCTGCGGTGACTCTATAAAATTCTAGCAACCCAATTTTCAGGACTCGTCCTGGGTGGGTTCTGATTTTTAAATCATGTGGCAAAACATGGCATCCCTCAACTTCGGCTCGAACCATGTGCTTTTTGGTGGCATGATTCCGCCTGCATCCGCGATCGTCATGAGATCTTCGATGCTCGTTGGAAACATGGAAAACGCACACGCGTGCTCGCCCGAATCCACTAATTTTTCAAGTTCAGCCGAGCCACGTATCCCGCCAACGAAATGGATCCGCTTGCTTGTGCGCGGATCATCAATTCCAAAGAGCGGACCGAGGACGAGTTTTTGCACTAGGGTGACATCGAGTTTCTCAATCGGGTCTAAGCCCGAAATAAACTCCTGACGAAATTCAAGTGTGTGCCACTGCCCCTCGAAATACATTCCTAACGCGTGCTTGTGTTCAGGTCGTGGATTACCGGGAGTGGTGATATTGAAAATGGCACCTAACGCTTTCATCAACGCTTCCGATGTTAAACCATGCAGATCTTTCAATACCCGATTGTAGGGCAGAATTTGCATCTGATTATGAGGAAAAATTACCGTAAGAAAACGTCCGCTGTTTCCCGCTCCCGCACGAGATTGGTAAACGCGAACTGCGGCGGCACTGCGGTGGTGCCCATCGGCAATATACAACTTGGATGTTTGTTCAAATTCCCTCTCGATCAAATCTACGATCGACTGATCTTGTATCACCCATGCCGTATGCCTAACGCCGTCCTTAGCCGTGAAATCAACCTCGGGAATTGTGGCGGCGATCCTGGCGAATGTTTCGTCCAGAGTTGTGTTGGCGCGATAAGTTAAAAAGACGGGACCTGTCTGTGAGTTGAGGGTCTCCACATGCCTCACGCGATCATCTTCCTTGTCGGGTCGTGTGAGTTCGTGCTTCTTGATGTTGTCATCGAGATAATCCTGGCAGGAAGCCGCTGCGACCAATCCCAGTTGGGTGTGCTGCCCCATGATTTGCCGATACAAATAAAAACAAGGCGTCGCATCCTGGATCAAATACCCAGCGTCAATCAGTTTGGAGAAGTTCTCCAGCCCTTGGTTGTAAACGGCGGCTGAATAAAGATCAGTTCCCGGGGCAAGGTCGATTTCGGGTTTGCTCACATGGAGAAAACTCAGTGGATTGCCCTCTGCCATCACGCGGGCTTCCTCCGATGACATGACATCATAAGGCAGTTCGCAGATGCGAGCAGCGAGATCGGTTCGGGGTCGTAAAGCGGCAAATGGTTTGATCGTGGCCATAAAATCAGGCGCGAAGAATAGGCTCAGAAACCCGGGTGCGCCAATCGGAATTTTTGTCATCCTTCGACAAGCCGAGCATCCCGAAGTTGTTGGTGAGAAGGCTGGACTACCGGATCAAATCGGTTCAATGTTCTGGGATGGAAGTAAAACAACGATTGCAAGGACGGCTGATTGGATCCGAAGATATCGAGTGGTTGCGAGTGTGGATTCAGGAGA
>CAMBHS010000185.1 GCA_945867235.1 Akkermansia muciniphila
AGAATCGAAAGCCATCGCCCCCGATCCTCCTAAACCGGTGGAAGGACCCGGTATTCGCCGCACCTCCTCACCGACCTTGGGTTTCATCTTAAACAAGCCTTGCTTGGAGGTGGCGATATAAAGAAATCCATCAGGCCCTTTGACGATTGATTGCACCGCCCCCACCTTTGAACCGCTGGGAAGTGTAAACCGGGTGTAGTGTTTCCCATCCCAATGACCAACAATCCCCTTTTCCAATTCCCCAATCCATAGGGCTTGATCCGCATAAAAAAGGCAGTTCACGCTCACATTCTGCAGTTGTTCTATGGATGCATGTGTGACTGTCTGGTTTCGGAGAAGAAAAACTCCATGATTATAGGTTCCAATAGCGATCGTCCCGTCCTCCATCTCCGCCAATGCAGTCACATGTTGATCCAACAGCCCATCTGTTTTGAGAAAGGATCGAAACTCTTTCTTTCGCATCTGCACCAACCCTCCCTCCACCGTCCCACCATACAATGTCTGGTCGCGCGCCATCAGCAATGTCCTGAAATTATCATGAATTAACCCAGGAACTTCGATCCTCCGAAAATAACTAAACCTCACCCCATCAAAACGAACCAGTCCCTCTGTTGTCCCCATCCAAAGATACCCATCCTCTCCCTGAGCGAGGCTCGTCACATTCAGCTCCGACGCCACCACTGCTTCCTCCCAATGGCGATGAATCATTTGTTGAATTTGCTGGGGAGGAATCGCCAACACTGATCCTGCCCATCCCCACAATCCCACTAGGCACAAACACGCACGCAAGTTCATCCAAGAAATCACCCTTCTCTGCGTAAAATGTCTGGGCGCAAAAAACATCATTCAGAAGGCAATTTTTTGAAAAACTGTCGAACCGTTCTTTCAGTTACCCGACTTAACTCCTCTAAAGACACCCCCTTAACCTCGGCCACTGCCTTTGCTATCTCACGCACATAAGCGGGCTCTGCCCGTTTGCCACGGTAGGGAACCGGAGCCAGATAGGGGCAATCTGTTTCCAACATCAAATCCTCCAATGCGGTCTCCTTCAGCGTTTCCCGCACCGAAACGGCATTTTTGAAGGTGATAATCCCAGTGAAACTCACGAGTGACCCCATTTCTACCACTTGCCGCATGAATTCTGGGGTATCCACAAAACAATGAAAAACCCCTCGCACACGATCCGCATAGGGAAGCATTTGCTGAATCGTGTCGAACGCCGCTTGCCGCTGATGGATAACACAATTTAATCCCAGCGCCGCCGCGACTTCCAGATGTTGATCAAACAATTTCGCTTGGCGAATTTTATACCCTTCGTTTTCCTCGATCGTTCGCCCCGGCGTTGTGGAAGGAAGTCGATAATAATCTAAACCCGTCTCACCGATCGCCACAACCTTGGGGTGCCGCCCCAATTCCATCAACTCCGGACGAACATCTTCAGGTGCGGACTCGACATTCGACGGATGCCACCCCACCGCCACATACACGCCCTGAAAGCGTTCAGCCAATCCAATCGCTCGTCGGCTTGATTCCAAATCCGTGCCAATACTTACGATCCGATGGATCCCTGCCTTTCCAGCCTGCTCAACCACCTCCGACAACTCATCCGCAAAATCTAGAAAGTCCAAATGGGCATGCGTATCCGTGAAAATTATACTTTGACTCTCCATGGAATTATTCCGTCCACCCTGCCGTGAGCTCGACCGTTCCGCAACCATGAAACCAATAACAGCCCTTTGATCCTCAGTGCGATTGAATCCGATAAACCGATTAGGCTTGATCCTCTCGTCAATTAGAATAGAAGAACCGTCAGTATGTTGAACTTGCAGCAATTACTAGGAAAGAAAGATCTGTTCTTTGATCTTCTGGAAGCCAGTGCCCGCGAAGCGAACACCAGCATCCAGTCCTTATCCAAATTTCTCGAGAGCCCCGATCGATTAAAAACTCTTGATGAATTTATTCTTTCCCGTCGCAAAGAAAAAAAAACCACTGACGAAATTAGCGAAGCTCTCTGCACCACTTTCGTGACCGCTTTGGAACGCGAGGACATAGCTGCCCTTTCGGTATGCCTTTACAAAATACCTAAAACAGTCGAGAAAATTGCCGAACGAATTATAATTGCCCCAGCATTTATCAACAACGTGGATATCACCCGCCAAGTTCTCATGCTCGACAAAGCGACTCAGACCTTGCTCGCCATGGTCCAGTCCATGCGAGCCGGTGAAAACTTGGAAAAAATCAAAGCCCACAACGACCGATTGCAGGTCATCGAAGGAGAAGCTGACAAATTGATGCTCGAACTCCTGAAAACACTCTATTCCTCTACCTCTGACCCCATAAAAGTCGTGTTCTTAAAAGACATTTTCGAAATGCTCGAAAAAGTTGCAGACCGCTGCCGTGATGCCGGCAACGTGATCTCCCACATCGTGTTAAAGAACTCCTAATCTCCCATGGTGCTAATCCTCACCGTGGTTCTGGTAGCCTTGGTGTTCGAATACATCAACGGTTTCCACGACACCGCGAATTCCATCGCCACCGTCGTCTCTACCAAAGTATTGACACCTCGGCAGGCCATCCTACTTGCCACTGTCACCAACCTCATTGGGGCACTGATCGGCACAGCCGTCGCAAAAACCATCGCCTCCGGTTTAGTCGATGCAAAATTCGTCGACTCAAAGGTTCTCATGTGCGCCCTGCTCGGTGGCATTATCTGGAATTTGATAACCTGGTGGTTCGGTATCCCCTCCAGCTCCAGCCACGCACTGATTGGCGGACTTTGCGGTGCTACCCTCGCGGCAGCTCATGGGAACTGGGCAGCCATCATTTGGTCACAGCCAGCCGCCGACCATTGGTACAACGGCAAAGGCATTCTTTGGAAAGTGATCGCCCCGATGATCAGTTCCCCGATGCTCGGATTCGCCATTGGTTTTGCCTTCATGGCCTTGCTCTACGTCACTTGCCTCAAGTTAAAGCCTAGCCTGATCAATAAAGTTTTTGGAAAAGCTCAGATTTTAAGCGCCGGAGCGATGGGGGTTATGCACGGCACCAATGACGCCCAAAAAACCATGGGCATCATCGCCCTTGCACTCGTTGCGGGCACCAAATCAGGTGCCTTTGATAACATTCCACCTTGGCTTTCCTTCCTCCAACTCGCCGAACCAACCCCTGGCAAATCCTTGGAAATCGCCACATGGATCAAAATACTTTGCGCCATCACCATGGCGGCCGGAACAGCCGCCGGAGGTTGGCGTATCATCAAAACTCTTGGCCATAAGATGGTAAAACTACATCCCATCAACGGATTTGCAGCCGAAACAAGCTCAGCCGCAGTCATCTGGCTCGCCTCCCACTTCGGCATCCCCGTTTCCACCACCCACGTAATCTCCTCCTCCATCATGGGAGTCGGTTGCGCAAAACGATTTAACGCAATCAAATGGGGAGTCGTCAAAAAAATGCTCATGGCTTGGGTATTAACCATCCCCATCAGCGGAGCCACAGCCTATCTCCTCTACCAACTCATCAAATAATTCCCCTAAAAACTTCTACGGATGAGATTGGAAAAGCATTGGGAAGCAGAGAACCTTTCAGAGGAAGAAACTCCGGTTCGCAATTGTCTGAGGTAATTTCCCAACCGCACAGAGAACCTTGATTACGCAAGCGCGTTGAGAGGAGGATTGCCAATCGGTTCAGGCATGATCGAATCGGGTCACCGGCACGTGCTCCATGCGAGGCTTAAAAAAGCAGGCACATCATGGAAAAAACAAAACGCCAATAGTTTAGCTCAACTCAGAGCCCTTAGAGCAAACCAGCAATGGGAAACTCTTTGGAATTAATCACCCACTTTTAATCACGGGTGCATGACGAAAATCTTCGAAAATCTTCGAACGGGTTGGTTTCGGTTTTTTTTGTGGCTTTCATATATAGCATTCGATATACTTTGCTCATCATGAATGATTCCATCTCACCACAGTCCTTGCTTGAGCAGGCCGGCCAGATTC
>CAMBHS010000186.1 GCA_945867235.1 Akkermansia muciniphila
CGTCATCTTGATTTGTGCGGCGGGAAACTTTTTTTTCGCCCTGGCAGAGTCGGCTCTTTTTGCATTAGGCAAATGGAGAACCCAACAACTCGCAGAGGCTCATCCCGTTCGCGGCAACCGAGTTCTTACACTCCTGAATCATCCAGATAACCTCCTCGCAGCATTAATTTTTGGCAACACGTTGTGCAACGGGTTGATGGTCACCGGGGCCCTTTGGTTGATCAATCATTTAGGGCTATCGCCTATCGCCCTACTCGGGTGTTTATTCTTCTTCATTTTGATCGCGTGTGAAGTAACCCCGAAAATTTTAGCGATCCGAGCACCTGAGTTTTGGTCATTACTCATTGCTCGACCGGTTCAAATTTTGGTGCTCACGACAAATCCCCTATTAAAGTTTGCGCGCACCACCATTGATTGGATCATCGAAAAAATTATTCCTAAATCAGTCAAACCCAATCCAAATTTGAGCGATGAGGAATATGCCGAACTCCTCGAAATGGCCTACCAACAGGGGACTCTTGAACATTCTGAAAAGCAAACGATTCTCCAAATCATTTCATTAGATAAAAAAACGGCTCAAGACGTGATGAAACCTAGAGCCACACTCGCCTGTATTTCTGACGATCTCTCCCAGGAGGAAATGGTCATAGCAGCCCGTAAGTTTCGTCACACTCGGATCCCTATTTATGATGAAACGCCAGATTCGATTGTTGGAATATTGAATACCCGTGCCTTGTTGACCAACCCTCAGATTGACTTAGCCGAAGCGATCGAACTTCCGTCCTTTGTTCCAGCGAGCATGAATTTGTTGCAACTCATGCACAGCCTTCAAAAGCAACGTCGAGGACTCGCGATAGTGATCGACGAATTTGGAGGAACGGCAGGTTTGGTAACGATAGAGGACATTCTAGAAAGTATTGTGGGACGTCTGCGTCGATCTCCAGAGGAACGTGGTTTTTTTATTGAGAAACTCGGAAAAGATTTCTGGAGAATTAGTGGCCAAATGCGGACGGAGGATTTTAGGAGAGAATACCCTGATCTCATTCTCAACGAAGAGGTGGATACGATGGGAGGGATCATGGTCGGACAATTAGAAACTATCCCCGCCGTGGGGCAATTTATTCATTGGGGTGGACTTAAGCTAACGGCTCTCGTTGTTAATGAACGCAGAATACACGAACTTTCCGTAGAGGTATGCAATCCGACTTAAGACAATGAGTTTTCTAAGTATCATCCTACTACCCTTAGCCTTGGCCGTCTCATTCGGTTGCGCGGGAATGGAAGCGGGAGTGTTTGCATTAAGCAGGTGGAAAATCCGGCAACAGGTTCGAAAAGGAATTCGCCGAGCCAAAGTGCTGAATGACTTATTAGAGAACACTGAGAATTTTCTGTGGACCATTGTGGTCGCAAATACATTGGCAGGATTTGTCGCATTTTTCTTAGGAATAACCTTACTAATGACCTGGACGTCAGGAAATCGGCCTGCCTTGGTAGCTGGTTTATTGAGTGAGATTGTTTTATTTTATTTAATTTGCGATTTCCTTCCGAAAATTCTATTCCGACATTATCCGAACCGACTTTGTATGGCAGCAGCCATTCCGTTCCGATTTCTGCACTTCTGCTTAGGACCCCTGGTCAGTTTGATCACTCACTTTTCCAACGCAATCTTACGTTGGTCAGGTGGTAAAATATATACAGGTCAGGTTTTTAGCAGTCGGGGGGAACTGCGCCAGATCATGCAAGAATCCGCTCAGGGATTCAGCACAGAAGAAAAAACAATGATCAATCGTGTGCTAGACCTGCAAAAATTTCGTGTGGGCCAAATCGCAAGTCCTTTCTCCAGATTCCCGACAATTCTCTCCACTCAAACTGCCGATGAAATCGTTGCTATGGTCGCCAACCATTGCGGTTATGATTTACCCGTTTGGCAGGACGTAGAAGGGAAACGGACGTTGGTTGGATTATTGGATTTAAAAAGTCTGCTCTATAAAACCCATCGTGGGGCGTCCGAACCCATTCAAGGATTTATTACCTCCGCCCTTTATTTTTCGGAGGACTTAAGGTTGGAGGAAGCTCTGAAACGACTTCAAAAATCCGGCCAACGGCTCGCCATAGTCTTGGGGCGTGACCGTCGCGAGGTTGGGATTGTTGGGGTCGATGACATTTTCAAAGTCATCTTTGGGGAAACCTAGTTCTAAGATATGGAACACTCGACTCTCTTCGAACTCTCATTAAAAATCCTGCTGGTCGTCCTGATCATAGGAGTCAATTTTTTCTTTGTAGCTGCAGAGTTTGCTCTCGTTAAATTACGGCATACGCAATTAGAGGAGCACCTGAGGAAGGGGGATCGAGCAGCCCAACTTGCCAAATGCGCACTGAATGAATTGGACTCCACCTTGAATGCCTGTCAGCTAGGAGTTACTTTAGCCAGCCTCGCGCTGGGATGGGTAGGCGAACCCGTGGTTTCCGCTTTGTTGACGCCACTGTTGAATACTTTACAAATCACCTCCCAAGAAGCGCGGCATACCATCAATGTTTTGGTTGGGTTTTCTGCGCTCACTGTTCTCCATATCGTCATCGGAGAACAGGTTCCGAAGCGGCTCGCCATCACTAATCCGCTGACGACTTCACTGTGGGTTGCGCATCCATTGCGTTGGTTTCAAAAACTAACTTGGCCGATCGTGTGGTTATTGGACAAGGCTTCGGATGGGTCAATGCAGGTGCTCGGTTTACAGCTTAATTCAAAATCTGATGCCGCCCATTCACACGAGGAATTACGATTACTATTTGCCAGTTCAGGCGCGGGCGCGAAAAGCACAAAACTGGGCAGAGAAATCCTATTAAACGCTCTAGATCTAGGCCATCGTTGTGCACGAGATGTCATGCGTCCTAGGCAGGAATTGATTGTATTGAATACTGAGAACTCGATGGGCGAATGCTTGGAAATCGCTGAAAAATCTAGGTTTTCTCGATTCCCACTTTGCATCGAAAACAATCTCGACCACACCATAGGAGTGATTCACTTCAAGGACTTGATGGGGGCAAGGCATACTGCCAAGCGTGGAAACGATCTGGTTCCATTTGCTAGAAAAATTGTTTTTGTTCCCCCAACCGCGCGACTTGAGAGAGTTCTTCAACTTTTGCTTGAGCGGAGATTGCACATGGCATTTGTAGTCGATGAATATGGCAGCACCTTGGGTATGGTGACTTTGGAAAATATCCTCGAGGAATTGGTGGGTCAAATTCAGGATGAATTTGATCAAGAAAATCCGCTCATCGAAATCCTAAATGCCGACACGTGGATTCTGGATGGAGCACTGCCTCTTCACGACCTCGCGAGCCTTGTGAGTCAACCCCTCGAAGATGATGATATCGTGACGACCAGCGGGTGGGTAACGCAGCAACTCGGAGGATTTCCAAAAACCGGAGACCATCTCACTGTGGGTCATTTCAATATGCGAGTCGAAAGCCTCGTCGGCTCCACTATTGGGCGTTTGCGTCTTACCCGAAATACTGGATCCTTAAATGTTGATCCAGATCGAATCCTTTAACCCGTTGCGACAGTCCTTGAGGCGCAAGATTGAATTGTTCAAGTTACTTTCGGTAGAGTTCATTGAATCTTTACCCTTACACGATTCGGATTTTTGAATAACTTAATCCTATGGAATCATCCCTAACAGATGAAATGACTCAACTGGCTCGCCAAGCCAAACAGGCATCCAAGGCTTTAGCACGCCTGACAACGGCGGAGAAAAATGTCTGCCTAGAAGCGATGGCGCAGTCTATTCGTCAGAATTCCGATAAGATCAAGGAGGCTAACGCGATCGATCTTCAGGAAGCCGAAATTTCCGGACTTTCAAATGCGCTTCTGGATCGACTGAGGTTGGATGATCAACGGATTGAATCTATGGCCGCTGGTCTTGAGGCGATTATATCTCTACAAGATCCTGTGGGTCGTGTTCTCGACGAACGAATCCGCCCCAAC
>CAMBHS010000187.1 GCA_945867235.1 Akkermansia muciniphila
CCATTAGATTAAGTTTTTTGGTTAAGATGATTCGGAATTTTCCGGCCCCTTGGCCGCCCTCCCCCCACGGGCGGCCAAGGGGCCGGAAACCGTTCGGAGCCAGTGGCGCAGAATGTTCCACGTTTTCATAGAGATACATTGTATTTTCCTGAGTCGGTAAATCCCATCAGGGGGGTCACGATGTACCGGGGCTGTTCCGTTATAAAAAAGCATGGGCATTTCCGATGGAGGAACACTGAGATTAATTAGATTTCAATACCCAAATGATGATTGTCTCATTTTGGTCACGGTGATTATGGGGGGCTTATTTTTTGGATATTGAAGAAATCATTTGTCTCCCCTTTGCCATTCAAAAAAATCCCTGTTAACCGCGAGCCTTGGGTATCAATAATAAATGAACCCATTTCAGCCAGGGAAACTGCGTTGACAGGGTGATGGAATTTGCCTACCCCAGCTCGACCTGCGCTTCCACTCACTACGTAAACGGTTCCTGAATGAGGTTCACGACCTCGTTTAAAGTAGGGTTCGGTTCTCCCTAGTCCCGATTGAAGGATATTCCGCGTCGCTACAAAATTGGTGGAATGGGAATAATGTGAATCTAAAAATACTGAGCGTTCATATACATGCGAATGCCCAGTTAAAACGAGGTCAACTCCTCCATTTTCCAAGATTGGTAAAATATTCTTCCGCATGTCGGTCATCCTACCGGCACTATCGCTTTTACTGTCAGAATCATGAGTGCCTTTCGTGTAAGGAGGATGATGGAAATAGGTAATGGTCCAAGTTTGTTTCGTGGTTTCTAGATCTTGTTTCAACCATTTAGCCATCAAACCATTGGTGGATCGATCGGAATCATCAGAATCCAAACAAATGAAATGCATATTGGCGTAATCAAATGAATAGTAAGCCTCGGTGCCCGACATCACGCCGCCGCATTGCCCCAGCGTTGGCAGAGTGAAGATATCGAAATAAACACCCGATTGAGTGCCGGAATTGGCATGCCGAGCATCGTGATTCCCAAAGGTTGGCCAGAGAGGGACGTGCCGCAGCGTGTCTCGATAAATGTTGAATATGCCCAATTGATAATCGTTGTCGCTTCCATCGGGATATGCGTTGTCTCCGAGCAAAAGAATTAAATCGGGTGAACGTGTGCCGCTGAAGGATAAAAAGGAGTCACGAACCATGCGTTGCTCGGAGTTATTTGTGCCGGCGTCGCCAAGCACCCAAACCCGGCTTGCTTTCGGTTCTCCGTGTCGGGGCGGTGTGACGAAAAAATAATTATCATTTCCACCGACCAGCGTGCGGTTCGTTGAGCTTCCGAGGGAGTAGAAATACTTGGTGCTGGGAATTAGATTTTCCAACAGCACGATATGCTCGGTCAATTTTCCTGAACTTGAAGCTAACTTTTTCAATGTTGTTGGAGTCGATCCAAATCGCACCAAGCTCAAACAGGGTTCATCGGTCCGCCAACGGATAACAACACTTGTTGGGGTTGCTGTTTGTAAATAGGGCAGGCGAGTTATTTTGGGGACAGCGAATGTCTGGTAACAGGGAAAACAAATAAACAGGAAAAGGATCAAATTGAATCGCATGAGGTAGATTATCAGTGGTTCTGGGTGAATATCATCTTCATTTACCTGCGCTCCAACCTCCATCGATGGTGAATGAGGTGCCAGTAACGAAGGCAGATTCATCGCTTGCTAAATACAAAGCGGCAGCTGCGATTTCTCGGGGATCTCCCATGCGACCGAGTGCTTGGGTGGACGACATCTCTTCACGAGCCTTGATGGGGTCGGCATACTCTGCCAGTCTTGCCGAAACAAAAGGAGTTTCCACGCGTCCTGGACAGATGCAATTCGCTCGGATGCCCATACGTGCGTGATCCAATGCTAAACATTTGGTAAATCCGACTACAGCAAACTTAGTGGTGCAGTAAGCAAGGCGATCTCGAATCCCGACAATGCCTCCGATTGATGCCAAGTTGATGATGTTCCCACTTCGGCGGGTGAGCATTCCGGGTAAAACTGCTTTCGTGAGATTGAACAAACCTCTGACATTGACTGCATAAAGACGGTCGAGATCTGACCCTTCCGTCTCAATGATAGTTCCGACATGGCCGACTCCCGCGTTGTTCACGAGGATGTCAATTTTGCCAAATCGACTCGTTATTTGTTCTGTAATGTCAGCGCAATGGCTCTCGTTGGTTACATCAAGCGGAAGATTTTCGCATCGACCTCCATGTTGTTGTAGTAACTGGGAGACCTCACTGGCTTGGTCTGTATTTCGATCTAAAATGATGACGATCGCTCCGGCTTTGCAAAATATTTCTGCGATCGCAGCTCCGATCCCTGAGGCTCCGCCCGTGACCAAGGCGACTTTATCTTTTAAACTGAACACTCGCTAAAATTAAAAGAAACCTCACTCGCACTGCAAGTGCCGATCCTGGTACTGAGCAACCTTAAAACGAGTGGCAATCATTCGCTGGGATCTGCCATGGGTGGCTGGTTTAGCAACCTCCACACACGTAATACCTCTGTTGTTCCCCATGCCTGTGCATCGCAACCTCGCGGAATGTGAGGCGCGTCTCCATCAATTATTTCTGGTAGGTGCCCTAGGCAACCTTCTTCAAGGAGGCGATCGACACTCCCTAACCAGGCCCGTGCTGCGGTTGTTGCCTCGGGCGAATAATTCCACGCCTTCGCCACTGCCTCACAAAAGCATGGCAAGGTCCAAGTCCATGCTGTGCCGTTGTGATACGCTGGTTTACGGCGAGTATCCTCATCGTCTTCGTATTTGCCCCAATACGGATGGAAAGGATCGTTCAATAGGTGTCCGTGATTGGAATAAATGGGAGCCCCACGACTCAGCGGTTTAGGAGCCAGAGATCGCAATGCTCCAGGAACCAGCAACCATTGAATCGCTGCTTGAACCGTTTGTTGCGCACGTTCGCCATTAACGAGGCTCAATGATATGGGCAAGAGGGAGTTGCTTCTCAGGGCTTCGTCCGCAATGCCAAATTCTGCAGCGCAGCCACGGGGTGCGAGAAGGCAATCTGAAAAATAACCTTCGCCATCCAACCAAAAATATTTGTGCAATGAAGTGGTCGCCAAATTCTTAACTTCATCCCATACATCGAGTCCTGTCAGGCGATGAAGTTGTTGCAGCAGGCGAATCCAGAGTGCTTGGATTTCAATGGCATACCCTTCCCGAGGCGTCCCGGCTGGGTGTTGAGTATCCATCCAAGTAAAGTGGCTGGGACTCCAAACGAGCCCAGATTTGCAATCCACGTGAATCCCATTTGCGGTTCCAGAGAGGTAATGGTTGCCAATGCTTTCAAGAACTTGAAGAACCGTTCTTCCTGTAGCATCAACTTTCAATTGATAAAAACTCGATCCAATCTGCTCTACAAGTTCCTCGCAAACGATTCCAAACCAAAGTGGTGCATCGACGGTATCCCGATTGGAAGTGTCGTCTCCATGAATAGAATTTGGAAATGTGCCATTTTCTTCATATCGACCAAATGTTAGGAGCAAGGCTTTTACATCTTCGAATAATCCAGCGGCGATCAAGCCTCTCGCACAGATAAGGGAATCCCTACCCCAATCTAAGAACCAAGGATAACCGGCAATCACCGTTTTTTGTCCGGTACGGTTTACAATAAATGATTGAATGGAGTGGATGAGTCGCCCTTCGAATGAGGAAGGGGATGGGTTCGAAGAAGTCCTTTCAAATTGCAGTTGAGTGGACGCCTTCAAATCGTTGAAATTATACGCCTCCGCCGTCAGGATGAGTTGGACAGGGTCCAGTAACATCAGAGGCAATCGGAACCATCCTGGGCTGTAGGCGTCACCTGTAGGCGTTTGCCCACGAG
>CAMBHS010000188.1 GCA_945867235.1 Akkermansia muciniphila
CCTGGAACCAACACTCCAGCCAAACCACGGAGAGCTTTCTCCGCACCAAATTTTTCGATGTCTTCGGATTCTATTTTTTCGATGGCAACACCGCAATCGTTGGCCACTCCTCCATGGATAATTGCTTCGTAAACCGATTTGTAAGCGTCCTGCAATTCGATATACTTACCAACAACTCCGATACGAACCCGATGTTGGGGAGCCACTAATTTCCGAATGATTTCCTGCCAAGGGGCCATGTTGGCAGGCGGAGCTTCAATTCTCAGAATATTGCAGACCAGATCATCCATTCGCTCCCGCTGCAACATCAAGGGCACCTCATAAATACTATGGTCCACATCCTTTTCTTCGATCACCGCGTCGTAGGCAACATTGCAAAAGAGTGATATTTTTTGGCGCAACTCTTTGTTCAAAGAATATTCACATCGACAGACTAAAATATTGGGAACGATTCCTATTTCGCGCAATTTAGCAACGGACTGTTGAGTGGGCTTGGATTTTAATTCGCCAGCGGCTTTGATGAACGGAACGTAAGTCACGTGTATGAAACATACATTTGTCGGTCCCACATTCAGTGCGAATTCACGAATCGCTTCCAAAAAGGGTAGTCCTTCGATATCTCCGGTGGTTCCACCTATCTCAGTGATGACAATATCCGCATTAGAAAGTTCACCCACTTCGACGATGCGTTTCTGAATCTCATCAGTCACATGGGGGATGACTTGCACCGTTTTGCCAAGGTAATCACCGCGTCGTTCTTTATCTAAAACTGTTTGGTAAACTTGACCACTTGTTAAATTGTTTTTGCGAGAAAGTTTAGTGTGGGTAAAACGCTCATAATGGCCGAGATCAAGATCTGTTTCTGCTCCATCATCCAAGACATAAACCTCTCCGTGTTGGAATGGGGACATCGTTCCAGGATCGACATTGAGGTAGGGATCAAATTTTTGCAGGGTTACCTTGAGGCCGCGGTTTTCAAGCAGGGTGCCTAGAGCGGCAGCCGTTAGACCTTTTCCGAGGGAACTCACGACACCCCCGGTGACAAACACATATTTCATACGAACGATTTCAAAATTGTTTCTACTCGCAAAATATCTTCAGGAACATCCACTCCAATACTGTCGTAATCTACAAGGACAACAGCAATTTGAATCCCGTGATCCAACGCCCTTAATTGCTCCAATTTCTCCGCTTGTTCGAGTGCCGAAACTGGGTTCCGAACCAATCTTAACAATGTATCACGATGATATCCGTAAATCCCCAAGTGCTTCAAAAATGGAAAAGCCGCGAGTTGTTCTGTTAGTGAACTACTGGAGGCATCTCGCACAAAGGGAATCGAATGGCGGGAAAAATATAAGGCTCGTCCCTCCTTATTGACAACGACTTTTACCGTGTTGGGACTCTCGAACTCAGACAAACTCTGAATCCGTGTGGCCGCAGTGGACATTTCGTTCTTATCCAAAGCTCCTGCCACTGCATCAATGACTCTTGGGTCGATAAGTGGCTCGTCCCCCTGAATATTCACAAGCGCATCGCAGGATCGTCTTCCAGCCACCTCTGCGATGCGATCGGTTCCACTGGGATGATCCTCTCGAGTCATCTCCACATCGCAAAATTTTCGCGCCATCTCAGCGATCCGTTCATCGTCGGTGGCAACAACGATTTCGCTTAATAATTTTGCTTTTTGACACTGCTCCACAACGCGTTGTAACAGTGACTTTCCAGCAATAAGATGAAGTGGTTTTCCTGGAAACCGAGAGGAACCAAATCGAGCCGGAATGACACCGAGGATACGCATGAGCGAAGGATACGGTAGTTAGGTTAAATGGTAAATGCGAGGTTAGCCAGCAGTGAGAGCCGCTCGTGCATCTTCACCCGCACCGACTTTGTCCATGTAATAGTCATATGTCCCTGGATAAGAAGTGACACGACCCGAGTTCACATGCAGCACCCGGGTTGCCAGTTGACGAATAAAGTGAACATCGTGGGAGATAAACACGAGAGTCCCCTCATAACGTTCCAGTGCTAGAGTCAACGATTCAACCGTGGTGATATCCAAATGAGTGGTTGGCTCATCCATGAGTAGAAGGTTTGGAGGGTCCACCAAGAATTTAACTAAATTCAGACGACTCTTTTCTCCACCACTCAGGACACCTGTCAGTTTATAAATTTCTTCCTTACGGAACATGAACGAACCGAGAATTCCCCGAGCTTCATCCTCCCTTAGCGCAGGAGCACAGCTCAACAATTCATCGAGGACTGTGCTTTCAAGATTCAAGGTGTCAGCGCGATGCTGGCTAAAATAGCCGATCTTGGCATTATGACCGAGTTTTCTTTCGCCTTGTTGGATATCAACAATTCCTGCGAAAATCTTCAACAATGTTGATTTCCCTGCTCCATTGGGACCAATCAGCACCGTCCTTTCGCCACGTTCAATCTCAATATCAAGGCCAGCATAAACCTTGTGCTGTCCGTAGGCCATGTGAACGGCTTCGAGTGTGACCGCCCTTTGCCCTCCTCGAGGTGGAGGTGGGATTTGAAAGCGGTAGGGTTTGCGGGGTGCCAATGGTTTCTCGATCAATTCCAGCCGTTCGATCTGCTTGAGTTTGCTCATCGCCTGGGAGGCTTTTGAGGGGATGGCTCGGAATCGGTCTGCAAATTCCTGAAGGGATTGAATCTCTTTCTGCTGGTTTTTATAGGCGGCCAATTGGTTGTCGTAATTGGCTTCGCGTTGGCGTAAGAAATCGGAATAGTTACCGGAGTAACTGATCAGTTTTTTCTCGTTAATTTCATGCACCTGCGTCACGACCTCATCCATGAACTGGCGATCATGAGAAATCAACAACACGGCTCCGGAATAATTCTTCAAGTAATCCTGCAACCACAGCAATGCAATCAGGTCGAGGTGGTTGGTGGGTTCATCAAGCAGGAGCAGATCGGGCTCCATCAATAAAAGTCGGGCGAGATGTGCTCTCATCACCCAACCACCGCTCATTTCTTTCGCGGGTCGATCAAAATCTTTTTCTTTGTATCCTAACCCCGCGAGTAATTTTTTAGCCTTGGCCTCAGCCTGGGGGTCGTTCAACGCATCATGCTTGGCATGCGCTTCCATGTATTCGGAACCCGTCACCTGTCCCGCCAATTCCAACTCATGCAGACGTTTTTCCAATTGAGGCAGAGCGGTCGCACGGCCTGTCGCAAGGTCTAGAACCGACTCATCACCCACGGCTTCTGCCTCCTGCGGAAGAAAACCAACAGTCGTCCAAATATCACGCTCGATTACTCCTTCCTCAGGTTCTATTTTCTTTAGAATGATGGAGAACAGTGTGGATTTACCCGCACCGTTGGGCCCGACAAGAGCAACCCTATCACCGTAGTTGATCTGTAGGGAGGCATGGTCGAAAAGAATTCGACCACCCATGGATATTTTTAAATCACTAATCGAGAGCATGGAAACGGTTTACCAATGAGTTCACAGGTGTTAGGTAGAAACCACGGAAAGCACTCAGCAACTTCGAAGCTTCATCAAGCCGACTGGCTCGATTTCGCCGGTCATCCTGTCTCAGCCACTTGGGTTTGACCAGATAAAAGACCGCATGGTGTTAAGCCGGCTGATAAACGGCACCTTTGAATGAAAACTTTAGAGTGGATGGATTCTCATTCGAACGCTCGAACCGAAGGCAACACACGAATGCGATCTGGTTGGATGTTCACCTTGAACCGTTCGATAAGTTTATCCTCCTTAAGAATATCCTCCGGCTTCGCTGAGTTGTAGCTGATGGGAGACTGACTATTCGCCGCGATGGATTTCTGCAAACCC
>CAMBHS010000189.1 GCA_945867235.1 Akkermansia muciniphila
CAACTATGCCACGCACAAAACGCCGAAGGTCACCAAGTGGTTTCAGAAGCACCCGCGCTATCACCTGCATTTCACGCCGACCAGCGGTTCGTGGGTCAATCAGGTGGAGAGATGGTTTGCCAAGATTACCGAGCAACGTATCCGGCGCGGGGTTTTCAAAAGCGTCGATGAACTCATCAGCGCCATCGACGACTACATCGCCGCCAATAACCAGAATCCCAAACCCTTCGTCTGGACCGCCACCGCCGAACTCATCTTGGATCGTGTCGCCACACTTTGTAAGCGAACTAATCGCTCACCACACTAGGCCATCGATCAATAACCCCCAGACGATGGGGGAGAGTCCCAATGTCAGATTGGAGACCACCTGGAATACGGCAAAAAAGTGGCTGCGTCCCATCACGGGACTGATCACCATGCCGAGGCGCAGATTTGAAGTATTAAACAAGGCGCAACCGAGTCCCATGAATAATTCGAGAAGGATCACCAACAAGCCTGAGGTTGGCAGTATCCCCATGGCAAGAAGGGTCCACCCGATGGCAATCAGGAGCCATAACCCGCCGGCGAAGGCAAGTATGGGTTTGCTCCCCATACGATCCATCCGATTGCCAAAGGATAGGCTGGCAAGCCCACCTAGGAAGTAAACCGATGACAGCAACAGGATCTGACCATCATGAAATCCTCCGTGACTCTTTAGGTAGGCCACTGTGAAAGCAATCATCCCTCCATACCCGATCGACCAGGCAATATTCATTCGGAGCAATTTACGAAAAGGCGGGTAATGGGCAATTTCTCGCCATGGAACAGGGGTCTCGGATTGGGTGACTTCTCCAGGACTAGAGCCTTCGGGAATTTTTTTAAGAAACCCTAGGCTCCAAAGACCAGTCAGAGCACTGAAAGTAAAAATACCAGCAAATTGCCATGATTCCGGGTTGCGACCTAAAACCCACGCGGCGATAATGAACGCAACAAAACTCGAAGCGTTTTGGCAGGCAGTATCAATCACCAAGTAACGACCTCGGATGGATTGTGGAATGATCGAAGTGATCCAAGGCAACCAAGCGCAACTGGAGATTCCTCGAGAAAGATTGAACCCAAAAAGCAATGAAAGAATAAGTACAAGTTGAGTTGTTTGGTTCAAAAAAGTTCCTGTCCAAGGAACAACCGCCATGCCGAAAATAAACAACACGCGAATTCCCCAACCGCTGAAAACGAACCGTTTGTAACCGACCCGTGGAATATAATTGGCGGCTGGAATTTGTAGGATGACCAGCAATGGCATCATTCCCGTGATGATTCCCAAGACGGTCGCACTGGCTCCGAGGGACTTGGCAAAGAGAACCATGGGACTGCTGAGCACGATCTGGAAGGATAAGGCATTGCACAAAGCGAAATAAAACGCGTTGTTAATGCCGGGTGGAAAACGATCCTTCATATAAAATGGACGGTGATCCTTTGGTGTTGCTCGCTGCTCTGCGTTCGGATCACTTCTCGCCAACCTGTTTGGTAAGCGCGTTCACGACCTTGATATTCGCTTTTTTTGCTGCATCGAGCACTTTGATGACTTCACCAAACGGGGCGTCAGTATCTGCGCGAATAAACAGTTTTAATTCCGGATTCTTTGCGGCGCGGGAATTTAGTTCCTCCATCAGCTTGGCCGTAGTAACGGCTTTTGCTTCCAGATAAAAATGGGGTTCCGATTTCGCAACAGACACGACGAGAACTGCTTCACTGCTTCCACCTTGTCGAGGTTGTGTTGACATGGGTAACGCAAGTTTGATCGAGGGTTGCTGTCTTATACTCGAACTAACCATCATAAAGATCAGGAGTACGATCAAAATATCGATCAAGGAAATAATGATGATCGCCGGAGGCTGCCGTTTTTTCCGATGGGCAAATTTCATGGCGGCTATTTGGAGCGTGCCCGAAAACGGTATTGTTGACGGATGAATTTATCGCATAGGTTTTCCAGTTCGACCGTGAGGTTCTCCACCCTCCGGTTAAAAAAACTCCAAGCGGTGAGCGATGGGATCGCCACGATCAACCCCATGAATGTGGTATTCAATGCGATGGAGATACCCTTGGCCAACTCGGCATTGTTGCCCAATCCAAGTTTGCCTAAATCCCCAAACATCCCGATCAATCCGTGAATCGTCCCAACGAGCCCCAGTAACGGCGCGATACCCACAACTATTTCCAACATGACCAGTCCTCGTTCCAGTTTAGAAACTTCCTGCCTCGCTCGCGTTTGCAACAGTTCAATCGTTTCTTCTCGCGGGTCATCCAGATGGGTGCAAGCCACCA
The DNA here is from genome assembly GCA_945867235.1 of Akkermansia muciniphila. Classification (GTDB taxonomy): domain Bacteria; phylum Verrucomicrobiota; class Verrucomicrobiia; order Limisphaerales; family SXQI01; genus SXQI01. The sequence continues at coordinate 2,305 of CAMBHS010000189.1, forward strand.
TTAATAGACGCCCTAATGTCGATGGGTTTGCTTGGCAGGCCGCTTCGAGGCTCGGTAAATCTCCGGGCTCCCGACAGTTTTCAAGTGCGGTTTCAAGTGCTGCGGGGATCACTTTATCATGACGTAATGCCAACGCGCGTTCAATTATGTAGGTCAAGCCGACAATAGAACTGGCCACAAGAAAAAACATGAAGGGACCGCCCGCTTTGAAAAATTCCCACATAGATTGATAGTACAAGTAATGATTCCGTTCGTTAATTATAAAAAAAAGTGAATCGCACGTCTCGTAAATCGCTGTTCAACAAGCGCCGAAGGTCACTGGGAAACGCAGCGTAAGGAGCTGGATCGAGTATGGCGCGTTGGCAAATCCAACCCAGGGTCTCGCTTACTTCGGTGGTGGCGATGTTTAAATCAATGATGCGTCCATCCTTATTCAATCGAAAATCGATCACGACTTTTCCGGTTTGATTTCGAACCATGTCCCTTTGATCAAGGAGCGTATACCATCGCGATTGCACGGCCGCTATAAAAGCAGCGTCATAAGCACCGAACGGGCTTCCCTTGACATCCAACGAACTGTCGAGAGCCATGCGCCGGACACCCCCATCTAGCTGCATTGCAGCCCCTTCGATAATTCCTTTATTTGCCTTGGCTTGAGCCAAAGTCCGCGGACGTGAGGACGGCAGTTGGATATTGGGAGCCCCTTCGATGAGAGGTTGTAACGGAGTGGGATAGAGTTTTTCAGGATTTAAGTTGCCAGGATTCACCTGAGCTTCAGTTGAAATGGGTTTGGGCTGGGGCTGAAGTGTGGGTTGAGTTGGGGTTGCTAATTGCGTCCGTGGGTCGGAAGAAATGGGTTCAACCTTAACAGCGGTAATTGTTTTAGGAACGGATTTCTGTGTCCCATCAATTTTAGGATTTTGACTATCGGCTTGGGCAGCGACAGGATTGGCAGCCTTGGAACTGGCCGAGGAATAAAATTTCGCGTTTTTGGGTGGATCGGCGGGGACGGAACGAGGATCGACTTCCACAAAGGTTAACTGCAGGGTCTCCTCCTCCTGGGTAAGTAACTTGGAGATATGGGTTTGATTTTTTGAATTCCAAGATTTTTCGTCGGCTGGAGATGCCGAGTGGGTTAACACATTCCAAAGGCTTGAATTCCACCAACCTGCCCGATAGCCAATTTCTCCTACACCAATAAAAACAGCATGGCAGAACATGGAAACAAGCAGTGCCCGCAGGATCAATTGGGATCGCCACTTATTCCAATGTAATGTTCGAAGCAAGACCACGCATTCGGTAGCATGCTACAAGTGTTAACAGGGGGCAAATGAATGTTTGATTCTGAATTGTCGATGGGCGCAGGACAAAATACTTCAAATTAGGCGGAGAGGCTTAGGGTGTC
>CAMBHS010000190.1 GCA_945867235.1 Akkermansia muciniphila
CTGTGTATTCCGCAGTCTGCCTCAGCCACTGAGCTGAAAGCTCACGAATTTTTTCCGGGAAAACATGCGCGAGGTTTTTTGATTCGGATCTATCCACACTTAAATCATAGAGTTCCCATGCCCCGTTTTTGCCAGTGGATACGATCTTCCAATGACCGACCTGTAACGCTCGGTTGTTATCATGCAACCACCACAACGAATCGCGATTCACAGTTCCATTTTTGACCATGGCAGGAACAAGACTTTTCCCAGGAAATAACGGGACGGGTTTATCCTGCCAAGTCCTAAGGGCTGGTGATCCGACAATTTCAAGGATTGTCGGAACGAGATCGATAACATGTCCAGGACTTTGCCGAACCTCCCCGCGGGCGGCAATTCCCCGTGGCCAACTCATGATGCAGGGCGTCGATATTCCGCCTTCGTGAACCCAAGTTTTATGGCGACGAAATGGGGTGTTCGCCAAACTCGACCAACCCGGTCCGATGCTTAGAAATGTTGCACCGGTGCCGCACTCCGCCTCCGGATCGTGACCATCACCACGCACCATCATTTCGGCACTGGCTCCGTTATCAGATAGAAAAATTACCAGCGTGTTCTCAAGTTGTCCCATCGATCGGATTTGGGCTAGCACCCGACCAATTTCACGATCCATACGATCCACCATGGCCGCATGGATGGCCATTTTTTCAGACTGGAATTTTTTCTGGGTTGCGTTGAGATCATCCCAAGGCAAGGGTCGATTCACCTCGTTGGTTCCCAGTTTAGCGATCGCCTCTGGAAGGGCATAGGGAGGTCCAACATCACGCTCAATGGCTGAAAGTTCGCTGCCACCTAACTTCATGCCGCGCATACGCTGCCACCTGGCTTCACGCATCTTGTCCCAACCATCCCGATATCGATCCTTATAGCGGGCAATATCCGAGGCAGGAGCTTGGACAGGAAAATGAGGCGAGGTAAACGCAAGGAATTCAAAGAAGGGTTGGTTCGCATGTTTTTCGGCATGTTCCTTCAACCATTGGATCGCATGATCCGCAATCGCCGTCGTGGCATAGTATCCGCTGTTGGTGGCAACAGGGGGAAGTGCCACGTCATCCAGAGTATGTTGGCGTGGGGCAAATAAACGATCGTGATCGTTCAAACTATAGGAGTGCTCAAATCCATTCTCCAACGGTTTTCCATCTACGTGCCATTTTCCAGAATGATAGGAACGATACCCCATCGGTTTCAACATTTCAGGCAGCAATCTCGCCCAGCCGGGTCTTTTTCCATTCGATCCACTTGGAACTCCAGGTAAAGAATCGCGACGCACTTGTTGAGCATAAAATCCCGTTAAAATTGCCGCACGCGAGGGCCAACATCGGGAAGTATTATAAAACTGGCCAAATCGAATGCCTTCCGCAGCCAATGAATCGAGGTTGGGCGTCTCAATCTCTCCTCCGTAACATTTAGCATCGGAAAACCCCATGTCATCGGCAACGATCAGTAAAATATTCGGCTTTGATAAATCCGTTGCAAAAGAGGAATTCAGAAAAAACAATGAAAGTAGAAAGCAACACCCGACTGATTTCGAACGCAGGGGGAAAGGTGAAAAATGCTTTGTAACCTTCATGAAATCTCCAGCACGGGTTTGCCGAGCACATCCATTTTGGGTTCGATCCCGAGCCCTGGACGGGTGGAAGCTGACATGCGACCGTTCAATCGTTGGGGAGCTCCCTCGCAATGACTGACCGTGACATAACTATTAAAGTCCGTGCTACTAAAAAGAAACTCAGGCGGTGTGCTATGAGCCAAATGAGCAATGGCTGCCGTTGTAATATCTCCGCCCCACGAATCTTCCAAAGTCATGGCGAACCCCATGCTGATACACAGATCGCGAGCCTGCCTGATCTTTGTCAATCCCCCCAGTTTGCTGATTTTTAGATTCACCACGTCCATGACCATGTCTGAACGGGCGCGGAGTAAAACGCTGAGGTCATCAATGGATTCGTCTAGAATGAAGGGGAGGCTGCATTGGCGCCGGACAGCGAGACATTCATCGTAAGTAAGACACGGTTGTTCCATGTAAACATCTATGTCCTTGACGGCTCGTGCGACTCGAACCGCCTCATGTTGCACCCATCCTGTGTTGGCATCGGCCACAAGCCGATCTCCCGGGCATAAAATCGCGGCGACCGAGCGAATCCGCTCGATATCCTCATCCGGATCACCGCCCACCTTGAGTTGAAATCGGCGATATCCCTCCGCACGATAACTTTTCACCATCGCGACCATCCTTTCGGGGGTGTCTTGGGATATCGCACGATATAGTAGAAAGTCATCCCCATAACGCCCTCCTAAAAGATCGCAAACTGGTAAAGAGGTTGCCTTGCCTAGAATATCCCAACAGGCCATATCAACCGCAGATTTGACATAGGGATGACCTTTCAAAGCGGAATCCATCCGGCGGTTTAATTTATTCAACTGACAGGCATGCTCCCCTATCAAATGAGGACCCAGTTCGCGGAGTCCGGCACGAACTCCCTCCGCGTAGGCGGGAAGATAAAACGGTCCGAGAGGACATACCTCGCCATATCCCACCAACCCCGTGTCCGTTTCGACGGCCACTAGGGTACTGTCGAAAACTTCGACGGATTTACCACCCGACCATTTGTAGGATTTTTCGCAAAGCGGCAGATCAACTCGATAGGCGGTTATTTTGGAAATTCTCATAAATGAACACTATCGAAAAAAAACTCCTGTTAATTGAAAAGTAGAGAGGTGGCACTACTAGAAAAATGCCTCTTTCGGGCAAAAAGGAAACAAAAAAAAGGGAGTGCCTAAATTTGGCACTCCCTGCTTGGATCCTAATGAGTTCTCAAGGGATTGGGGCTAACCGGAAATAAACGGCATCTTGAGCCTTATCTACCTCGAAGGTTATGGGATTGCTCACCGCCCCAGGGTAGTCAAACCATGTGCTTATCAGTGAATTTGTCTGTGACTGGAGTTTGAATCCACCTGCAGCACCCTGCCAGTTGAGCGTGAGGCTAGTCCCCGAGAAACTCGTATTCAGGACGGGTCTCTGGGAGGATCCGGAAACCTGAATAAATCCGACCCCTTTGATAGGTGCGGTTCCTGCCCCATAAATACCATTGGGCATTTCGACCCCATTAATAAAGAGGGATTTCGCTATGGAAACCCCGGCGTAATCCAACTGCAAAGTGCCTTTTGTTGTGTTCAAACGATACGCACTATTCGGGCTGATTCCTCCTGCTGAAAGCACTTGGAGAATCCCGTCATTCACGGTGGTGTCGCCATGATAATTATTCGGCGCAGCAGATCCATCCCCTTCGTAATGACCTATGGGCTGAATCGCCACCCCTTCTTTTGTAATCGCGAGAATTCCCCCAGTGGAAGGATCGTCGACAAGTGAGCAGCGGATCCCTTGTGGTGTGGCAGGACCCTTATAGGAAACCAAGTTTGTGGTATTGTAGCAAACGATCAGCGTTGAAATAGTGCCGATTGCACTGTTCACGATGGCTGAATTTCCATCGTTACCCGTGAAGACATAACCCACTTTTTGACTCGTGCCATTCAAGTCGATCTTTCCACTGTTCATCAGGATCTGGCGACCGGGACAGTTGATGGAGGTTGGATACCCCAATGTTCCTTGATTTGTCAGGATAATCGTGTTGCCAGCTCCGCTA
>CAMBHS010000191.1 GCA_945867235.1 Akkermansia muciniphila
CCGGGTGCCGAAAACATCCTCGCCTTGCGCTGCCTCGAACGCAGCCGGCATTGGGACGACTTCTGGAAATTACGGGCCAACCACCACGCCGCCCTCAACGACACCCTAAGCCTCTCCGCCTAATTTGAAGTATTTTGTCCTGCGCCCAAAATGAAAACCGTGCCAAACCCACTAACTAATAGGTTGTGGATGACTCTGTTTTATCCCGTTTCGGTTTCCAAGACTGAGCACCGCGTTTCGGAGATCGCGGGCAAGTTCTTTGCGGTTGAGTCCCGGAGGGATTGGGGTGCCGAAGTGGACGGTGGCGTGCGTGCTTTTTTTTCCGCACAGTTTGATCAGGTGCGGGAGGAAGGTCATCGAACCCCAGTAGGCCGCATCTTTTCGAGCGTCTCCGCCTTCGACCGTGTATTCAATCCATGCAGGGGTGACATTCCAACTGTTTTGCACGGCGGGCTCGAGCAGGGAGGAGTAAAAGGGAAGCACATGGGTGCCATCGGAACTGGTGCCTTCGGGAAACAAGGTCACGACCAGGTTTTGGGCGATCGCTGGCTCGAAGGCGAGAGGGACGCGAGTGACTTCATTTTTGTCGGAGCGGTCGATGTAAATGGTTCCGGCGAATAGGGTGAGCCAACCGATCAGAGGCCAATGGCGCACTTCGCTTTTGGAGAGGAAAATTTGGGGATGGATCGAGGCGAGGACGGCAATGTCCATGTAGCTCACGTGATTACAGGTGAGCAGTCCACACGATGGAAATGAACCTGTGCTCTGCACGGTGACCCCGACGCAGCGTGCCATACGGCGTCCCCATCGGGAGGTCCAGCAGGCGCGAGCTTTCAGGGGGTTTGTTTTTTGCCAACGGACATAAAAAAGATGATCTAACAAGGCTCCCAAGCAGGTAGCCAAAAAACCTAGTAATCTTGCGGCGGAACGTGCGGTGCTGGCCAATTTGATTTTTCTCCTTTACGACAAATACCGCTCCAAGGCACGCGGAGGCAAGCTGCCAAGATCCATGAACGTGAGAAAATCAATGGTCTTGAACTCGCGATCAATGGCAGGTGCGCCGCAGATTTTTGCACCGAGGGAAAGGTAGGCTCCGAGTAGTTTAGGAACTTTGACGCGACCAGAGGCCATTGTGTCCATAGGGCATTCCCAACCCGGTTTGGGTTTGGTCTGGAAACATTCTTCCACCAGATTTTCGCGACATAATTCCGAGTAAACAGTGGCCCCTTCAGCAGGGTTTTGCGAGGAAAGCGAACTGCATCCGATCAGGTATCGACAACCGCGCTCCCGCAGATATTTAGCGATTCCGTTCCAAAGCATACCGAGCACGACGAGGTTGCGGTGCTCGCGATGAACACAGGCTCGACCTAATTCCACGATCTCAGGACGGATTCGGTCAAACGGGGTGAGATCAAATTCCGATGCACTGTAATATCCAAGTTGAGCGGCGGCGGTGGCACCGGTTTGGAGACGGTAGGTGCCTACCACGTTCCCCGTTAGGCTATCTTTAACAATGAGGTGATCGCAAATCTCATCGAATGGATCGGCGTCCAGACAGGTGGCAAAAGATTTCTCCAAACCCTCGTTGAGTTCCAAATTGAATACGGCAAATCGCAGCGTTTGAGCCGCACGGATATCCTCGGCACTTTGCGCCAGACCGACCTCGTAGCTGAGGTGGTTCTGGCTGCGGGCAAGCACGCGTGTCCCGATCCGTTCTTTAATTCCATCGACCATCATAACCAACCTGTGTTGTCCCTTGAGGTTCGTGTTCCAACACGTTTCATTCTCGAGATGAATTTCATAAAAACGAGTCTAGGATTGTTACTTTCAGGTCACACACTCTTTACAGAAAACGCAGCTAAAGGCCGCATGACAACGGAAGCTTCGGTGTGATTGCTTAAAAGATGAAACCTAACAGACTCCTATCCATTACCATAAGCCAACCCTTAAGATTGGGCAAGTTTTCATGGGTTCCCGATTGCAAATAAACTTTTAGAGACCGTGCTGGCATCTTCTTAAAATCAGCACTGGCGGATCGCTTTTTTGCCTCAAAGCTAATTTTCAGCGAACACTGGACAAAGTGTCTTGGATTTTCCAAACTGTGCCAATAATAAATCCATGAAATCACGCATTATTTCAATTCTGATCTGCCTGTTGTCGTTGGTGGTGCCGAGCCGAGCCGCTGACTTCGTGACGTATGAAGGGACTTTTGGGCCGGGAAAAGGGAAACACATCGTTTTCCTCACCGGCGATGAGGAATATCGGTCGGAGGAAGGTCTCCCGCAGATGGCGAAAATACTGGCCATCCGGCATGGTTTCAAATGCACGGTTCTATTCTCCATCAATCCCACCGACGGCACGATCAATCCGGACATGAAACATTCCTTGTCGAACCCTGCGGCACTCGATACGGCGGATGTTATTTTCATGTTGAACCGGTTTCGTGAGTGGCCCGATGCAACCATGAAACATTTTGTCGATGCTTATCTGGCTGGCAAACCGATCATTGCTTTGCGGACCAGCACACACGCTTTTAGCTATGGACGCAATTCTTCGAGTCCGTATGCGAGATACAGTTGGGACAGTGCGGATTGGAAAGGAGGCTTCGGCAAGCAGGTGTTGGGCGAGACTTGGATATCACATCATGGCCACCACAAAGTCGAGGCAACTCGTGGAGTTGTCGAAGCGAGTTCTAAAGAGGATGTCATCCTCCGGGGGGTCGGCGAAATTTTTGGCAACAGCGATGTGTATGGGGCAACGCCTCCTCCTGATGCTAAAATCATTGTGCGCGGTCAAGTTTTGAAAGGGATGAAGGAAGGGGATGCAGCAGTGGAAGGTAAAAAGAATGACCCCATGCAACCGGTTGTCTGGACCCGGCTCTATAAAAACGAAGCAGGTAAGACGAATAAAATCCTGACGACAACCATGGGAGCAGCCACGGATTTGGAAAACGAGGGCTTGCGGCGCCTTTTGGTCAATGGTGTCTATTGGGCGGCAGGATTGGAAGTTTCCGCCAAGGCCGACGTCTCCTTGATTGGCGAATACAAGCCAACCATGTATGGCTTTGGTTCCTCCAAAAAAGGGGTCAAACCCGATGACCATGCCTTGGTGCAGACAAAACCTTAAGGGCTCGCCAGCCTCTGGCAGGTTTCAGGTTACGACATGATCCAATCTGTTGGGTGTGAGACAAAATTCTTCCAGACACGAATTTGCGGTTGTTTTTTCAGGCTATAGTGACTAGAATGCTAGGCACACTATGAACCAGCCTGATAAAACACGAATTCTCCAACAAATCGCCGCCATTTCCGACATGGAGCGCGGCAAGCTTTCCACCTATTCCTTTAAAGACCGACCCAACGTGGTTGGTTATCACAAGCTCCAGCATTGGCAGGATGGAAAGAACCAGACCCGCTATGTTCCCGCCGAAGAACTGCCCGCGGTCCAATCCGCCTTGGAGGGCTATTCCCATTACCAGCGCTTGACCGGGCAATACGCAGACTTGGTCATCCAGGAAACCCGTCAAAAGACGGCCGGCTTAAAAAAAAAGAAATTCCGCCCCATATCCTCCTCGCCCAAGAGGAGGAAATCCAAGGTCTAATCGAGCGGTTTGAATCCGGG
>CAMBHS010000192.1 GCA_945867235.1 Akkermansia muciniphila
TATCAGCCTGAACACTGGGTTTACCCATTTGCCGGTACTCCTGAACAACCCGAGTTGCGTTGGTTAAAGGACGCCGAACTCATGGTTCATGCGGGACTAAATGTCGTCCGTATGGGTGAGTTTTGTTGGGGACTTGTCGAGCCAGAGGAAGGAAAGTTTGATTTTGCTTGGCTGCGACGAGTCATGGATGTGATGCAATGTGCTGGCATCAAGGTCATCCTTGCCACTCCGACGGCGGCTCCACCGTTGTGGTTGACAAAAAAACATCCCGAAATTCTTCCATTGGACGAAGACGGCTTGGTCTTCCATGAAGGGACACGCCATGCCTACTGTAGAAATAGCGATGTATATTGGGAGTATACGCGTAAAATAGTCCGTGCGATGGCGGGTGCTCTGGGAAATCACCCCCAATTGATAGCTTGGCAGTTGGATAATGGAATTGGGGGGCATCGCACTGAGTTTTCCTTCAACGTTGAAACTCGTCGCGATTGGCATGCCTGGTTACGTGCCAAATACGAGACAATTGATCGAATGAACGATTCCATGGGGAACCGCTTCTGGAGTCAAATGGTTACGGATTGGACCCAGGTTCCGATGCCGATGAAGGCTCCGACAGTGCATAATCCCGCTCTCGTTCTTGATTGGATGAGGTTTTCAAGTGACACATGTGTCGCCTACATCCGTTGCCAGGCTGCGATTCTTAAGGAAATGACACCCAATGTCCCAACGACAACCAATTTGCGGGCGTTGACGCGGCATTTTGATCATTTTGACATGGCCGAAGCATTGGATTTTGTTTCCGTAGATAGCAACGCCACGATCAAATCACGATGCGCTGAGAATGCCTGTGAAATGGACATGTTGCGCTCGCTCAAGAAACAGAATATTCGAACCCCTGATGGTGATTCCGGTTTTTGGGTTATCGAACAAAAAGCCGGGAATGTGAATTGGCAGGAGGTGAACTCTCTGGTGCGTCCCGGAGTCGTGCGATTATTCACTTATCAATCGATTTCCCGCGGTGCCAGTGGAATTTTATATTTCTTTTGGCGGCAACCCCGGATCGGTTCGGAACAATTCTATGGGGGCGTCTTGACTCATGACGGGCGAGGGGATAACCGAGTTTTTCAAGAAATAAAACAAATCGGTGAGGAATTGAAGCTATTGGCTCCTGCCATTAAAAACACCAGAGTGCGGGCCGAAACATGCATCCTATTTAGCCATGACAACGCTTGGAGTCTCAAATTGCCACGCCAACCCTCTAAATTATTCGTCTATCGTGAACATTTGCAGATGTTCCATAATGCATTGCACGATCGAAATATACCCGTTGATTTTGCCCGACCTACCGAGGATCTTTCAAAATACAAAATAGTTTTCGCCCCATCACTTCACATGTTGGCTTCGGGTGAGGCTGACCTTTTAAAATTGTATGTGCAAAATGGAGGCACATTGGTGGCGACCTGCAATACCGGATTGGTGGATGAGCATCATATCGTCCCCGACTCTGGATTCCCCAATAACCTGACCGATTTATTTGGACTCGAGGTGCGGGAATTTGATCCTCTGCCAGTGGGTGAAGAAAACCATCTGAATTTCAAGGGCAATTTTCCAACCAGCCATCTGCATCCTGCGAAAATTTGGTGTGACATTATCGAACCCAAGGAATGCGAAGTGTTGGCGACCTACGCCAAGGATTTTTATGCCGGCAAACCGGCGATCACAATGAACCAATATGGTTTAGGAAAAGCCATTTATATTGGCACCATGAGCCATCAGTTTTTTTATTACGATCTCATCTCGTGGTTGCGCCAACTTTGCGGTGTTTTTCCTTTGCTCAAGGTTCCAGATTCGGTCGAAGTCAGCATGCGTGAACGGGATGGAACAAAAATTTATTTCCTGTTAAACCACCAAAATTCTTCGGTTCGACTCCAATTCTACAAACCCATGCACGATTTTCTTACCGGCCAAACATTTACCGGTAATTACGACCTTCCACCTCACGGCGTCCTGGTTCTTGATGAACGATCTTCCTCGAAATCTGACGAAGCCTTTCCACAACAGAGCGAAGGAATCGAGTCGGTTGAAAGTGTCGGAACCGCTCCATAACCCGCTAACCCACTCGCCATCTGCATTGGAACGATTCTTAATTCTTCAATCTTGAGTTAGGAGCAGAATCCATTGTGTTGGTGACTCGTTCGAGTGGCTGAACTCCCTGTGGCTGCATTCTATTGAAAAATTGTGGAAATGCATTATGGTCGCCGCTGAATGAAGTGCCTGTTTGCTTTCACTGTAGGTCTGATCGGGTTAGTTACCGCATCGTTACGCGCCGAATTGCCAGCAATTGTGATTAACGAAGTCATGGCCATCAATACCCGTGCCTATCCAGACATCACGGACTTCGAGGATTATCCCGATTGGATTGAATTAAAAAACAATACGGATTCCTTAGTGAACCTAGCTGGGTATTTTCTGAGCGACGACACTTCCGACCCCTTCAAATGGCCAATTCCTTCTGGTGCCACAATTCCTGCCAATGGCTTCTTGCTCATCATGGCGGATGGTTACGACACAAAACCGGGTAACTCCTTTCCACGTGGATACTGGCCGTGGAAGGATTTCGTGACTGAGAAATACCACGCGAACTTCAATCTCGCTTCCACCGGCGAACACCTGACACTTTCTCATTCGACCGGCTTAAGTTCCATCACCCTAGTGGAGGCTTCAAGTCCTGTCCCTGTTGCCCCAGCGACAGTCGCGGTGTGGAAATACAAGGATGATGGCAGCGATCAAAGCACCCAATGGCGAGCTCGCAATTTTGATGACCAATCTTGGAACTTTGGTCCTTCGGAACTCGGCTATGAGGATTCTCCCGCCACGGTTGTTTCTTACGGGGCCTCTGCCAATAACAAACACATCACCACCTATTTTCGGCATCACTTTTCCGTTGCGAATCCATCCATTTACCAAAGTCTGACCCTGAAGCTCCTTGTGGATGACGGTTGTGTCATCTACCTCAATGGCACTGAAGTGGTGCGGCGGAACATGCCAGCAGGAGAGGTGAATTATAGGACGCTCACCGTGAACAGGGTGGGTGGTACGGACGAGTCCAATTTTTTCACTTATAATCTTTCTGCCTCGGGTCTTGTCACAGGAGATAACGTATTGTCGGTGGAGGTCCATCAGGAGTCTGCTGGCAGTTCTGATCTTAGTTTCGATCTCGGGCTAACCGCCAGCTCCCATACGGGCTTCACAATTACGGACTCCATCAGATACACGCAGCAGGTGCCTGACGTTTCCTACGGAAGAGATGCTTCGAATCCTGAAATTTGGCAACAATTCGTCGAATCCACTCCAAGTATAGAAAACTCCCAATCGACAGCCAATGATATCCGTAAGGTGACGGATGCGGTGACGGTATCTCTTCCAGGAGGGTTTTACGCAGCCAATCAATTTGTTACCTTGAGCAGTCCTAGTGGTGTCGTTCACTATACTTTGGATGGCAGCAACCCGACGAGTAAATCCCCAGTTTATTCTTCACCTCTATTAATTACTTCAACCACAGTCCTGCGTACGCGTTGTTTTGAGAGGGGCAAGGT
>CAMBHS010000193.1 GCA_945867235.1 Akkermansia muciniphila
AACAGCTCCCGTGGTTACAAAAGCCCCGCCGACTTACTAGCCCTCAAAGCACCCCACCTTTCACCAAAAATATTCTTGCTCCACCCCATCCCTTTAGAGTCTCTTCTTCCTCATCAAGGGGGTCACGATGTACCAAGGTTGCCCGATGACCTTTTTCTTGCGCCTCGCGTGAATCGGTTCATCATGGGGCGATCCACAACCCAATTATGAACGCAAATCCAACCACGGTTTTTCCTATCACGCGGCGCACCTTTTTGAGCACGGGAGCGGTGCTCACGGTGGGGGCGGCGGCACTTTCGTCGAGGGCCCGAGCGCAAACGAATAAAAACAGCAAGTTAAGGATATTCCAGATTGGCACGGGAGGGATCGGAGGGCTGCAACGCTCGCAGTTGAAGGGGTATGCGGCGGCGGAGTTTGTGGGGTTTTGCGATGTGGACCGCACGGAGCTGGATAAAGTGGCGGCGCAATATCCCGGAGCGTTCAAGATGGCGGATTATCGGGAGGCGTTTGCGAAACGGGTGGGGGAATTCGATGCGGTGATCGTGGAGTGCCCGGATTTTCATCACGCGCCGATGATGTTGACCGCGTTGAAGCACCGGAAACATATTTACGGTCAGAAACCGCTGGTGCACCAGTTGGATGAGTTGCGGTTGATGAAAGCGGGATTGGAGGCGCGCCCGGAGGTGGTGACGCAGATGGGAAATCAGCGGGCGTGTTTGACGGGGCGGATGCAGGCGGTGGAGGTGTTGAAGAAGAACCAGCTCGGCAAACCGGTCGAGGCCTATGTGTGGACAGGCCGGATCGAGCGCGGGCATTATTTTGCGGACCCATGGAGCGCGTATCCCGCAGCGAAACCGGTTCCGGAAAACCTGAACTGGGATCTGTGGCGCGGACCCCTGGCGACGGATATCGGTTATCATGACGATATTGCTCCGAGGCGTTGGCGGGCGTTTTGGGAAACCGGCGGCGGGCAACTGGCGGACTGGGGCTGCCATCTGCTGGACGTGCTTTATTTCGCCTATGATCTGGCATCGCCCGAAGCGGTGCTGACGCACACGATCCGTGCGGCGAACACCGGGCACTCGTCCCACAACCAGAGCACGCTGACGTATCCCGGGGGCGGGAAGTTTTCGCGCGAGAAATTTGTGGTGCATTACAACGACAGCGGGTTGATGCCGTCCTTCGCCGCGTTGGGGCTGCCCGCGATGAAGGTGGACGCGAATCACACGCTGACGGTTTGCGAGGAAGGAGCGTTGCTTTTACAGGCGGATGGCAAGGTCACGATCTTCCGCAAGGGAAAAGTCGTGGAGAACGAGCCGCTGCCCGAAGTCGCCCCCCGCCATCACTGGAAAGATTGGGTCGATAATTGTCTTGGGGCAAAAAAGCCGCTGTGGACTCCGTTCGATATCGGCGTGCGGATCACGGAGCCGGCATTGCTGGCAGTCAAAGCGACGCGTTATCCTGGGCTGGAATTGCGGTGGGACGGGGCGAATCATCGATTCACCAACCATCCCCCCGCGAATTTGGAAATTCTCGCCCGAGATTACAGGGCAGGGTTTGAACCCCCCGCCGTGGTGTGATCGGGCGTTGATCGCAAGAGTGATTCTTGCCGAGGTCAAGCGCTGGGCTTGATCTCGAAATGGTGGGATTTTGGTTTCCGCATCGCCTCGATTTCGGCTTCGACAGCAGCGACCTCTTCATCGAGTCGTTTTGTCTCCATATTCCGGCGGGCTTCGACCTCCGCGCCTTGAGCCCAGGGAGGGAAACTAAACAACTGCACATTGCGCCAGCGGTTGAAGTAGGAATTGTTCTTTTTGAACACGAGGCCGAGCAACGCTTGAGCCTGGGTCTGGGCAGGACTGGGGAGATTGGCGAGATTCACCCCTTGGGCGAGTGCTTCCGCAGTGGTCTTCAAAGTGCTCTGACCATCAATCGTGACCTCGTAATTCCCAGCGGCGAGACCGGAGATTTGAAGGGTGTAACGATTCAAATCATCCAGCACAGGAGCTAATTTCAAGACCGGTTCCCCACGCGGATCGATCGGCCAAGGGAGAGCACTGTCCAGACGGTCGAAAGCCACTTTGCCACCGTCCGCAGCAAGGTTGCTGATCGCGCAATTCTTGGCGGTGATCACCTTGGAAGTAACATTCACTGCCATGGACGACACTTCGGCGGAGGCTCCGAGCCCTTTGAGAACCGACCATGCCATGATTGTTTGACCCGCGGCACCGGGATGCACCGCATCGCCACCGCCAATGAAAGCTTTAGGATCCTTGGCGCGTTCAGCCATCATGATCGCCAGGAAGGGATCGAATTGATCGACAAACATGGCCTTGCCCTCGACAGCCACGGTTTTCAAGCCATCAGAAAATTTGCGAAGGGACAGGTTGCGGACATCCTTGTCCGGATCGGGACGCTTGTCCTCGATCGGTTGGGGAGTTAGGAAGGCGACCCGCGCGCCGCTGGCCGAGAGGACTTTGTTGATCTGAGCCTGGCTGCGGACGTAAGCCCCAAAAATATCGGGTCGGAACACCTGATAAGAATGGTCGTTCATCCCAAATTTCACCGTGACGAAAGTGGGCTTGAGCGGAAGCACATCGCGGCCCAACCCTTGCTTGACCGAATTCTCGACCATGGACTGCTGGACCGCCTCATCTGCGGCGAAAAGCTGGTTTTCATTCGGGTGAGCCCGCTGACGCAACCACGCCGTATCGCCGCCCCAACCGACGTTACGGAAGGAGAGCTTCCACTCCGGATGGCGTGAGAGGGCATAAGCCTCGATGTAAGTCGTGTAAAGCCGTTGTTCCGTGATGCTATCACCAAGAAAAACGACACGATCGCCATCGCGGATGGCGAAATCGGCCGAGAGCGTCGCCGTCGCCAAAGTGAGAGCTGCGGAGAAGAGAGCTAAGAATTGCTTTGTCATAGGATGACCCGATAAAACCACGCCACCCCCACCATGGCAAGCCGACAAGTTAAAATAATGTCCCGAGGCCAGGAGGCCGCCGAGATCAAATTGAGCACGGCTGATCCGTTCTGCTTGTCCATGGCAGGGAGCACCGGAGAAGCATCACCCTAAAAACGGCAGTTGAACCCCTAAAAGCGGGGGAATCCTTTCTATTACAACACTTTTGCAGAAGAAGCAATTGTCATCCAATAAGTGAACGGAACAGGGGCGCAGGACAAAATACTTCAAATTAGGCGGAGAGGCTTAGGGTGTCGTTGAGGGCGGCGTGGTGGTTGGCCCGTAATTTCCAGAAGTCGTCCCAATGCCGGCTGCGTTCGAGGCAGCGCAAGGCGAGGATGTTTTCGGCGCCCGG
>CAMBHS010000194.1 GCA_945867235.1 Akkermansia muciniphila
CGATCGCACGACTCAATCTGAATGATTAACCCCTTCTCAAACATCATCAACCAAGCGAAGGACAAGGGGGTTTCTCGATTATTTGAACATTGGTTATCCCAACAATTGGAACCCTACGGTCGATTATTGGGAATGACACTGGATTCAAAAAACAAGGCAATCAGAATGGAGGTTTTACTCCATGGTGAATCTGAAAGCATCCGTATCACCATCGACAATTACAGCCTTGTTGACCAAGGCGACCAAACGTTTCTCATCGCCAAAAAAATGACAGCCTCTCGAGCTTGGATCGGCAAGGTGTTGGACAATTTTCTCATCGATCGAAAACTAGAACTGCCGCGACAGTATGCAGGCATGATCAAGATGGTTCTCTGAGTTCTCACCCAAGATAATTCATAGGCTACTTCTCAAGTGATTCGCGCTCACGGTCGATGGAGGTAAATCTCGTTGTATCTCTCGAAGTCGATATCCAAAACCAGAACCCCGCACAGTGCTTAAATCTACGAGCCCACCTCGACGTTGGTAAAGCCCGGGATGAATATGTGACTCCGGACGAGAGGCCTCTGGATAAAACTGCATGCCATTGGTTTCCACTCCCATGATCGTGCCGACATGCGCCGCAAGTCGGACATGGGGAATTTGCGCCAGCATCGGGTTGGTTAAATCTTGCACCATCAGCGTAATGCCATGCGCTTTAGACCAACACGCCGAGAGGATCGCGCCACTTTGCGTTTTGCATGTTTTTAACGCCACCCCAGTCCAACCCAAGGAACGCCCCCTCGCAATTTCTCGCCAGTCATGGGCACTCTCATCCAAAAAAAGAGGTTTTCGAGAGGACACGGAATGCACATCGATCGGATGCTCCGAAAGTTCATAAGGAAACGGTTGCTCCACATACAGAATTTTACCGTAAATAGTTGCGTAATCATCTCGAACACGGTCCAGCAATTGATTGACGTATTCCGGATCAGTCACCGTGCAATTGAAGTCCGCCGTCAACCAACGCACTTGTTTTCTCGCGGCCATATTCCCCACCTTCAGCAATCGTTGCAAATCCCAACCCGCATCAGTTCCGCGAAGCTTTATTTTAAGACAAGTCAGTCCATCCCGATCGATCCAATCTTCCAGTAAAACGGGGTGACCATCTTCTGGTTCTTCACCTGTTAATTCACTCGCATCAAGAGGATCCAATCCCCCTACCAAATGCCAAGCGGTCAACGTCGTCGGGGCGGGGCGAATTAAAAAATCTGACGGGTATTTCCCATGAAACGTTACCGTGGAACCGCTCGCAGGAATCAAAAATTCTGAAAGGTCCCTCGTCAAATACTGGGCTCCATACAGTTCGTAGATATCTCGTTGATGCAATTCGCCATAGGCGTCATGCATCGCAAGATCGAACGCCGAACAACATACAAGCGCAGCCAACCACGGCATCGCACGACCGAGTTCCATAGATTGGTTCTCCTCACGCCACAATCCGAGAAGGGTGTCCCTTTGAAAATCTATTCCAACTTCGATAGGGTGGCCGAATAATGGATAATTTGCCCAAGCAACCGTGAGTTTCTTACAAAAGTTTTTTAATCGCTCATTCCGGTCTGTATAAGAGACGGGACTTGGCCAGGCCCATTGCACACTCAACGGAGTCTCGCCCCATCCTTCAGCCACCAGTCCGGCCGCATTACAAACTCGAATTTTTACGCGAGCACAAGTTACCTCTGTCAATGTTTCTGACCCGAACTTCAGAGGCACCCGTGTTGTTACTGGGAGGAAATATAGCTCTGCAAAAATGACCCTGATATCAGTGGATTTTGACATAACATGGCATCGACCAACGGCAGATGAATAGGTAACCTCAAATTGTTCGGCGTGTCACCTTTTCAACAGCGCACCTGAACACTATTCGCACGACAAGTTACGTTGAGATTGCAATCACCCATTTGATGATGAGGGCTAACGAACGACAAGTATTGGCATTTTGAAACTATTCTCGCGTATAGTTCTTCCCGTGCATATTGCCTTCCGAAAAGCAATTGAGCCACCACCCGTAGCCTTTTTTCCTGCGAGGTTGTGTGGTTTTGTACGGGTTGTGTCCCGATGCCCCTCTGTTCGTCACCCGATTTTTTTAACAGTTTTTTCGACGTGCCTAATGCTTTTCTCCAATGCACAGGCACAAACAAATCATGGAAGCACCCTGCCCCTCCAAAGTGTGGGAACCAAAAAAATGGTCTCC
The DNA here is from genome assembly GCA_945867235.1 of Akkermansia muciniphila. GTDB lineage: Bacteria > Verrucomicrobiota > Verrucomicrobiia > Limisphaerales > SXQI01 > SXQI01. The sequence continues at coordinate 2,231 of CAMBHS010000194.1, forward strand.
CTGCTGGCTAAAATCGCCGAGGCAGCCACAGCAAACCCCAACACAATCGATTCCTTCCAGAGTGAAGCATGGGTCTCCAAACTTCAAAACGATCTACTCGGATCCACAAATCTGGATCGAACCATGACGTTACAGGAACAATTATCCATCCAGTTATTGCGATCCGGGCAAAGCGAGAATGCCTTGCAAGTATTTTCAAATTTTAAGGAATCGGCACGCAAATTGGAGCGCGTATTCGATTGGCGTCAGCGTCGCCAGTTTGGAATCCACGAAGCCATGTGCTGGCTACGTTTGGGGGAACAGGAAAATTGCCTAACTCAGCATAATCGTGATTCCTGCCTCATGCCGATTCAAGGGGGAGGAATTTACAAAAAGCAACATGCCTCCCGCCAAGCAATCCAATTACTTACTGACCATCTCGACAAGTTCGGCGGCGATCTACAAGCCCGCTGGCTCCTCAATATCGCTTACATGACTGTGGGAGAATACCCCCAGAGAATTCCTAACAGATGGTTGATTGATCCTAAACATTTCCAATCTGAATATGACATCAAACGATTCCCTAACGTAGCCAACCAGGTGGGTTTGGATCGTATCGGCCTCGCGGGTGGGTGTATCGCTGAAGATTTTGATGGCGACGGACTTCTGGACATCATGACTTCATCCTGGGATTTGTTGGGGCAGTTGCGTTTGTTTCATAATAACGGAGACGGCACCTTTTCAGAACGCACAACAGAAGCCGGACTCACAGGTTTGGTCAGCGGGTTAAACCTGATTCAAACCGATTATAACAACGATGGATGGGTCGATGTATTTGTGCCTCGCGGTGCTTGGCAGGGTGCCGCAGGACACCATCCTCGATCCCTGTTACGCAATAATGGCGACGGGACTTTTTCTGACCTAACCGAGGAATCGGGGCTCCTCAGTTTCCATCCGACCCAAGCGGTCGCGTGGTTCGATTTTAATAGCGATGGATGGCTTGATTTGTTTGTAGGCAATGAAAGTTTCAACGCCGAGATTCACCCCTGTCAACTTTATCGTAACAACGGTGACGGCACCTTCACCGAAT
>CAMBHS010000195.1 GCA_945867235.1 Akkermansia muciniphila
GGTCCGAGGTAATTTATCTTTTCGGTGGAGCGATGACCATAAATCACGCCCGAAAACCTTCATATTCTCAATTATAAACCGCCTCAACGCGGTCGTTCGATATTAATCCGGAAGAACTGTTGAGCGGTATTGGTGGGAATACGAATGAACATGACTGAAGGATCAAAACCATTAGTGAGTGGAATCTCAGCATTCCAAGTGACCAGATTTGTTGACATTTGCAGCCGATAATTACTTGTTGGAGTTCTGACAAATCTAATTTGTAGGTGGCCTGCTGCCTCGAATAAATCTGTTGCGACAATCAACCCGTCAATCGCTGCCGTTGCAGGCGATGCCCCCGCGAATGCGCTCCTTCCATCGTGGGAAGGGCCGTGCCTGAACATGGGCCAATCCGAATTCGCTGCCCCTCCATAACTGGTGCTGGCCAAGGCGTAAAAAGTGCCATCGACGGAACCCGTGTAAATGGTGCCGTCCTGACCGATTACGGGCGAGGTATACATGTCATCGCTGGCGGTGAAATGCCAGCGTTCCTGCCCTGTTTGAGAATCCAGTGCATAAAAGACATTGTCGTCTGATCCAAAATAAAGAGTGCCATCCCGTCCCAACGCGGGCGTCGATCTCACCCAGTTGGAGGTCTTGAACTCCCATTTTAGAACACCGGTGGCTCCGTTGCGAGCATACATGGAACCATCATAGGAACCGTGATAAATCGTCCCGTCGGGTCCGATAATGGGGGATGAATAAATGGAACTGCGCACTCCTTCGGACCACAATAAAACACCCGTTAACGCGTGAAATGCCTTCATTAACCCTGCATTATCCCCAATATAAACAGTGCCATCTTTCCCAATGGCTGGGGAACTTTGGCACCTGCTTGCATGTGCTGACCAGATTGGGGAACCCGTTTTGCCATTGAGTGCGTAGAAGATTCCATCATCCGAGCCAATGTAAACCATACCATTTTGTCCGATGGCAGGACTAGACCAGACCTTGTCGCCCGTGACAAATTCCCAACGCTTAAGACCTGTGGAGGTATCTAAAGCGTAAACGGAGTGATCTAAACTACCGAAATAGACAAGTCCGTTGGTGCTCACTGCGGGCGATGAATGGATTTGGTCACGCGTTGGAAAACTCCATCGTATTTTGCCAGTATCTGTGTGAATTCCATAAAAGTTGGAATTGTAGCACCCCACATAAATACCTCCTAAACCATCTAGCGCAGGTGAAGAACGAATCCAGTTTCCTAGATAGGATTTCCATTTCAATAACCCGTTTTTTCCATACAAAGCGTATAAATTACGATCCAGTCCTCCAAAATAAATAATCTCATTTTCATCCATCGCCGCTGAAGATCTAATTACGTCCGCTGTTTTGAAGATCCAGATTTTTGTGCCGGGTGCGATGTTGGTTTGCGCAACAATCTCGATCAACCCCAACAGCCAAAATAATACGATGAATGTGCGACGAAAAATTCCAGACCGGATCTGATGGTTCTGGGGATGGATATTTGAGTCCGCGCGGTTCACTTGAATTGTTGGTAAAGCGTGTCAACAATTCTACGAATGGCGAAGCTTAGCAAGTCAATCTTCTTGCGAATCCGTGCCGTAATTTGTGGATTGTGAAATGCCTCTTCTATTCCCACTCAATCGTTGCTGGAGGCTTGCTGGAAATATCGAAACAAACTCGGTTTACACCTTTCACCTCGTTACAAATTCGGTTCGAAATTGTCTCCAGCAATTCATAGGGTAACTTCACCCAATCGGCTGTCATGCCATCCTGAGATTCCACGACTCGTAACGCTATGGTGTAGTCGTAGGTGCGTTCGTCGCCCATGACCCCAACACTGCGTACGGGTAGAAGCACGGCAAAACTTTGCCATGTTTTGTAATACCATCCACTGCGTTTCACTTCCTCCACGACGATTGAATCCGCGTTGCGCAGAATGCTGCACCTCTTCGGGGTGACCTCGCCGAGGATGCGTACCGCCAGACCCGGCCCTGGGAACGGTTGGCGAAAAACAATTTCCTTTGGCAGTCCAAGCTCCAATCCCAACTGCCGAACCTCATCCTTGAAAAGACACTTGAGAGGTTCAACCAGCTTGAACTTCATGTTCTTGGGTAAGCCCCCCACGTTGTGGTGGCTCTTGATCATAGCCGCTGGATTCCCGGCAATAGGAATCGACTCGATGACATCGGGATACAGTGTTCCTTGGGCAAGGAACTTTGCTTTACCGACGCGTTTTGTCGATGATTGGAAAACTTCTATAAAAGTTTTTCCTATGATCTTTCGTTTTTTTTCAGGGTCTGTAATCCCTTTGAGCCTATTGAGAAAGAGATCCGTTGCGTCTTCGTAGTGGAGGCGAATCTTGAATTGGCGGCCAAAAACTTCTTGGACGGCCTCAGCCTCGCGGGCGCGGAGTAGTCCATTATTGACGAATATACAGGTTAATTGATCGCCAACTGCTTTGTGCAACAACGCTGCGGCGACGGAGGAATCCACCCCACCGGAAAGACCCAAAATGACGCGTTCAGAACCGACTTGTTGCTGGATGTCTTCCACTGCCTGATCTAAGTAACTCCGCATATTCCAACTTTGACCACAACCGCAGATGGTGTGAACGAAGTTAGCAAGAATTTCCTTACCTTGTAGAGTGTGGGCAACCTCGGGATGAAATTGAAGTCCGTAAAATTGACGCGTTCGATTTTCGACGGCTGCAAAAGGTGAATTATCGGAAACAGCGACGGCTTTGAAACCTTTGGGCAACTTGGTCAAGCGATCGGTATGGGAGTTCCAAATCTGCAGATCAGCGGGAAGGTTTTTGAAGAGCGGGCAGGATTTGTCCGTCAGGGAAAGCGTTCCTTTACCATATTCTCGCTTTTCGCCGGGCTCAACTTTGCCTCCAAGAAAATGAGCCATGAGTTGGAGTCCGTAGCAAACTCCGAGAATGGGAACCCCTAGCTTGAATAGGGCAGGGTCAGGCATCGGTGCTTTGTCAGCATAGACACTGTTGGGTCCCCCCGAGAGAATGATGCCTGCTGGATTCAATGCAGCGAGGCGTTCGGCGGAGATGTCGAACGGGAGGATGGTGGAATAAACTTTGCATTCCCTGATTCGCCGCGCGATGACCTGCGTGTATTGCGAACCAAAATCCAGAATAGCAATTTGCTCGTTCATTTTAATGGTAGAAAAAATTGAATAAAGTGGTCTATTGAACAATATTGTCGAGCGAATTGTTGCATTTGTTTTAGATTCGCTG
>CAMBHS010000196.1 GCA_945867235.1 Akkermansia muciniphila
ATTGAAACCGAATTGTTCGACGCCCAAGTCTTCCACTCCAGATCCGACTTCTTTGCCAAATTATCGACCTACCAACTCTGGTACAACGCGGCACGCAAAAACAGCTCCCGTGGTTACAAAAGCCCCGCCGACTTACTAGCCCTCAAAGCCCCCCACCTTTCACCAAAAATATTCTTGCTCCACCCCATCCCTTTAGAGTCTCTTCTTCCTCATCAAGGGGGTCCCGATGTACCAAGGTTGCCCGGGAATTTTTTGAAAGCATATTGAAGGCGGATGAAAGCACGGTTAGTATGTCGGCATGTCCATGCCAACTGTCCTTCAATCTTTTCGTTTCACGCTCCTGCTCGCAGTCATTTTCACATCGAAGGCAGAAGATTCTTGGACCCAGTTCAGAGGTTCCAGAGGCGATGGGGTCTCTGCTTCAACAGGCCTGCCAACACAATGGTCTGAAAGCGAGCATGTCGCGTGGAAAACAGCCATCCACGGTCGAGCATGGTCTTGTCCAGTGATTTTGGACGGACAAATATGGATCACAACTGCTACGGAAGATGGCCAACAGTTGTTTGCTGTTTGCGTCGATGAAAAATCCGGGAAAATCGTGCATAACCGGAAACTTTTTACCGTTGAGAAACCCCAATTTGCCCATAAGTTCAATACCTACGCTTCTCCGACACCCGTGATTGAAAAAGGTCGCGTTTATGTAACATTTGGATCTCCTGGAACCGCGTGTTTGGACACCGCCACGGGTGAACTCATTTGGGAAAGGCGCGATTTAGAATGCAACCATTACCGTGGCGCAGGGTCTTCACCCATTATTTATAATAACCTGTTAATCATGAATTTTGATGGGAGCGACTATCAGTTCCTCATTGCACTGGACAAAAAGACGGGAAAAACCGTCTGGCGACAAAACAGGTCCCTCGATTACAAGGATCTCGGACCTGACGGAAAGCCCGAAAGTGAAGGCGATTGGAGAAAGGCCTATGCAACTCCTCACGTGGCTATAATCGACGGGAAACCTCAATTATTGAGTCAGGGAGCCAAAGCCACTTACGGTTATGAACCCCTCACCGGAAAAGAAATCTGGCAGGTCGAAGAACGCACCAGCCACTCGGCCGGCACTCGCCCTGTTTTAGGTGATGGGTTGGTTTTTATTCCTTCAGGGTGGTCCAGCGGTCAAATCATGGCGATTAAACCTGGAAAATCTGGTGAAGTGATCGATGCCAATGCCGCGACGGAACTCGCCACACAACTTCGCATTGCTTGGAAATCGAAACGCAATGTCCCCAAAAAACCATCTCTCATCTATGTCAACAATCTCCTGTTCGGCATTGATGACAACGGCGTGGCCACTTGCTGGGAACCCAAAACAGGGGAAAGCATCTGGAACGAACGGGTTGGTGGAAACTATTCCGCCTCTCCGATTTCGGCGGACAATAAAATTTATTTTAGCAGTGAGGAAGGAAAAGTGACGGTGGTTCAAGCGGGTCGTGAATTCAAAAAGATTGCTGAGAACCAATTAGGAGATGGATTCATGGCCTCTCCAGCGGTGAGTGGTCACGCGCTCTTTCTTCGCAGCCGCACGCATCTCTACCGGGTAGAAAACTGAGATGGAACGACGCATTTAATTCAAATTGGAGCAGTCTTAAAATGTGGCTACCTAACATAGATTGGATTCGAATAAATCCACGGCCGCAATTCTCCGTCCAGCTTCAACCATGCCTCGAGGCGATAAACCCCAGTTGACTTGACCTCAAATGAAAACTCTGGGGTTCCATCGCTTCGAGCGATTTCTCGACCCTGACGCATGAGGCGTATGTAAGCGGGTAGTGGTAACTTGGCCACGAGTTTCAGTCCTTCCTTGAACATTGCTTCGTCTCCCATTTTTGCAACAGGGATTCCATCCTCCAGCATCGCCTCAAAGGTAAACCCAGTGGCATCGCACATCCAATCGTGCGCGACATACGCATGTCCCGCCTTAAGTGAGGCACGCAGGGACGACTCGTCGAGCGATGTGGCGAGCACATGGGTGCAGACATTTTTGAAGGCTCGATGGTAAGGATCAGCATCCACCCGTGCCAGTATATCTCCTGGCTTGCGTCCTTTAGTCATCTGTTTGATTCCTGATCGGAAAAACGAGGTGATTTTTTGCATTTTATCATCCGGATCAACAACGGTTCCCAGTAACACCGTGTTCTCATCCACCATTTTCACCACGAATACTTGATTATGATGACAGTCATTCGCCGCGATACCGGTGAGACGGTTCGTCACCGTCCCAGAATCCCATTTGTCTAAATAGACTTGAGGATAGTCGCATTGGAAGGCCAGCAGTTCATCAGGATAAAGGCGGATTGCTTCCTCGAGATCAGCCAAGGAAACGGGATCCGTAAGTTTTAATGCCAATGCCAAGAGCGATGTAAAATCTTTCTTTGCATCCCAATGCCGGTTGTAAATTTCCAATCCCGTCAGGCCATTCACGGAGTGGTCAGGTCGTTCTTCGATATGCGACAAGAAGATCAATCCATTTCCAGAGGTGACTGTTTTTATAAATTCTGAGCTGGGTTCGGACATTTTATCCAGAATGGATTCCATCGGATGAATAAGAAACCCGTGCACTTCGGAACCTGGAACGAATAGAACGCCTTCTTTCAATCCACGCCAACGTCCGTCAATAAAATCGCGTGGTGGACGAAAATGATCTGTAAGAAATATCGCATGGATGCCCGCTTTCTTCGCATCAGCAAGCATCTCAGGTAACGTGCCCCCCGTGTGAGCAGAATCCTCCGCATGTGCATGAAAAATACATTTAAAATCATTCCAACCAACCGGGGAAGGTCTGGCGATTCGGATCGATTTTAACCGATGGACATCGTTATGAACCGCCTGCAATCGTGCAAGGGAAAGTCGATCTACATTGTTATGTTTTCTGGAAGGAATCTGATTTTTTGGAGCAACAAATAGGATAACGCCGAGGATCAATAGAATAATGGCACCCAAAGCCATCCCGATTCTGACCATTGAAGATGAACATCTAACCATGCAATTAACTGTTGGTTCCTAGGTCCTGCAATGTCAATAGAGTTTGAACCTTGATTCGGGCAACCTTGGTACATCGTGACCCCCTTGATGAGGAAGAAGAGAC
>CAMBHS010000197.1 GCA_945867235.1 Akkermansia muciniphila
CGCGGTGGCGTTTTTTTAATATCTCCCCGAGTTTGCGTTGAATTTCAACACTCATGGTGAGTGTGCTTTTTACTTTGCCGCGTCCTTTGCAGTGAGCGCAGTCATCATAGACAGCCGCTCGCACGCTCTCCGAATGGCGTTGGCGGGTCATCTCTAACAAGCCCAACTGGGAGATCGGGAGAACGTGGGTTTTTGCTTTATCGCGTCGGAGACCGTCCCTTAATTTTTGGTAAACCGCGAGCTGATCTCTGCGTTGTTTCATGTCAATGAAATCCAAAACAATCAAACCTCCCATGTTGCGCAGGCGCAATTGCCGCGCGATTTCTTCAGCAGATTCCAAGTTTACTTTGAGAATGGTGGAATCCTGATCCTTGCCTCCTTTATGGCGTCCGGTATTGACATCAATCGCCACTAAAGCCTCCGTTTCATCGATCACGATGTAGCCACCGCTTTTCAAGTGAACCTGGCGAGTAAACGCACTTTCGAGTTGTCGCGTGATATTGAAGCGATCAAAGATCGGTTGAGGTTCCGCATAGAGCCTTACCTTGGAGGTGGAGCGAGAGGATATCCTGGCGATCATGGTCCGAATCCGATCGAACTCCCTCTGTCCATCCACCACGATTCTTTCTACATCCTCGGTCAGGAAGTCGCGCACGGTTCGTTCGATCAGGTCAGGCTCCTGAAATACGCAGGTTGCTATAGGTTGTTTTCCAATTTTCTCTTGGATCATTTTCCATTCATCGAGAAGCAACGCGAGGTCTCGAACAAAATACCGCGCCTGCTGGCCTTCACCGACCGTCCGTATAATCACTCCCATCCCATCGGGAATGCTCAGGCTGCGGACGATTTTTTTAAGCCGCTGGCGTTCCTCTGGATTCTCGATTTTTCTGGAAATTCCGCTCTGATCCGAGTTTGGGAGAAGCACAAGGTAGCGACCCGGTAAGGCCAGGTTGGTCGTAACGCGTGGTCCTTTATTACCGATTGGGCCCTTGGTAACTTGGATGATGATCTCGCTCCCAGGAGGATAAAGGCGAGGGATGTCTTTTTGTGTGATGCGAGGTCGTTCACGCCGCTTCCCTTCGCGTTCCACCACTTCCACTCCGCTGTCAAACGTGGCAGGAACAATATCCCAATAGTGAAGAAAGGCGTTTTTTTCGAATCCAATATCGACAAAAGCTGCCTTGAGTCCGTCTTCCAGATTACGGACTTTCCCCTTGAAAATGCTCCCGACTAAACGCTCGTCTGTGGTGCGTTCAATGTTGAATTCTTCGAGCTTCCCTTCTTCCAACACGGCGACCCTGACTTCGAGCGATTCAGCATTAATAATCACCTCCTTGTGGGTTTCCGGTGGAGGTTTGATCAATTGTTCGACCTTGCGCATCACTTTGGTCGCCACTAAGCGGATCGCGTCCACTAACCCTTTGGGCCGCGGATCTGCCACATGAATCGGTTTAAAGGGAACTTCTTTCTCCTCCTCCTCAATCTGTTGACGATTGGGTTCGCGGAAATTTTGCGTCCTCGTTTTTTGACTTAGGTCTGAGGAATGTTCAAGCCCTGGATTTTCGGCAGGGATCCCTGCGGCAATATTTTCGGCTCTTTCAATCTCCTCTTCGTGACGGGCTTGGATGAAAACTTCGTCGGAATCGTTGTTTTTATCGACCGAAATGGCATCGGCACGTGCCTCCAAGGCAGCTTTATCGGGGCGATTGGGTGGACCTCCGTGTCCTCCAGCCGGTCGGAAGCGCATGGCACCCCGACGGCGGTTCGAAAATGAGCGATCACTCATATTGTCTAATAAGATCTTCGGTAAATGTGGACGTTTTGCAAAATACCAATCGCGATCAGCGAGCATAGCACCGAAGATCCGCCGTAACTCAACAGCGGCAGTGGTATACCCGTCACAGGCATTAAGCGAATGTTCATTCCAATATTGATGAACACATGACTGAAGAGCAAAGTAACCACCCCCACCGCCAGCAACTTGCCTAGACGATCGCGCGCCTGGCCAGCTATTTTGATCCCTGAAAATAGGATCAATCCATATAGGGTTAAGACAGTTACACTACCCAAAAAACCTTTCTCCTCAGCAATAACGGAGAAAATAAAATCATTATGTGCCACGGCTCGTGGCAGATAACCCAGAGAATTCTGGGTTCCTTGTTGCCAACCTTTTCCGGTTAGTCCTCCTGAACCCACTGAAATCAAGGCTTGATCCACATTGTAGGATTTTTGCCTCTGTAAATCACGGGCACGTTGTCGCTCTGCAGGTGTGCTATCGCGCGGAGTAAAATCTTTTCCGAAATAAACAAGTAAACGGTGCCTTTGATAATCCTCCAACTTGATTTGCCAACTCGGTGGGGCAAATAAAATGTCCACGAGTAACAATGTAATGAGCAGCCCTGCACCGCCTAAAAAGCGGAGCAGAAACTTCAGCGGTGTTCCCGCAACAAACATCATTACTAATCCCATCGGGATAAATAGCAGGGCAGAGCCTAAATCAGGCTCCTTCAAAATCAAGACGAACGGCAGTAGCGTCAATCCTAGACTTTTTAAAAAAACTCTCGGTAACCGCAATTCCTCGGCAGGGCGACTGAGATAATTCGCCTGCATCGCTATAAAAGCGAGCTTCGCAAACTCGGAAGGCTGGAATTGTATAAATCCTAAATCGATCCATCGAGTCGCCCCAAAACGCTTGGTTCCCACCAAAAAAACGGCGATCAACAATCCCACCGTCACCCAATAAAAAACAATGGCCCACCGGGAAATCGTTGCGTAATCCACCATGCAAAAAACGACTGCGACTCCAGCACCCAGCGCATAAAAAATAATTTGCTTAAGAAAGAGACGACTGTTCAGATCTGTCGCGGTCGAGGCAGAATAAATAAAGAAAACACCCACCACCATTAACGCGAGTATCGAAATTACTAATACCCAATCGACCAACCCTTCCGATCCATTGATTTTAGATTTCGGGAAAACCTTGTTAGCTAATTTGGAAGAGATCATGGAATCCCTCCATTCAACATGGCAAAACCTAAGGAGTTGGAAGATCCCTTGCCTGCTTTTTGGGGAACCCCATGACCCGCTCCCT
>CAMBHS010000198.1 GCA_945867235.1 Akkermansia muciniphila
CGAGTTTACTTTGGAACTGAAATTGACCAACAACTTCGGGATGCACCGGACCTTCTATTTCTGGGCTAAGAGAGCAAGTCTTGAATCTCCTCCCAACTTAATGCTTCGGTCAACTGTTCCTCACCTTGGAGCGTTGCATTGATCAAACCCCGCTTGCGATTTTGGAGGTTTAGGATTTTTTCCTCCACAGTGCCACGTGTGATTAATTTATAGGAGGTCACCACCCGTTGCTGACCTATCCGATGTGCTCGATCCGTAGCTTGGTCTTCGACTGCGGGGTTCCACCACGGATCGAAATGAATCACAGTGTCGGCTCCGGTGAGGTTCAACCCCACACCCCCAGCTTTTAGACTGATTAGAAAAACAGGAATCGCGGCATTTGTTTGAAATTTTTGCACAACTTCACCCCTATTAACCGTCGAACCATCAAGGTAACAATAGGCAATGTTCTCCGAATCAAGATAATCGCGGATCAAATGGAGCATTTGGACAAATTGACTGAATACAAGCACTCGGTGCCCACCATCGATCACTTCTTCGAGTAACTCGGTGAACATTTCCACCTTTCCAGAATCGATTTTATTTTGCTTCTGTGATTCTAATTTTAACAGCCTTGGATCACAGCAGACTTGGCGAAGCCGCAATAATACGTTGAGGATCGCAAAGCGACTTTTCGTCAACCCTTGACGTCCCACTGTCTCCTCAACCTCGTTTCTTCCAAGCGTGAGGAGTTGTTGGTAAATCTCCAACTGGGAAGCATTCAACTCGCAATAAGCCACCTGCTCAATTTTGGACGGCAACTCCTTGGCGACATCGCGTTTCAACCGTCGAAGCAGGAATGGACGCACCCTCCGCGTCAATCGTCGCTGAGCTCCCTCATCCTTACCACGCGTGATTGGAACTTCATACCGCTCCTTGAAATCCTTGGCTTGCCCAAGATAACCCGGCATCAGAAAATCAAAAATCGACCATAGATCGAGCACTGAATTTTCGAGCGGCGTGCCTGTCAACACCAGTCGATGGGTGGCACGAACCGCTTTGACTGCCTGAGCATTTTGAGTTTGGCGGTTTTTAATGTGCTGCGCTTCATCCAGCACCAAGGTGTCGAATTCCATGCCCCCATAAAACGCTGCGTCACGACGGATCAGGGCATAGCTTGTGACGACAATGTTGACTTGGGGAATCGACGAAAACAACTCTTGGCGTTTGGTTCCGTGCAGCGCGAGAACTTTGAGTTCTGGGGTGAACTTTTTGGCCTCCTCCACCCAGTTATAAACGAGCGATGTAGGGCATACAATCAGCGACGGACGACAATCCTTCGCACCGATTGTTGATTGCAAAAACGCGAGAGTTTGCAGTGTTTTACCCAACCCCATTTCGTCGGCTAAAATTCCACCAAAATGATTGTTCCGTAAAAAAAGAAGCCACGCCACGCCCTGAATTTGGTAGGGACGCAACACCTTTTCTAAATCTCCAAGCGGCGGCGGCTTGAGTTCGATCTCCCCCCGCTGTTGTGTGGCTCGTTCCCGCCATTCCCCGGGTGCAACCACGGACCACGTCGGTTGCTGGCTCAGGGTTGTTTCCAAAAACCCCGCTTGCGATGTGTGGATCTTGTAATTTCCCGTGTGCTGTTGAGGCATGCAATCCAATAGCACTTCTTGAAAATCCTCCACTGCCGCTGTGTCAAAAATAGCCAGCTTTCCATTCGCCAGACGGGTGTGGTTCCGTCCTGAACGCAGTAACTGTTGAATCTCAGATGGATGGAATTGTTGACCACTGGATGTGCTGAATTTAACTGCAAGATCGAACCATTGTTCGCCTGAAGGTTGAATTTCGAATCGAGGTTCGATTCTTTCTAGATTTTGCAACGTCACTTTTTCAAGCCGTTCCTCTAGCGTGACCTCCCACTCCTGTTGCAATCGGACGTAATGCCGTGCAAAAAACTGAATTACCGCCTCCTGACCTGAAATCTGGTGTTGACCCGATGTCGAGGCTGACACAAATCCAGCCGACAAAAACCGCAGCTTGGCCTTGTTTTCCTGATCTGCATCTCGCATCAGATAGGACATCGGCGAATGGGATAGCGGAATTGTGAAACCAAATTCACGACTGTCAGCCGGAATTTCTAAACTTCCGTATTTAAAAAACAAACTCCCACTGAGCTGGGACAATCCGCCAGCGAGCGCGAGGCGTATTTTCAGTGGTTGTTTTTCAATGGTAAAACTTTGATCATTGAAATCGGTTTCGACCTCGACCGTTTCGCGAATTTTACCCAACGTGGATACAAAAAATGGAACTTGATTACGTGGAATAGTCTCGGACTTTTTCAGCATTGAAGCGAGTTCTGTCGGTAACCCGAGCGGCTGGAACTGGTTGTTCTCAAATGTCCAAATGGCTGGAAATCCCATCACATGAACCGAGTCCGGCAGCGCGCCTAATTGCACCGATAATTCACCCGAAGAAAGTAATTTTATACTCAACTTGGATCGCCTGGGCTGGTTGCTAACACAAACTGAGTGAGACCTTCCGAGCGTGATTGACCGATGATCCACAAGCAATGGCAGGAGACCGACAAACTCCTCTTTCGTGAGCATCAGCGTGGCCGGAACTTCGTTTCTGGCGAGTCCCTCAAGGTGGTCAAGAAGCAACCCATCTTGAGCCGACCACAAAAAAGGTTGATTCAGCGGCAATGCGTTGAGTGGCGTTCGTCCTCGACTCCAAACGGCTTCGATCACCAGCATCACTCTCCCCTTACTTAACGCGGTGGTGAAATTTGGGGGCAATATCAAAGCAAGTTCCGCGGACGGCCCGGGATGTCCGAGGGTTGCACGTAACAATCTCCGATTTGTATTTTTGGATGTTTTAAGAGGTGTGGTGGAAGGGGAAGAATTGGATGAAACCTGTCGAGGAGTATCCACTGGAATCGACCCTTGCAATTCCTTCAGTCCTACCGCAATCGAGTGGGCGCAAATTGTTCCCCACTGCCGCGACGCCCGGCAGGAACACATGTTTTCCACATCCACACTACTTTTGATCACCAACCCTGCCCGATAAGAAATGGATCCCTCCT
>CAMBHS010000199.1 GCA_945867235.1 Akkermansia muciniphila
AAGCACCTCAGTTTCTATAAAAGTCACATACCGATCCGACACCGTATCGTATTCCAAACCACGCTGGCTCCCTTGGGCATCGCCTCCTCCAGAGTTGATAAAAATAGCCACCATCACAGGCAGTCGATGATCATGGATCATGTTGTCCAAAATTCTGGGCATCGAATTTGTGTAACCCAGACCGTCCTGGGCGATGATGAACGGAGCAGGGGTTCCCAGAACATACTGGCGTGGCACATAGACGCACACCTTCCGTTTGTAAGGCACAGGAGCCGGCAGGTTTTTTGCGATTCCAGGATAGATTTTGCTCTCCTCAGAAAGCATTGTAAATTCATGCAGAACCCCCTGCGGAACGCCCTCGCGGATTGTTAGTTCTGGGGCATTCGCATAATTCGGACCAATGATAAATTCGACCTGATCCTGAGTTCGCGCAGGAGATTTTTGAACTGCGTCACCCGGGGCGGTCTCGATTCCAGTTATAGATTTCGTGAGAACACTCAAGCTGATCAATACTGCTACGCCAAAGGATCGATGGATATTTTTCATTGTTTTTTGTTCTGTCAGAAAAGTAAGTTTCCACACCATCGGGGACAATCAAAAACAATTCCACCCGCCACCAAAAGGTTAGCCATTCAGTGGGTGATGATTTTGTAACGAATCAATTGCCGACCAAGTCGCCTGTCGATAAAATCGATCAGTATTACCATGACATTTATTCCTCCTCGAGCGTCGGGTCTTTTTGTGATCCTTGTTGCCGCCATCGGACAAGTAATGACGGTATGGTCCGCCTTGCCAACTCATCCGGTTCTTGCTCCCTCGACGGTATCCCCAAGGCAATCGGAATCCGGTGAGACACTCCTCGCGGGGTTGCAATGCACGGCGTGCCATCTTCCAGATGGGTTAAAAGCGCGGCTCACAATTGAAGGCTTGGCAGAGGGTCACGTCCACGAGATGCATTTCCCGGGAATAAAGTCCGTCAAAGGTCAGCCCCTGCTTCATCCTTCGGTCTATTACACCTTGAATTACATCCCTGCCAACACCCAGTCCAACGTGAAGTAATCCATCCTTGGCTTCAAACCACCGTCACCTGGTTTTCCAGCTCTCCAATCCCGGATATAAAAATTCGCACCCTATCCCCGGCCTGCAAGGTGAAGGAATCCTGAGGAACGACTCCCGTTCCCGTGAACAACACAACGCCATGGGGAAAAGTCTGGCTGCGCATGACGTAGCCGATGAGTTCATCAAACGTCCGCTTCATCTGCGCGATTTTGGTGGAACCACTAAATAATTCGATCTTCTCACGCGTGATGGTCACTCCAATATCCCAGGAACGCGCCTCTTCCTCCGTCGCACCCATGACGATCCACGGACCGACAGCACAACCCCGGTCATAAATTTTTGCCTGAGGAAGATACAATACATTTTCGCCTTCGATATCCCGCGAACTCATATCATTACCAATGGTAAACCCTTTGAGTTCCCCACGCGAATTGATCACCAAGGCCAATTCCGGTTCTGGGATATTCCAAGTTGCATCGCGTCGGATACCGACCATTCCATGAGGACCAACAACTTTTTCCGGCATGGATTTAAAAAACAACTCCGGCCGTGGAGCCTCATAAACGCGGTCATACGCGGTTGCACTGAAGTCCGACTCCTCCATCCTCGCCTTTTTGCTGCGCAGATAGGTCACCCCTGCGGCCCACACCTCCTGTCGCTCCACGGGCGTAAGTAAGGTCACCTCCGCAAGCGGCCATTCCTTTCGAGTCTCGAGTTGACTCCACTCCAGTGCAGCGGTCAAAGCGGAATTGTTCTCAAGCAAATCGGACAAACAAACCACCCCTGAATCCGTCAGATCGATAACAGTCTTACCCTCGCGCACCAGACCCATACGCGCTTGGGATTCACCGGGAATTTGGAAACGACAAAGAATAGTACTCATTTAATAGATGAAAGTTTCGTCTGATTAATGCAGCTTTTAAATCTCACGCCAGTAAAAAACTGCGGAAAAATAACTCCACACCCCTCATTCACAATTGCTTCCCATCAGGAGCACCCCTACGCTTTGACGATGTCGAATACTGGGTTACAAATTGAGATGATCACCAAAGGCAATGGCTCCCCTGCTGTGAAGGGGAAAACAGTCTCTGTCCATTACACCGGGCGGTTCATGGATGGATCCAAATTCGACTCCTCGGTGGACAGAAATGACCCGTTTGCTTTTGTGCTTGGCGCAGGGCAGGTGATCGCCGGTTGGGATCAAGCCGTCGCCACGATGTGCATCGGGGACGATATCAAGGTGACCATCCCCCCTCATCTGGCCTACGGAAAAGCCGGCTACCCAGGTGCCATCCCACCCAATTCCACCTTGGTTTTCGAGATTCGCTTACTCGCAGTCGGATAAGCCTTCTCAACTCAGTATTTCACTCTTTCCCTCGTCGGTTTGGGAGAGGAGCGGGATTTGTTTTGTAAAGTCCTTAATACCAGTGGTTTATATCCTATATAAAATCACGGGTGGCTCTCGTCTGTCCGTGATCAATTTCCAGTAATTTCGCGAACTCCTACTTCCTATAATCGTGAGGACGAGCCCCAAAAAACCCCCCGCTCATTTTTTGTCACTTTTTTGTTGCACAATTGTCTCTGGGCTGGTTTAGTTGAACTGTCCCCTAACTAAATATGTGTTCCAACAGCAGATTAAACCCTGATTTGCGGCTTAGACTTTCGGAATCTTGTGGGTGCTTGATTCTCGCAGAGTTTAATGCTCTTTTCATGGGGCAACCCGTCCGCTGAGGAATTCTTCCCAAAGACTCATATGCAAAATAATCAACCCGTCGGTTCGGAGCCTAAAAAGGGCTCGTCTCCGACAAACCTGCCCTCCTTCGCACGGATGTTCTCCGCGCTAAGGTTCAAGAGGAATCGATTCAGTCGGTTACTCACCGCTGCTTCCGGTGTCGCTCTATTGACTGGAGTGACAACACAAGCTGCTATTTATACCAACAACTTCGATGCGG